>JBDIAL010000049.1:0-18333 GCA_039812405.1 Nostocoides sp.
GTCGAGGCGCTGGCCGCCGAGCTCGGCGACCAGGTCCTCGCCGTGGCCGGTGACGTGTCGACGGCCGCCGGCGCCGAGGCATACGTCCAGGCGACGCTGGACCGCTTCGGCCACATCGACCACCTGCACAACAACGCGGGCATCGAGGGGAAGGCCGTCCCCCTCGAGGAGCTCGACCCCGACGACTTCCAGCGCGTCCAGTCGATCAACGTCGGCGGGGTGTTCTACGGGATGCGAGCCGTCCTTCCCCACCTGTACGCCCAGGGCAGCGGCTCCATCGTCAACACCGCCAGCCAGGCCGGCCTCGAGGGTGTCCCGCGCCTGTCCGCCTACGTCGCGAGCAAGCACGCGGTCGTCGGCCTCACCCGCACCGCCGCGCTCGAGGCGGGGCCCCGAGGTGTCAGGGTCAACGCCATCGCCCCCGGGCAGATCGCCACCCGGATGATCACGAGCCTCGAGGAGCAGTGGAACCCCGGCGACGCGCAGGCGGTCCACGACATGCTCGTCGCCAACATCCCGCTCGGCCGGTACGGCCGGCCCGAGGAGATGGGCGCCCTCGTCGCGTGGCTCATGTCGGACGAGGCCTCCTTCATCCACGGGGCCGTCATCACGGCGGACGGGGGGACCACGGCATGAGCGGCCCGCAGCTCGACGCACGCGCCGTGACGGAGGCCTGGCTCTCGGCGTTCCAGGGCGCCCTCGACGCCGGCGACGCCACCGGCGTCGCCGCCCTGTTCACCGAGGACGGGTGGTGGCGCGACCAGCTGGTCACCCGGTGGGACCTGCAGACCGTCCAGGGCCGCGGCGCCATCGCCGACCACCTCGGGACGGGCCTGGAGCACATGGGCGCGCACGGCTTCGCCCTCGACCCGACCTACGAGCCGTTCGCCGTCCCCGGACCGGACGGGCCGGCGTGGGTGCAGGCCATCCTCTCCTTCGAGCACCGGCTCGGCCACGGCAGCGCCGTCGTGCGCCTCGTCCAGGCGCCCGACGACACGTGGCTGGCCTGGACCTTCTTCGCCCGCCTCGAGACCCTCGCCGGCCACGAGCCCACGACGGGGAGCAACCGGCCCAAGGGCGTCGTGCACGGCGGGCACCGATCGCAGGTCACCTGGCTGGACCGGCGCGAGGCGGAGCGCGACTTCCGCGACGCGGAGCCGTCGGTCGTCATCGTGGGCGGCGGGCAGAGCGGTCTGGCCCTGGCGGCCGAGCTGAAGCAGATGGGCGTGTCCGCCCTCGTCCTGGAGCGCAACGCCCGCCTCGGCGACAACTGGCGCAAGCGCTACCGCTCGCTCGTCCTCCACGACCCGGTGCACTCCAACCACCTGCCCTACCTGCCGTTCCCGGCGACCTGGCCGACCTTCACGCCCAAGGACAAGTTCGGCGACTGGCTGGAGACCTATGCATCGGTGCTCGAGCTCGACGCGTGGACGAGCACGACCTTCACCGGCGCGGAGTACGACGAGGCGTCCGGCACCTGGACCGTCGAGGTCGACCGGGCCGGCGAGAGCCGCACCCTCCACCCGCACCACATCGTGCTGGCGACGGGGGTGAGCGGCAGCCCGACGAGGCCGACCCTCCCCGGCGAGGACGAGTTCCGGGGGCAGGTGATGCACTCCAGCGAGTTCAGCGACGGGACGGACTTCCAGGGGCGCAAGGTCGTCATCGTCGGCGCCTCGAACAGCGCGCACGACATCGCGCACGACCTGGCGGAGAACGGCGTGCCGGTCACCATGGTCCAGCGCTCGCAGACCCAGGTCGCGAGCAGCCAGAACATGTTCGACGTGCTGTTCGAGGGTCTCTACGGCGAGGACGCGAACGTCAAGCACGGCGACCTGCTCGCCGGGTCGTTCCCGCTGCCCGTGCTCTTCCAGCTCCACCGGGACGTGGCCTTCGCCGAGATCCAGCGCCGCGACGCCGACATGATCGAGGGCCTCGAGGCGGCCGGGTTCACCTTCAACCCCGTCGGCGTCCAGGAGCTGTTCTACCGGCGGGGCGGCGGCTACTACATCGACGTGGGCGCCTCGGCGGCCATCATCGACGGCCGGGTCGCGATCCGGTCCGGTGTGGAGGTCGAGCGGCTCACCCCGACCGGTGTCGTCTACACCGACGGCACCCAGGAGGACGCGGACGTCGTCATCCTGGCCACCGGCTACGGCAACGTCCGCGACGTGATCGGCGACCTGTTCGGCGAGGACGTGCGCGGTCGCGTGAGCGAGGTGTGGGGCGTGGACGAGGGCAACGAGATCCGCGGCGTCTGGCGGCCCAGCGGCCAGGACGGCCTCTGGGTCATGGGCGGGAACCTCTTCCTCGTCCGCCAGCACGCCCACGTCCTCGCCCTCCAGCTGACCGCCGCGGAGGCCGGCCTGAGCTGAGCGGGCACCTGCCCGACGGGGAGCGCCGGCCGGATCGAGCAGCCGGCCGGCGCTCTACGATGAGGGAACCCCATGGACATCAATCCCCGTGTGCTGCGCTACTTCCTCGTCCTCGCGCAGGAGGAGCACTTCCGCCGAGCGGCCGAGCGGCTCCACGTGACGAGCCCCGCCCTCAGCCAGCAGATCCGTCATCTCGAGGACGTCCTCAAGGTGCAGCTGTTCGAGCGCACGTCGCGGTCGGTCCGCCTCACCGCGCGGGGCGCCGAGTTCGTGCCGCTCGCCCAGGCCGCCGTGTCCGCCGCGGACCGCATCTCGACGTGGGCCACCCTCACCTCGCCCGGTCGACGGGTGCTGCGGGTGGGCTTCATGTCGACCGGGGCCGGGGTGCACACCCAGGACCTGCTCGGCGCGGTGGCGCGGGAGCTGCCGGACGTGGACATCGAGATGCGCTACGTCGAGTGGGGCGACCAGGTCGAGGTGATCCTCAACCGGGACGTCGACCTCGCCTTCGTGCGGGAGCCGGAGCCGCCGGAGACGCTGCGCTGCATCACCGTGCTCGAGGAGCGCCGGGTCGTCGTCCTGCCCGTCTCCCACCCGCTCGCCCACCGCCGGAGCGTCTCGTTCGCCGAGATCGCCGACGAGGTGTTCCTCCCCTCGGCCACCGGCTCGCGGGCCTGGATCGACTACTGGCTCGTGGTCCCCCGCCCCGACGGGTCGAGACCGCGTCTCGGGCCGTCGATCACGGCCGTCGAGGAGATGCTGGAGCACTGCGCGACGGGGCGGGGGATCGCCCTGTCGGCCGACTCGATCTCGCAGTTCTACGCCCACCCCGGGGTCCGGTTCGTGCCGATCGACGACCTGTCGCCGACGAAGGTGCTGCTCTGCGCGCTCGCCGACAGCACCGACCCCGACGTCGGGCGCTTCGAGCAGGTCGTGCGCGCCGAGCTGCGGGGGAAGGCCTCCGCGCAGCGCCCGGAGCGTCGCATACGGTAGGCCGCATGACCTCCCCCGCGGAAGCCTTCAGCGGTCCGACCGTCGCCGCCCTGCACCGCCTGACCCTCGACAAGCAGATCGCCGACCGGATCCCGGGTGTCGCCGCCGGGGTGGCCCGGGCGGGCAGCCTGCGCTGGTGGACCGGGATCGGTGCCGCCGACCTCGCCGAGCCCGACGTCGCGCCCGACCCGGACACGCAGTTCGAGGTCGCCTCGAACACCAAGACCCTCGTCGCGGCGACCGTCATGCGGCTGCGGGACGAGGGGCGGCTCTCCCTCGACGACACCGTCGACCGGCACGTCCCGGGCGCCGGGCACCCCGGCGTGACGATCCGCCAGATGCTGTCGCACACCTCCGGGATGCAGCGCGAGCCGGTCGGGGACGTCTGGGACACTCTCGAGTTCCCTGACAGCGCAGGCCTTCTCCTCGGGTGGGGCGAGGCCGAGCAGGTGCTCCGGCCACGGGTCCGCTGGCACTACAGCAATCTCTGCTACGCGATGCTCGGGCGGGTCGTCGTCGAGCTCGACGGGGGCGACTGGTTCGCCAGCGTCCGGCGCCGCTTCCTCGAGCCGCTCGGCATGGGCCGCACGACGCTCGGCTTCTCCGGACGACACGGGGTCGGCTACTACGTGCCGCCGTGGACCGACGTGCCGGTGCGCGAGCCGTCGCTCACGCCGAGTGCGATGAGCCCGGCCGGCGGGATCTGCAGCACGCTCACCGACATGGCGACCTGGCACGGCTTCCTCGCCGACCCGACCGACGAGATCCTCGCCCCGGACACCGTCGAGGAGATGGTCCAGCCGCAGACGATGGCCGACCCGGTCGGCTGGACCCAGGCATACGGCCTCGGCTTCCAGATCCTGCGGCACGAGGGCCGCACCTGGGTCGGGCACACCGGTGGCCACCCGGGGTTCATCACCGGCTTCTTCACCGAGCGGGAGTCGGCGACGACCGGGCTGTTCATGGCCAACCAGTCGGCGACGACGGGCCCGGGGACCTTCGCGGCCGTCCTCGGCTCGTATGCCATGGAGCACGAGCCGGTGCTTCCCGCCCCCTGGCGGCCGGGCACCGCCGTGCCGGACGAGGTCCGCCCGCTGCTCGGCCGGTGGTTCTCCGAGGGCCAGCCGTTCGTCCTCTCGGTCCGCGAGGGCCGGCTCGAGGCCCGGCTCGACGGCCCGGCCGCCCCCGAGCCCTCGCTCTTCGAGCCCGTCGCGCCCGACGTCTACCGGACCGTGCGGGGGCGCGAGCGCGGCGAGCTGCTCCGGCTCCGGCGCGACGCCGACGGCCGGGTCACCGCGTTCCACTGGGCGACCTACCTGTTCACCCGGGAGCCCTACGCCTTCGGCGAGTGGCTCCGCAGCGACCGCTGACCGGCGGCCCGGAGGCGCCGCGCAACCCGATTCGGCTCGGATCGGCCCGGTTGCCGACGAGCGGCGCGAGAAATGGTAGCGTTATCTGCGAGCCCGGCCCCGGTAGCGACCCTGCCGCGACCGGGCTCCCCCATGCCGCGGGCATCCGGTCGCGGGCTCCTCAGCGGTCGCGGGCGACCAGCTCGCGCGCGAGGACCTTTCCGGCGGCGTTGCGTGGCAGCGCGTCGACGAAGTGCACGTCCCGCGGCACGGCGTGCCGGGCCAGCCGGGAGCGGACGAGGACCCGCACCTCGTCGGCATCGAGCACGCCACCCTCCTCGAGGACGACGAACGCCGCCAGCCGCTGCCCGAACTCGGCGTCGGGCACACCGGTGACGCACACCTCGCGGACCTGCGGGCTCTCCTCGAGGATGCGCTGCACGGACGAGGGGTGGACGTTCTCCCCGCCGCTGACGATCATGTCGTCGGCGCGTCCGTCGACGTAGTAGAGGCCGCGCCGCCGGTGGCCGAGGTCGCCGGTCTCGATCATCCCGTCGTGGGACGGCACCGCCTCCGCTCCACCCTCGTAGCCCTCGAGCACGAGGTCGTTCTCGACGAAGATCCGTCCGACGACCCCATCCCGCACCGGGTCGAGCGCGTCGTCGAGGATCTCGACCCGCGTCCCCAGGGGCGGCGTGCCCGCCGTCGAGGGGTCACGGCGCAGCTGGCGGGGATCGGCGATGCACACCCACGACGCCTCCGTCGACCCGTAGAGGCTGTGCAGCACCTCCCCGTAGCGGTCCATGAAGCGCGGGGCGAACCCCGCCGAGAGGGCCGACCCGCTCACCGCGACCACGCGGAGCGCAGGGGGCCGCGGCAGGTCGCCGGCGACGGCGGCCGCGAGCATCCGCTCGACGAGGACGGGCACGGCGAACATGGCCTGGCACCGGTAGCGGACGAGCGCGTCGTGCGCCGCGACGGGGTCGAACCGCCGCTGGAGGACGAGGGTCGCCCGCATGCCGAGACCCATCTGGAGCGCGGCGAACCCCCACGAGTGGAACAGCGGGGCGGAGACGAGGATCCGGTCGCAGGTGTTGACCGGTATGCGGTCGAGGATGGACACCACGGGACCGAGGCCACTCGGGGTGCGCCGGGTCGCGGCCCGGGGCGTCCCCGTCGTGCCCGAGGTGAGGACGATGGTCCGCCCGGGCTCCGCCGGCGGGCGGGGGTCGGGGACGCGGCCGAGCAGCCGCACCTCGCGCAGCAGCTCCGACTCGGAGACCGACACGGCCTCCAGATCGGCGACGAGAGGGGAGAGCTCGTCGTCGTGCACGACGAGGCCCAGCTCCTGCGCCGCGACGATGTCGCCGAGCGCGGAGGCCCCGAGGCCGGTGTTGAGCAGGACGAGGTCGGCGCCCAGGGCGCTGGCGGCGAGGATCGCCGACACCGCACCGACATGGTTGCGCGCGAGCAGCCCGATCCGGTCGCCGGCCCCGATGCCGCGCGAGGACAGGTGCGCGGCGACGGCGCTGCTCTCGGCGAGCAGCTCGGCATACGTGAGGCGCCGATCGTCGTCGACGACGGCGACCCGGCCCGGGGACCGGGACGCGGCCTGCCGCAGCGCGCCGGCGAGGCCGAAGCCCCACACCTTCATGCTGAGCAGCTGGAGGGCGAGCCGGTGAGGCATCGCGGGCCCGAAGAACCCACGCTTCGTCATCGTCGTCGCGACGACCAGCGGGTTCACCTCAGGCCTTCTTCGCCGCCGTGCTCTTGGTCGCCGTGCTCTTCGTGGCGGTGCTCTTCGTGGCCGAGCTCTTCGTGGTCGCCGTCTTCGCGGCGGTCCGCTTGGCGGTGGTCCGCTTCGCGGCCGTCGTGGTCGTCTTCCGCGTCGTGCGCTTGCGGGTGACCGGCCCCCGGGCCCGCTTCTCGGCGAGCAGCTCGTAGGCACGCTCGGCCGTCAGCGTCGCCGGGTCGTCGTCGCGGCGCAGCGTCGCGTTGGTCTCGCCGTCGGTGACGTAGGGACCGAAGCGCCCGTCCTTGACGACGACCGGCTTGCCCGACACCGGGTCGGCGTCGAAGGCGGCGAGCGGCGGCTTGGCCGCGGCCCGCCCGCGCTGCTTGGGCTGGGCGTAGATCGCGAGGGCCTGCTCGAGGGTGATCTCGAACAGCTGCTGCTCCGACTCCAGGCTGCGCGAGTCCGTGCCCTTCTTGAGGTAGGGCCCGTACCGGCCGTTCTGCGCGGTGATCTCGTCACCGGACTCGGGGTCGGCGCCGACGACGCGGGGCAGCGACAGGAGCCGCAGCGCGGTGTCGATGTCGATCGTCGCGAGGTCCATGTCCTTGAACAGGGACGCGGTGCGGGGCTTGGGCTTGACGGCCTTGGCCCGGCCCCGGGCCGGTGTCGGGGCCTCGGCCTCCGGGAGGACCTCGGTGACGTAGGGCCCGTAGCGGCCCGCCTTGGCGACGATCTCGTGGCCGGTCTGCGGGTCGGTGCCGAGGACCCGGCCGTCGTCGGCGGCGGCATCGAGCAGCTCGCGGGCCCGGGCCGGCGTCAGCTCGTCGGGGGCGATGTCGTCGGTGATGCTGGCCCGCCGGGTCGCCGTCGCGGCGCCCTCGGTCATCTCGCCCGTCGCGGCGTCGACGCCGACGGGGGTGACCTCCTCGACGTAGGGACCGTAGCGACCGACCCGCACGACGATCCCGTCGCCGATGTCGATCGTGGAGATGCCGCGGGCGTCGATGTCGCCGAGGTCCTCCACGAGCGCCCGCAGCCCCTCAGCATACGTCGCCTCGTCGCCGAAGTAGAACCGCTTGAGCCACTCGACCCGGCCCTCCTGGCCGTTCTCGATCCGGTCGAGGGCGTCCTCCATCGAGGCGGTGAAGTCGTAGTCGACGAGGGAGGAGAAGTGCTCCTCGAGGAGCCGGGTCACGGCGAAGGCGAGCCAGGTCGGGACGAGGGCGTTGCCGCGGCCGCGGACGTAGCCGCGGTCCTGGATCGTCGTGACCGTCGCGGCATAGGTGCTCGGTCGCCCGATCCCCCTCTCCTCCATGGCCTTCACGAGCGTCGCCTCGGTGTAGCGGGGCGGCGGGCTCGTCTCGTGGCCCTCGGCCTCGACCCGGAGGACCTCGAGCGGCAGGCCCGCGGCGACCCGGGGCAGCCGGCGCTCCTCCTCGGCAGCGACCTTGGACGCCTTGCGCCGCCGGGTGTCCTCCTCGTCCCGGCCCTCCTCGTAGGCGGCGAGGAAGCCGGGGAAGGTGACGACCGTGCCCGAGGCGGACAGCTCGACCTCACGACCGTCCTCGAGGGTGGCCCCGAGCCGGACGGTCGTCGTCAACGTCTCCGCGTTGGCCATCTGGGAGGCGACGGTGCGCTTCCAGATGAGGTCGTAGAGGGCCATCTCGGTGCCCCGCAGCTCACCTGACACCTGGGCCGGGGTGCGGAACCGGTCACCGGCGGGGCGGATCGCCTCGTGGGCCTCCTGGGCGTTCTTCGTGCTGCTGTCGTAGCGCCGCGGGGCGTCGGGGACGTATGCCGCGCCGTAGAGCTCGCGGGCCTGGGTCCGGGCCGCGGTGAGCGCCGCCTCGGACAGGATCGTCGAGTCGGTGCGCATGTAGGTGATGTATCCGCGCTCGTAGAGCCGCTGGGCGATCGACATCGCGTCGCGCGAGGAGAGCCGCAGCTTGCGGGACGCCTCCTGCTGGAGCGTCGAGGTCGTGAACGGCGCGGACGGCTTGCGCGAGCGCGGCTTCTCCTCGACGGTGCCGACCGTCACGGGGGCCTGGAGGAGCTGGGCGGCGATGGAGCGGGCGTCCGTCTCGTCGAGGTGGACGACCTTCGTCGCGGTGAGGGTCCCGTCGTCGGCGAAGTCACGGCCGGTCGCCACCCGGTGGCCGTCGACGCCGGTGAGCCGGGCGGCGAAGTGGTTGGCCTCGGTGTCGGGGGTGACGTCCGCCTCGACGTCCCAGTAGGACGCGGTGCGGAAGGCCATCCGCTCCCGCTCGCGGTCGACGACCATCCGGGTCACGACGGACTGGACCCGGCCGGCGGACAGCCCGGCCCGGACCTTGCGCCACAGGACGGGCGACACCTCGTAGCCGTAGAGGCGGTCGAGGATCCGGCGGGTCTCCTGGGCGTCGACCCGGTTGGTGTTGAGGTCGCGGGTGTGGTCGGCGGCCCGCTGGATGGCCTCGCGGGTGATCTCGTTGAACACCATCCGCTTGACCGGGATGCTCGGCTTGAGCGTCTCGAGCAGGTGCCAGGCGATGGCCTCGCCCTCGCGGTCGTCATCGGTTGCGAGATAGAGCTCGTCGGCCCCGCGCAGGAGCCGCTTCAGCTCGCCGACCTTCTTCTTCTTGTCGGCGTCGACGACGTAGTAGGGCTCGAAGTCGTTGTCGATGTCGACCCCGAACTTGGCATACGGCCCCTTCTTCATCTCCGGCGGCAGCTGGGACGGGGTCGGGATGTCCCGGATGTGTCCGACGGACGCCTCGACGTCCCATCCCTCGCCGAGGTACGCGGCGATGTTCTTGATCTTCGTCGGGGACTCGACGATGACGAGCTTGCGCCCGGTGCTCCTCACGGCAAACCTGCTTCCTGTCCGACCACGTGCAGCGGATTCGTCGCTGCCTCGACGTGGTGTCGGGCGCAACGGTAACCCCTGCGGTCGGCATTCCCGCACAGACCTCCCCTTTCCGACGTGGTGATCGTCACGTCGGACGCCGCGAGATGCTTTCTTTCAACTTTCAACTATAGTCGGTATGCTGGGTCCCGTGACGACCACCCTGCCCACCGGCGAGCGGATGCCGGTCCTCTACCTGAGCCACGGCGCACCGCCCCTCGCCGACGACGCGCGCTGGACCGCGGAGCTCGCCGCGTGGTCGGGCGACCTGCCCCGCCCGCGCGACATCCTCATCGTCTCGGCCCACTGGGAGGAGGCGCCGGTCGCGCTCTCCGCCACGAACGGCCAGACGCCCCTCGTCTACGACTTCTGGGGTTTCCCCGAGCGCTACTACGACGTGACGTATGCCGCGCCCGGGGCTCCGGGGCTGGCCGCGCACGTCGAGCGGCTGCTCGCCGACGACGGCACCCACGTGGCCCGGGAGGAGGGCCGCGGACTCGACCACGGGGCATACGTCCCCCTCGTGGAGATGTTCCCCGAGGCCGACGTCCCCGTCGTCCAGCTGTCGATGCCGACCCTCGACCCACAGCGGCTCTTCGACCTCGGCCGCCGGCTCGCGCCGCTGCGCGAGGAGGGGACGCTCATCGTCGGCTCGGGCTTCACGACCCACAACCTCTCGTGGTTCCGGCCCGGTGACGGCGCCGACGTCGCACCGCCCGCCGCCTCGAGCGAGTTCGACCACTGGGCCGCCGAGACGCTGGCCGCCCAGGACGTCGACGCCGTGCTCGACTTCGTCGCCAAGGCGCCCGCGGCCCACGAGGCGCACCCGCGGACCGAGCACTGGGCCCCGCTGTTCGTCAGCCTCGGGGCGGCCGCCGCCTCCGGGACGCTGGCCAGCGAGAGCGTCGTCGACGGCTTCTGGTACGGCCTGTCCAAGCGCTCCTGGCAGTTCGACTGACCACGTGGAGGTATCCGAGGGCCCGGCGGTGGCCCTCGGATACCTCGAACGGCTGGGGCTCGGCTAGTGCCCCTTCGGCCCGGAGCCGACCTCGGGGGTGTCCTCGTGGGCCGGCACGACCGTCGGCTGGAGACGCGCCCAGGTGAGGAAGATCGCCGAGACGATGACGAGGGCGAGCCCCGCCCACAGGTTGGCGTTGACGCCGCCCGTCTTGGCCTCCTCCTTGTCGCCGAAGAGTCCCATGAGCAGGAGGATGATGCCGAAGATGCCGAGCAGCCCGCCGATGAAGTTGCGGATGTCGAACGCTCCGGCGGTGTGCTGCCCCTTGTCGGTGTTGGCCACGATGACTCCTCAGAAGGCGATGTTGAGGCAGATGACGAGGACGAGCGCGATGAGCGCGAGCGGTCCGGGCCGCTGGTACCACGCCATCGTCGCCTCCTCCGGGTCGCGCAGCTCCGAGCGGGGTGTCTCGGAGTAGACGAGGTGCCGCAGCTCGGATGCCGGCTTGGGCACGGTGAACATCGAGACGATGACGCTCGCGACGATGTCGACGACGAAGGCCGTGCTCGCCGCGACGAACGAGGCGCCCTGGCCGTGCAGCGACAGCACGCCCCGGCTCATCGACCCGAAGGCGTCGACGGACAGGAAGGCGACGATGACCGCGGAGATCGTGCCGAGGCTGAGGCCCACCCAGCCGGCGGTGGGGGTCATCCGCTTCCAGAACATGCCGAGGATGAACGTCGCGAAGAGCGGGGCGTTGAAGAAGCCGAACAGCGTCTGGAGGTAGTCCATGACGTTGCCGAAGTGGCTCGCGATGGACGCGGTGAAGATCGCGATGACCGTCGCGCCGACCGTGGCGAGCCGGCCGATCCGCAGGTAGTAGTCGTCCGGGTGGTCGCGGCGGATGTAGCGCTGCCACAGGTCGTAGCTGAACACGGTGTTGAAGGCGGAGATGTTCGCCGCCATGCCGGCCATGAACGCCGCGAGCAGACCGGTGATCGCCAGGCCCAGCAGGCCGTTGGGCAGCAGGTCGCGCATGAGGTAGAGCATCGAGTCGTTGAACGTCACGCCCTTGCCCGACGAGCCGCCGGGCACCGACTGGCCGTCCTTGACCTTGGCGATCTCGGTGACGAGGACGGCGGCGATCATGCCGGGGACGATGGTGAGGAACGGCACGAACATCTTGGGGAAGGCCCCGATGATCGGCGTCTTGCGCGCTGCCGTCAGCGAGTTGGACGCCATGGCGCGCTGCACCTCGACGAAGTTGGTCGTCCAGTAGCCGAAGGAGAGGACGAAGCCGAGGCCGAACACGATGCCGATGACCGACCAGAACGGCGAGCTGAAGTCGGTGAGCGCCTGGCCCGGCCACGAGTTGAGCTGCCAGTCTCCCTTGGGCACACCGGCGCTCGCCGGGGCGGCCGCCGCGGCCGCGCGGATCTTGGCCTCCATGCCGCCCCAGCCGCCGAGGCGGTGCAGGCCGAGGAGGGTGAGCGGCAGGAGCGAGGCGACGATGACGAAGAACTGCAGGACCTCGTTGTAGATCGCCGCCGAGAGACCGCCGAGCGTGATGTAGGACAGGACGATGACGGCCGCGACGATGAGGGCGAGCCAGAGCGGCCAGCCGAGCAGCGCGTGGACGATCGAGCCGAGCAGGAAGAGGTTGACGCCCGCGATGAGCAGCTGGGCGATGGCGAAGGAGATCGCGTTGACGAGGTGTGCCCCCGTCCCGAACCGCCGGAACATGAACTCCGGCACCGAGCGGACCTTCGAGCCGTAGTAGAACGGCATCATGACGATGCCGAGGAAGAGCATCGCCGGGATGGCGCCGACCCAGAAGTAGTGGACCGTGGGGATGCCGATCTGCGCGCCGTTGGCGGACATTCCCATGATCTCGACGGCCCCGAGGTTCGCCGAGATGAAGGCCAGACCCGTCACCCACGCCGGCAGCGACCGCCCCGAGAGGAAGAAGTCGAGCGAGTCCGACACCGCCCGCCGGGCCATGAACCCGATGCCGAGGACGAACACGAAGTAGATGATGAGGATGAGATAGTCGACCGGCTTGGCATCGATGATCGTGGCGCTGGGCACCATCCCTAGAGCGGTCATGGGCATCGTCGCACTCCCTCCGGGACTGACCCTCGCACGTCCCACGCGTCACAGTAGCCTCAAACGTGTCACTGTGCGAGAGCCGCGCGATCGGTTATCCGATAGTGACCTCCGCATGCTCGTCCTCCGCCGCGCCACGGAACTGCGCGGCATACAGCCGGGCGAAGGCGCCCCCCGCGGCGAGCAGCTCGGCGTGGGTACCCTGCTCGACGATCTGCCCGTCCTCCATGACGAGGATGAGGTCGGCGTCGCGGATCGTCGAGAGGCGGTGGGCGATGACGAAGCTCGTGCGGTCGCTCCGCAGGTTGGCCATGGCCTGCTGGACGAGCAGCTCGGTGCGCGTGTCGACCGAGCTCGTCGCCTCGTCGAGGATGAGCAGCGCCGGGTCGGAGACGAAGGCCCGGGCGATGGTGAGCAGCTGCTTCTCCCCCGCGCTGATGTTGCTCGCCTCGGAGTCGAGGACGGTGTCGTAGCCGTCGGGGAGGGAGTGGACGAAGCGGTCGACGTAGGTCGCCCGGGCGGCCGCGAGGACCTCCTCGTCGGTCACGCCCGGCTTCCCGTATGCGATGTTCTCGCGGATCGTCCCCGCGAACAGCCAGGTGTCCTGCAGCACCATGCCGATCTCGTCCCGCAGGTCGTGCCGGGTCAGGTCGGTGATGTCGACGCCGTCGAGGGTGATCCGCCCGCCGTTCAGCTCGTAGAAGCGCATGATGAGGTTGACCAGCGTCGTCTTGCCGGCTCCGGTCGGCCCGACGATGGCGACGGTCTGGCCGGGCTCGACGCACAGGTCGAGGTGCTCGATGAGGGGCTTGTCCGGGGTGTAGGAGAAGCTGACGTCCTCGAAGGCGACCCGGCCGTGCGGGTCCTCGATGGTCACCGCGTCCGCGGGGTCGGGCACCTGCTCGGTCGCGTCGAGGACCTCGAAGACCCGCTCGGCCGAGGCGACGCCCGACTGCATGAGGTTGGCCATCGAGGCGACCTGGGTGAGGGGCTGGGTGAACTGGCGCGAGTACTGGATGAACGCCTGGACGTCGCCGAGGGACATCGTGCCGTTCGCGACCCGCAGCCCGCCGACGACGGCGATGACGACGTAGTTGAGGTTCCCGACGAACATCATCGCCGGCATGATGATGCCGCTGATGAACTGCGCGCCGAAGCTCGCGGCATACATGTCGCCGTTCTTCTCGTCGAACTGGTCGGTGACCTCGTGCTGGCGCCCGAAGACCTTGACGAGGCCGTGCCCGGTGAAGGCCTCCTCGACGATGCTGTTGACCTCGCCGGTGCTCTTCCACTGCTGGACGAAGTGCTTCTGGGAGCGCTTGCCGATGGCGGTCGTGAGGAGGATCGACACCGGGATGGTGACGAGCGCGATGACGGCGAGCAGCGGGGAGACGACGAACATCATCGTGAGCATCGCAAGGAGCGTGAGGAGCGAGGTGAGCAGCTGGGACAGCGTCTGCTGCAGGCTCTGGGCGACGTTGTCGATGTCGTTGGTCACGCGGGAGAGCAGCTCGCCCCGCGGCTGGTTGTCGAAGTAGGGCAGGGGCAGCGCGTTGAGCTTGTCCTCGACGTCGCGGCGCAGCGCGAAGACGGTGCGGTTGACCGCGCCCGTCAGGAGGTAGCCCTGGAGCCAGGCGAGGAGGGAGGAGACGACGTAGAGGCCGAGCACGAAGAGCAGGACGTGGCCGACGGCCGTGAAGTCGATGCCGTGGCCGGGGACGACGTGGTCCATGGCGGCGAGCATGTCGGCGATGCGGTCCTGGCCCTGCGCGCGCAGGGCCGCGACCGCCTCCTGCTGGGTGACGCCGGCCGGGATCTGCTTGCTGAAGACCCCCGCGAAGATGAGGTTCGTCGCATGGCCGAGGATCTTGGGCCCGACCGCGCTGAGGACGACCGACGCGACGGCCAGGAGGAGGACGGCATACAGCGTGAGCCGCTCCGGTCGCATGCGGCGCAGCAGCCGCCGGGCCGACGGCCCGAAGCTCTGGGACTTCTCGCCGGGGGCGCCGAGGGCGAGGTGCGGGGGCCCGCCGCGACGGCGCATCTGGCCCGGACCGCGCCGTGCGGCTGCGGCCTTCTCCTCCTCCGAGGGCATCTCGCTCATGCTGCCTCCTCGGTCGACTGCTGGCTCGTGACGATCTCCTGGTAGGTCTCGCAGGTGAGGAGGAGCTCGTCGTGGGTTCCGACGCCGACGACCCGTCCGTCGTCGAGGACGACGATCTGGTCGGCGTCGACGATCGTCGAGACGCGCTGGGCGACGACGATGACGACGGCGCGCCGGGTGACGGGGAGCAGTGCTCGCCGCAGCCGCGCGTCGGTCGCCGTGTCGAGGGCGGAGAAGGAGTCGTCGAAGAGGTAGACATCCGGCGTCGCGACGAGCGCCCGGGCGATGGCCATCCGCTGGCGCTGCCCTCCCGAGAGGTTCGTGCCGCCCTGGGCGACGGCCGCGCCGAGCCCGTCCGGCATGGCGCGGACGAAGTCGGCGGCCTGGGCGACCTCGAGGGCCGCCCACAGCTGTTCGTCGGACGCCTCGGGGTTGCCGTAGCGCAGGTTCGTCGCGACGGTGCCGGTGAACAGGTAGGGCTTCTGGGGGACGAGGCCGATGTGCGCCCACAGGTCGTCCAGAGCGGCCTCGCGGACGTCGACGCCTCCGACCCGCAGCGCACCCCCCGTCACGTCGAACAGCCGCGGCACGAGGTTGACGAGGGTCGTCTTGCCCGCACCCGTCGAGCCGACGACCGCCGTCGTCGTGCCGGGTCGGGCCGTGAACGAGACCTCCTGCAGCACCGGGGCGTCCGCGCCGGGGTAGTGGAACGAGACACGGTCGAGCTCCACGGTGACGCCGCCCGCCGGGATCGGCACGGGAGCCCGCGGCGGGGCGACGCTCGACCTCGTGTCGAGGACCTCGACGATGCGTCCGGCCGACACCGACGCCCGGGGGATCATCATCGACATGAAGGTGGCCATCATGACCGACATGAGGACCTGGAGCAGGTAGGACATGAATGCCGTGAGCGCGCCAATCTCCATCTGCCCGGCCTCGATCCGCTTGGCGCCGAACCACAGGACGGCGACCGTCGAGGCGTTGAAGACGACCATGACGATGGGGAAGGCCCGGGCCTGGAGCCGGCCCACGGCGAGGGCGGCGTCGGTGTAGGTCGTGTTCGCCTCGGCGAAGCGGTCCCGCTCGGCGTCCTCGCGGACGAAGGCCCGCACGACGCGGATGCCGGTGATCTGCTCGCGCAGGATCCGGTTGACGCTGTCGACGGACCGCTGCATGACGCGGAAGTTGGGGATCATCCGGCTGATGACGAGTCCGACGGAGACGCCGAGGACCGGCACGGCGACGAGCATGAGCCAGGACAGCCCGACGTCCTCGCGCAGCGCCATGATGACGCCGCCGACCATCGTGATCGGCGCGGTGACCATGATGGCCAGGCCCATGTAGGTGACGAGCTGGACCTGCTGGACGTCGTTGGTGCTGCGCGAGATGAGGGTCGGCGCCCCGAACCGCGACACCTCCTGCGCGCTGAAGTCGAGGACCCGGGTGAAGACGCCCCGGCGCAGGTCGCGAGCCATGCCCGAGGCCGCCCGCGAGGCGAGGTAGGTCGCGGCGATCGTCGCGGCGATCTGGACGACCGAGATGCCGAGCATGACGCTGCCGGTGCGCAGGATGTATGCCGTGTCACCCTTGGCGACGCCCTGGTCGATGATGTCGCCGTTGAGGGAGGGCAGGTAGAGCGAGGCGATCGTCGACGCGAGCTGGAGGACGAGCAGCAGGCCGACCCCCCCGGCATACGGCCGGAGCCCCGAGCGGATGAGGCGGACGAGCATCAGGCGCGGTCCTTTCGACGGATGGTGGACACCGGCGACGCGACGGCGACGTCCGCGGTCGTGGCTCCCCGAGGGCAGCGGTGCCCTCGCGGTGGTCGGGCGAGGGCCCCGTCGAGGACGAGGTCGACGATCTCCTCGGGGGTGAGCAGCATGCCGTCGGCGATCTCCTCGTGGCTGCCGGCGAAGGTGAGGAGCCGGACGTAGTGGAGGAGCCGCTCCGGGGGGACCCGCAGCAGCGGGGCGTCGTCGGCGATGACGGTGACGAGGGCCGTCTGCACGGCGAGCCGGCCGTGGTCGTGGTCCCGACGGTGCGTGTCGCGGTCCGGCGGCGCGACGAGCCCCACCTTGCGGACGATGCCGAAGACGCCGAGCAGCCGCTCCTGGATGATCCCCACGAGGGCGAGCAGCCGGGTCCGCAGGTCGTCGTCGACCGGGATCGCCGCGATCCGCTCGAGCATGGGCGCGGTGTCGAAGGCCTTCCGCACGGCGGCGTCGACGAGCTCCTCCTTGGTGTCGAAGACCCGGAAGATCGTGCCCTCGGCGACCCCGGCCGCCTGGGCGATCTGCCGCGTCGTCACCGCCCGGCCGTGCTCGCGCAGCAGCGGGATCGTCGCCGCGACGAGGGCGGCGCGCCGCTCGTCGGGCGAGAGGGCCGGGGCACGGGGTGACACGCGCTCGACTATAGATGAGTGAGCACTCACTCACAACCGGTTTTCACCGTGTCCGATGCGCCCTGCCCCGTGACCCGAGGACGCTCCGGGCCTCTCGGGAGTCGAGGTGACGACGGCCCCCGCGGTAGCCATGGCATACCTCGACTCGCGGACAGCCGGGTTCTTGGAGCTGTCAGGTGACGAGGCCGTCGCGGATGGCGTCGCGGAGGACAGGGAGCACCTCGGCGCGGACGGTGTCGGCCTCGACGTCGAGGAGGGCGGCGATGGCGACGAGGGCCCGGTCGGCGGTCAGCTCGCCGTCGGCGACGGAGAAGTATGCCGATGCCGCGGTCCCGAGGCGCAGCCGGCGGCCCAGGCCGCCGCCCTGCACGAGCTCGATGACCGCCGGGTCGGGAGCGCCGGGCCGGCCCCACCGGTGCTCGGTCACGTCGTCGGCGACGCGCCACGCCCGGGCGAGCAGGTCGGCGTCGGTGGACTCGGCGACGAGGGTCCGCGCAGCGAGTCCCGCCTCGACAACCGGGCCCATCGGGTGGCCGACCGGGCCGGTCACCTCCATGAGGTCGACGAACGGCTCCCGGTCGCCGACCGGACGCTGCAGGGTGATCACTCCGAAGCCCACCGCCGCGACGTCGCGCGAGGCGAAGTCGTCGAGCCACGCGGCATACATCGCGGCGAACTCGGCCGTCCCGCTGTGGTGGCCGCCGTCGCGGGCCCAGACCTCGGCATACTGCGCCGGGTCCTGGACGTCGCGCTGGACGACCCACGCGTCGAGGCCGGTGCCGCGGACCCAGTCCCCCACCCGCCCGCGCCAGTCGGCCCCGGCCGGGATCTCCCAGTTGCCGAGCAGCTGGGCCACCCCGCCCGGCGCGAGGAGGGAGCCGACGCCGCGGACGATCTCGGCGACGACATCGTCGCCGGGCCGGCCGCCGTCGCGATACTCGAACAGCGGCACGCCGGCACCGCGCGGCGTGATGACGAAGGGCGGGTTGCTCACGACGAGGTCGAACCGCTCACCCGCCACCGGCGCGAGGAGGTCGCCCTCGAGGACCCGCCACGACATCCCGTTGAGGGCGGCGTTGAACCGCGCGTAGGCGAGGGCCCGCCGGGAGGTGTCGGTCACCGTCACCGCGCGCGCATGACCGGCCAGGTGGAGGGCCTGGACGCCGCTGCCGGTCCCCAGGTCGAGGGCGGAGGCCACCGCACGGCGGATCGTCCAGTCCGCCAGCGTGGCCGAGGCGCCGCCGACGCCGAGGACGTGGTCGGGCCGCAGGGGACGGCGGGTCGCGAGCTCGCCGAGGTCGGAGGCCACCCACCAGCCGCGGGACTGGTCGCCGTAGGGCCGGATGTCGCACTCCGCGACGACGGCGTCGCCTTCGTCGCGGACCAGGCCGAGCGCCCGGGCCCCGTCGAGCCCGAGGGCGGGCAGCG
>JBDIAL010000050.1:0-18229 GCA_039812405.1 Nostocoides sp.
GTCGAGGAGCGCAGCACCTCGCGACCGAGCCGGACGGGCGCGGCCCCCGCTGCGG
The DNA here is from genome assembly GCA_039812405.1 of Nostocoides sp. Taxonomy (GTDB): domain Bacteria; phylum Actinomycetota; class Actinomycetes; order Actinomycetales; family Dermatophilaceae; genus Nostocoides. The sequence goes on from JBDIAL010000050.1 coordinate 56, forward strand.
TCAGGGCCGCGAGCTCGGCCGGCGTGACGCCCCCCTCCGGGCCGACCACGAGGACGACCTCGCCCCGGGCCGGGACCGGCCGCCCTGCGAGCGGCTCGGTGGCCTCCTCGTGGAGGACGTAGGCGACTCCGGCCCCGGCATCCGTCGCCCCCGTCACGAGGGCAACGAGACCGGCGAGGCCGACGACATCGGCGACGGTCGGCACCCGGCTGCGGCGCGACTGCTTCGTCGCGGCGGTGACGGTGTCGGCCCACGCGCGGCGGGACCGCTCGCCGCGCTCGCCGCGCCACTTGACGATGCTGCGCTGGGCCTGCCACGGGACGATGCAGTCGACCCCCAGCTCCGTCGCCGCCTCGACGGCCCGCTCGTCCCGGTCACCCTTGGCGAGGGCCTGGACGAGGACGAGGGCCGGCACGGGCGGAGGCTCGTCGGCCACCGCCTCGACGCGGACGGCGAGCCGCTCGCGGTCGGCGGCCGAGACCAGCCCGGTGACCCGGCGCCCGGCGCCGTCGACGAGGTCCACCCGCTCCCCCACCGTCGTGCGGCGGACCGTCACGGCGTGCCGTGCCTCGGAGCCCGCCACCTCGACGAGCGCGCCGGGAACGGCGGGGGCGAGCAGCCCCGGTGCCGCGAGGAAGACCGGCCGCGTCACGCGTCGGCTCAGCGGGTCTTGAAGGCGTCGCGGAGCTTGCCGAAGAGGCCCTGGTCGGCGGGTGACACCCGACCGGCGGGGCGCTCCTCGCCGCGCAGGCCGGCGAGCCGGCGCAGCAGCTCGGCCTGCTCCTCGTCGAGGTGTCGCGGCGTCGTGACGGCCATGTGGACGATGACGTCGCCCCGCCCGCCACCGCGCAGGTGGGTCACCCCGAGCCCGCGCATCGTCCGGGTCTCCCCCGACTGAGTGCCCGGGACGACGTCGACCGGCTGCTGCCCGTCGAAGGTCTGCAGGTCGACCGTCGTGCCGAGTGCCGCGGCCGTCATCGGCACCTCGAGGGTCGCGTGGAGGTCGTCGCCGCGCCGGCTGAACAGCTCGTGCGGGCGGACCCGCACCTCGACGTAGAGGTCGCCGGCCGGACCGCCGCCGGGACCGACCTCCCCCTCGCCCGCGAGCTGGATGCGGGTCCCCGTGTCGACGCCCGCAGGCACCTTGATGGTGAGGTTCCGGCGGGTCCGGACCCGCCCCTCGCCGGAGCACTCGAAGCACGGGTTGGCGATCGTCTCGCCGTATCCCTGGCACGCCGTGCAGGGCCGGGTCGTCATGACCTGGCCGAGGAAGGAGCGCTGGACCTGCTGGATCTCGCCGCGCCCGTGGCAGACGTCGCAGGTCCGGCGTCCGGTGCCCGGCTGGGCCCCGTCGCCGTGGCACGAGGCGCACACCGTCGCCGTGTCGATGGTGAGCGGCGCCTCGCCGCCGAAGACGGCGTCGTCGAGGTCGATGTCGACCCGCACGAGGGCGTCCTGGCCGCGCTGCTGCCGCGATCGCGGGCCGCGTGTCGCGCCGCCCGCGGCGCCGGCGCCGAAGAAGGCGTCCATGATGTCGCTGAAGGAGAAGCCCTGCCCGAAGCCGCCGGTGGCCCCGGCATACGGGTCGGATCCCATGTCGTAGGCCCGGCGCTTGTCGGCGTCGGAGAGCACGTCGTAGGCCTGCGACACCCGCTTGAACTGCTCCTCCGCCTCCGGGCCCGCGTTGACGTCGGGGTGCAGCTGACGGGCCAGGCGACGGTAGGCGCGCTTGATCTCCTCGGGGGTCGCGTCCCGCGACACGCCGAGGTCCTGGTAGTAGTCGTTCAACGAACGCCTTTCAGGGTCGAGTCGGGCAGGTCACTCGGCGAGCACCTGCGAGAGGTAGGCGGCGACGGCGCGGACCGCGGCCATCGTCGAGGGGTAGTCCATCCGGGTCGGCCCGACGACGCCGAGCCCGCCGAGGGCCTCGGCGCTCGGACCGTATGCCGTCGTCACCATCGACGTGGCATGCAGGCCGGCGTAGGGGTTCTCGTGGCCGATCCGGACGGCGAGGGCCCCGCCGTCCGGGCCGACCTGGTTGAGCAGTCGCAGGAGCACCACGTGCTGGTCCAACGCCTCGAGGACCTCGCCGATGCCCGAGCGGAACTCACCGGCCCGGACGAGGTTCGCCTGACCGGCCATGACGACACGCTCCTCGCGCTCCTCGACGAGGGCGCCGTCGAGGAGCGTCGCGACGACACGGGCGAGCTCGCGGTCGCCGGGCTCGAGCTGGTCGGGGACGGTCTCGAGACCGGCGGCGACGTCGGCGAGCACCCGGCCCACCGTCGTCGCGTTGACGGCGGCGCGGATCCGGGCGAGCCGGTCCTCGCCGTCGGCGCCGGTCAGGTCGACGGGGACGTCGACGACGCGCTGCTCGACCCGGCCGGTCGTGAGGATGAGGATGACCATGAGCCGCGACGGCCCGAGCGCGACGAGCTCGACGTGGCGCACCGCGGACCGCGTGAGCGAGGGGTACTGCACCATGGCGACCTGGTGGGTCAGGCTCGACAGGAGGCGCACCGTCCGGTCGACGACGTCGTCGAGGTCGACGGCGCCCTGGAGGAACTCCGCGATGGCCGCCCGCTCGGCCGGCCGGAGCGGCTTGACGGCGGCCAGCCGGTCGACGAAGACCCGATAGCCCGCGTCGGTCGGGATCCGGCCCGCGCTCGTGTGCGGCGCCGTGACGAGACCCTCCTCCTCCAGGACGGCCATGTCACCGCGGATCGTCGCCGCCGAGACGCCGAGGTTGTGCCGCTCGAGGAGGGCGCGCGAGCCCACCGGCTCGCTCGTCTCGACGAAGTCCTGGACGATGGCACGCAGCACCGCCATCCGCCGCTCGTCGCTCACCGGATCCACCTCCCTTCACGGTCTCCCGGCGCTCTGGCACTCGTATGCCGTGAGTGCCAGTCTACGTCGTCGCCGGCCGGTGCCGCGTGCGCCGCCGCCGGGGTGGGGCCGTGGATCCCGCAGCCCGGCACGTGGCGTGGGTCCGGCGTAGACCCCGCAGCCCGACGTGTGGCCGGTCTGCCGTGGTCCGTGGGTTCGACATGTGGCGTGGGTCCGGCGTGTTGCGTGGGCCTGGCGTGACCGGTGTGCCTAGCGTGCCGCCTGTGACGGATCGATACGGCTCCGACGTCCTCTCCGGCGACTGGCAGTCGCGGGGCCGCCCCCGCAGCCGCACCGTCGAGGCGGAGACCGGTCTCGTCGTCGAGGACGTCGAGACCGGGTGGTGCGGGGCCGTGACGAGGGTGGAGAAGGCCGGGGGCATGCGGGTCGTCCACCTCGAGGACCGTCGGGGCCGCTCGAAGGGCTTCCCCCTCGGCCCTGGCTTCCTCCTCGACGGGGCACCCGTCACGCTCACCGCGCCGACGGCGACCGCCCGCGTGGGGCTCGCCGAGCACCGGGCGGCCGCCACCCGCACCGCGAGCGGCTCCCGGGCCGTCGCCGACCGGCGCGCCAGGGTGGCCAGCGCCTCGCGGATCTTCGTCGAGGGCAGGCACGACGCCGAGCTCGTCGAGAGGGTCTGGGGCGACGACCTGCGTGTCGAGGGCGTCGTCGTCGAGCTGCTCGACGGCGTCGACGACCTCGCCGCGGCGGTCCGCGCGTTCGCCCCGGGGCCGGGGCACCGGATGGGGGTCCTCGTCGACCATCTCGTCCCGGGCACCAAGGAGAGCCGTCTCGTCGCCGAGGCGACCGCGCTGCGGCCGTATGCCGCCCACCTCCTCGTCGTCGGCCACCCCTACGTCGACGTGTGGCAGTCGGTGCGGCCCGCGCGGCTCGGGCTCGACGCCTGGCCGACGATCCCCCGGACGGTCGAGTGGAAGCGCGGCATCGCGGCCCATCTCGGCTGGCCGCACGAGACGCAGGCCGACCTGGCCGGGGCCTGGCGGCGGATCCTCGGCTCGGTGCGCACGTATGCCGACCTCGAGCCGAGCCTGCTCGGCAGGGTCGAGGAGCTCATCGACTTCGTCACGGCACCCGAGTAGGGGTCCTCCCTGATCCGCACCGGATCCCACCCTGAGAGCGGAAGAACGCCGGCGACCGGTGCGCTTGACTGGGTGAACCCACAAGGAGGGAACCCATGAGCAGCATGAGCAGCGAGCACACCCCGCCCGCGATGACACCGAGCGCCGAGCGGTCCTGGGCGATGATCGCCCACATCATCCCGATCATCGCCTCGATCGTGTCGGCGGGGTTCCTCGGCTTCGTCGCCAGCCTGATCGTCTATCTCGTCTACAAGGACCGCGGGCCGTTCGTCCGCCGCTTCGCGGCCAACGCGCTGAACATCCAGATCATGGAGTTCATCGGGGTCTGCATCTCGGCGGTCCTCACGATCGTCCTCATCGGCTTCGTCACCTGGCCGCTCGTCATCGTCGCCGCCTTCGTGCTCCACGTCATCGCGGCGGTGCGGGCCAACCAGGGCGAGTGGTACGACCCGCCGCTGGTGCCCCGCCTGGTCAAGTAGTCGGGTCACGTAGTCGGGAGGCGACGCGTCAGCCCTCGCTGACGAGCTCGGCGAGAAGCAGCCCGAGATAGAGGTTGGTCCGCGACCACCCGTGATCGAGAGCGTCGCCGAGGTGGACGCCCGCCCGGTCGAGCCGGTAGTACAAGGTGGTGCGGTGGATGCTCAGCGCGGCGCAGGTCGACTGGGCGTCCCCGCCGTTGCGCAGGTAGGTCAGGACCGTCTCCCGGGAGATGGGGCTGCCCTCGGCGACCAGCCGGGCGGCCACCGGACTGATGAGCTCGATGGTCGCCGTGGTCCACGGGCTGTGACGCAGGAGCGCGAGGGCCCCCAGCTGCGCGTGGAGCGCGTTCCGCGGCACCTCGGGGATGCGCCCGGCGAGTCGGCCGGCGAACGCCGCCTCCTGGTAGGTCGTGTTGAGGCCGGTGGACCAGACCTGGGTCGCGGCCGACCCGGTGGCCCTGACGACGGGGCGCGCAGGCCCGGACGCCCGGTCGACGGCGGCGCAGACCTGCTGCAGCGTCCTCTCCGGCGTGCGTGAGGCGGTGACGAGGACGAGAGCCCCGTCCACGACGCCCAGGAGGGCGGTCGGGTCGAGCGCGCCCAGCGCCGCGGCGGCGAGACTGCTGAGCAGTGCGGGCCGGTCGGGCTCCGTCCCCGGCTCTCCCCGAGGGCGGGGCGCCCCGGGCACGCCTGCACCCGCTCCCCCGCCGACCGGGTCCTCCACGGCATGGATGACGCTGACCCAGACGACGGCCTGCGCGTCCAGCGCCTTCTCGGTCATGAACTCGGCTGCCGCGAAGCCGGCGGCGACGGGCTCGGTCGCGATCAGTCGCTGGACCATCCGCGTGTAGGCCATCACGGTCCCGACGCCGAGCGACGGCGTCCGGGACAGGAGCGCGGTGACCTCCTCGACGGTCTCGCGCACCGCGGCATACTCCTGGGCGTCCAGATGGGCCCGCTCACCGAGGATGATCCACAGGAAGGCGACCGTGCTTCCGGACACCTGGATCGGCGCCCCCATCCGGGCCCGCATGCCGGGCAGCCAGCCGGCCGGCAGCACGAAGGGCGTGGAGCGCTCCATGAATCCCCGCTCCTGCAGCAGGTTGAGGACCTCGGCGGGAGCCCGGCGGCGCAGGATCCCGGCGACCCGGTAACGGTCCACCTCCATCTGCGCCGAGGCGGCCAGGAGCTCCAGCCCGTAGTCGTTCAACGCCACCGGCCGGCCCAGCCGCTCCGCCAGCTCCGACACGACACCCTGGAGGTCCATGCGACCCATCCTCCTACATCTGTTGCATCAGATCTCGACTCTCGGCCGAAGACTGCGGCCAACTCACCCGGATAGCGTCTCTCGCACTGTCAGATTGTCGAAAGTAGGGATGGTCAACGGTGATCAGTTCCAGCGAGAGTGCCGTCGTTCCACCGGATGCGTCCCCTGGTGCCCCGGTCGTCAGCGTCGTGGGCCTCGGGAAGAGCTACGGCCGTCTCCGGGTGCTCTCCGGCGTCGACGCGAGCATCGAGGCCGGAGAGGTCGTCACGCTGATCGGGCCCTCGGGATCGGGCAAGTCGACCCTGATCCGCTGCCTCAACCTCCTGGAGACCCCCACCGAGGGCTCGGTCACCGCGCTCGGCCGCGAGCTGGTCGTCGACGGGAGGGTCAGCGCCTCCAAGGCGGAGCTGCGCGACTACCGCACCCACGTCGGCATGGTCTTCCAGTCCTTCAACCTCTTCCCCAACCTCACCGCCCTGCAGAACGTCTCGCTCGCCCAGATCCACACCCTCGGCCGCTCCCGTGCCGAGGCCGACGAGCGGTCCGCCGCGCTGCTCACCCGGGTCGGTCTGGACGAGCGGATGGGACACTGGCCGGCCCAGCTCTCGGGCGGACAGCAGCAGCGAGTCGCCATCGCCCGGGCCTTGGCCATGGACCCCCGAGTCATGCTGTTCGACGAGCCGACCAGCGCGATCGATCCCGAGCTGCGCGTCGAGGTGCTCAAGGTCATGCGTGACCTGGCCGAGGAGGGCATGACGATGGCGATCGTCACCCACGAGCTCAAGTTCGCCGAGCGCATCTCCGATCGCATCCTCTTCCTGGCCGACGGCAGCATCGTGGAGCAGGGTCCGCCCGCACAGGTCATGGGCGACCCGCAGCACAACCGGACGCGGCGGTTCATCACGGCGGTCGAGGAGACCGAGCTATGAGCTGGTTCACCGACATCCTCCACGCCCTGCCCACGACGGTGCTGCTGTGGGCCGTCGCCATGGTGATCGGCATGGTCCTGGGCGTTCCCCTCGTCGCCGCCCGCCGCGACTCGCGGAGGTGGCTGCGTCTCCTGGCCACGACCTGGATCGAGGTCTTCCGCGGCGTCCCGACCCTCGTGTGGCTCTTCGTCGTCTTCTTCGGCCTGGCCCAGACCGGGTTCAAGCCCGGAGCACTCGCCTCGGGCATGCTCGCCATGGGGCTCGTGTCCTCGGCATTCGTCGCGGAGATCTACCGGTCGGGACTGGAGACCGTGCCGCGCCAGCAGCGGGAAGCCACCGTCGCGCTCGGCCTGAGGTCCCACACCGCCCTGCGCTACGTCCTTCTCCCCCAGGCGCGGCCCATCATCGCCGCCGGCATCGGCTCTTTCGCCATCCACCTCATCAAGGAGACCGCGCTCGCCTCCCTCATCGGCGTCGTCGAGATCATGAACGTCTCCAACTACCTGGTGGAGCGCGGAGCCAACGGCCTGACCGTCTTCCTCGTCGCCGGACTCGTCTACGTCGTCCTCACCCTGCCGATCGCAGGCCTGGCGGCCCTGGTCGGCCGCACGCGCAAGCCCGCGGCCGCCCGCGGCAGCCGGACCGCCACGCTCGCGTCGGGAGCGAAGGCATGAGCTACCTCGTCGACCTCCTGCCCGGCCTGCGCACCACTCTCCTGCTCTGGGTATGCATCCTGGCCGTCGGTCTCCCCCTCGGCCTGATCTTCGGCTACCTCCTCGCCTACCTTCCCCGCTCCTCGCGCTGGATCGCCACGCTCGTCGTCAACATCGCCCGCGGGTTCCCCGGCCTCGTCATCCTCTACTTCGTCTACGCGGGCCTGCCCGAGGTCCAGGTCTTCCTGTCCGCGACCCTGTCGGTCATCGCGGCCTTCGGGTTCACGACGATGGGCTACACGGCCGAGATCTTCCGCACCGCGATCCTCGGTGTCCCGACGCAGCAGGCCGAGGCCGCCACCGCGCTGGGACTGGGCTTCCTGAAGACCCAGCGCCTGGTGATCCTCCCCCAGGCGCTCAAGGCGGTGCTCCCGGCACTCATCGGCTTCACCGTCATCGTGCTCCAGGCCACCTCCCTCGGCTACTCCGTCGGTCTGAAGGAGCTCACCGGGCTGTCCTACAACCTCGGCTCGGTCACCTTCCACGCCCTGCCGTACATGCTCGCCACCGGCCTCATCTACCTCGTGCTCTGCCTCGCCCTCTCGCAGCTGGCCGCCCAGGTGTCCCGTCGGGGGGCCACGCGGCGGTCGACCACGGCACGGAGGGCCTCCGGACCCCCCACCGCGGATCGGGCCTGACGGCCAGGCCCCAGCACTCCCCGTTCCCGGCACCTGCCCGTCCCTCGGCATGCCCTCTCCACGTCGACACCCATCCCCCATCGACCCGTCCACCCCGCTCCCACCCACGGAAAGAGACCCCATGAAGAAGTCACGCTCCCTCGTCGTCCTCGCCTCCACCGCCTTTCTCGCCTCCGCCCTATCCGCTTGCTCCTCCTCCGGATCGGACGACGTCGCCTCCAACTGCAAGCCGGTCTACACCTACCCCACCATCACCAAGGGCGTCCTGACGGTGGCCGCCGTCCAGCAGCTGCCCGGCATCAACGTGGACCCGAACACCGGCAAGATGGAGGGTCTGGACGCCACGCTGCTCACCGACTTCGCAGCCAAGTCCTGCCTCAAGCTGGACGTCCAGCCGCTGGCCGGCCCGGCCGCCGTGGCCGCCATGACCGAGGGCAAGGCCGACCTCGCGGCGGGTGGGTGGTACAAGACGCCGGAGCGGGCCAAGGTGCTCGGCCAGTCCACCACCATCTGGTACGACCAGGTCGGCCTCGTCTCCAAGGACGGCATCGACTCCGTCGAGGGGCTCCGGGGCAAGAAGGTCGGGCTCGTGGGAGGCTCGATCTTCGAGGCTCCCGCCACCCAGGCCCTCGGCAAGGGCTCGATCGTCACCTACCAGTCGATCGACGCGATCTTCAAGGACCTGGAGGCCGGTCGGATCGACGCCGCCTTCGGGGCCGGCGCCACGCTGAGCATCCAGCTGAAGAACCGCACCGCGGGCGGCCTGCAGCTCAAGCTGCTCGCCTTCGACAAGGCATACCCGGAGCTCACCACCCCGGGCGAGCCGAACTACCCCTACACCAAGTCCAACACCGCGCTCGGCACCGCCATCGACTCGTTCGTGGAGCAGGCTCGCAAGGACGGCCGGGTCAAGGAGGGCCTGGCCAAGTTCGGCATCACCAGCCCCGAGGCGATCACCGGGCCCCAGAAGTGAGCGGCACCGACAGCCCCACCCGCGGGTCCCTCGCGGGCAAGGTGGCCCTGGTCACCGGGGCCGGGTCGGGCATCGGGGCAGGCATCGCTGCCTCACTCGCCGAGAGCGGGGCCCACGTGCTGATCAACGACATCCGTGCCGATGCGGCGCAGCGCTCCGCCGACGAGCTGCGCGGGCGTGGTCTGCTCGCCGACACCGCCGTCGGCGACCTCACCGACCCCGCCGCCGTGGGCACGCTGATCGAGGCCTGCCGACCCCACGGCGGCATCGACATCCTCGTCAACAACGCGGGGATCACCGGTCGGCCCACCCTCGGGGAGATCACCCGGGAGGTCTGGGACGCGGTCCTGGCGGTCAACCTCACCGCCCCCTTCCTGCTGGCCAAGGCCGCGGCGCCGGAGATGGCGGTCAAGGGCTCGGGGCGCATCATCAACATCGCCTCGATCGCCGGGATCCGCGTGTCGGTGCTCGGCGGCGCGGCATACACCGCATCGAAGTCCGGGCTGATCGGGCTCACCCGCCACCTGGCCGGCGAGCTGGCCCCCTCGGGCGTCACGGTCAACGCCGTGCTCCCGGGCGTCACCCTCACCCCCCTCGTCGTCGCCGCGACCGCGGAGGAGACGCGAGCCCGGATCTCCGCGAGCGTGCCGGCGGGCCGGATGGGCACCCCGAAGGACATCGGGAGCCTGGTCGTCTTCCTGGCCGGGGAGGACGCGTCGTACCTGAGCGGCGTCGCGATCCAGGTGGACGGCGGGCTCACCGTCCTTCCCGGCGACTACACCGAGTACCGCGAGCATCGGGGTGACGCATGAGCGCCGTCACCGAGGGGGTCGAGGTCCTCGCCTGCACGGCCTGCGGCTTCCGCAGCGTCACCGACACCTCCGCCTGCCCGTGGTGCGGGGAGCCGACCGTCCGCCGCACGGTCGCCGGAGCGGGGGTCGTCTGGTCCCACACCCTGGTCCACCTGCCCTTCGAGGGGTATGCGGACGGCTACCGGCTCGTCTACGTGGACCTCGACGACGGGGCCAGGATCCTGGCCCACCAGGGGCCCGAGGCCGCCGCGCCGCGGATCGGGGCCCGCGTCCTCGTCCGCCCCACCGGCGCCGGACGCTACGAGCTGGAGGAGGCGCGATGAACGCCCCGACCGACGTGGTCGTCGCCGGGGTCGGCACGAGCGACTTCGGGAAGCAGGACCTGGACGCGCTGGCACTCGTGTCCCGAGCCGTCGAGGAAGCCCTCGCCGACGCCGGCGTCACCCGCGCCGACCTCGACGCGATCTACGTCGGCACCGTCTTCTCCTACCCCGGCACGGCGCATCGCGCCCTGCGGGCCGCGGGGATCGCCGGCATCCCGATCTACACCGTCGAGAACGCGTGCGCCTCCGGCACGCTGGCCGTCCACCTGGCGAGCGAGGCCGTCCGGCTCGGAGTCCACCGGTGCGTTCTCGCCGTCGGCTTCGAGAAGATGACCGGGACGATCAAGGGCGCCATCCCCACCGACCCCGGCGACCCCGAGGCACTCGCCGGGATGCAGCTGCCCTCGATCTACGCCATGAGCGCCACCCGCTACATGGACCGGTACGGCCTGACCCGGGAGCAGCTGGCCCACGTCTCCGTCAAGAACCACGCCCATGCCATGGGCAATCCGCGGGCCCAGTACCGCGGCGAGTACACCGTGGAGGACGTGCTGTCCTCCCGGGCCATCTCCGACCCGCTGACGATCCTGCAGTGCTGCGCCATCTCCGACGGCGCGGCTGCCGCGGTCGTCAGGCCGGCCGCCGACCACCGCGGGTCCCCCGCGGTCCGGGTCGTGGCGACGGGGTTCGCGTCCGGCGCCCCCTGGCCGGGCCCGGACCCCGACACGGTGTGGAACTACGAGCTCATCCAGCGCACCGCGGCCGACACCCTGGGGCGTGCCGGCTGGGTGGCCGCCGAGGTCGACGTGGCCGAGGTCCACGACGCCTTCACGATCGGCGAGATCGTCACCGTCGAGGCCCTCGGGTTCTGCGCGCCGGGCGAGGGCGGGAGCTTCACGGCGGCGGGAGAGACCACCCTGGGCGGCTCGATCCCCGTGAACCCTTCCGGGGGCCTGCTGTCCCGTGGCCACCCGCTCGGTGCGACCGGCGTGGCCCAGGTCGCCGAGATCACCTGGCAGCTCACCGGCCGGGCTGGTGACCGACAGGTGGCCGGGGCCTCCCGGGGCCTCGTCGAGACCATGGGCGGCTCCGCCTCAGCCCTCTCCGGCAACGGCTGCGTCGTCCTCGCGCTCGAGACGACCTGACCCCTCCTCTCCCCATCACCAGCAAGGAAGCGTCCGACCATGAGCTATGTCCCGACCCCCGTAGGTCCCGCCCTCGTCGACCCCTGGGCTCTCTTCTCGAAGTCCCTCGAGGACCACGCCGAGGGCGTGGCACTCGTGTCCGGCGATCGGGAGGTGACCTACGACCTGCTCTCCCGGGCCGTCATCGGGCTCTCCGCCCGGCTGCAGGCCATCGCACCCCCGCAGTCCGGGGTCGCGGTGCTGCTCGGGATGCTCCCCGAGTTCGTCGCCGCCGATCTGGCGATCCTGCGCAGCGACCTGGTGAAGGTCCCCCTCAACCCCATGCTCTCCGGCACCGAGATGGCATACATCGTGGAGCACTCCGGAGCCACGGTGCTGCTGACCTCCTCCGCCCTGGACCCGGCTTCGGTGGCCAAGGCGCAGGAGATCGCCGCGGCGCTGCCCGCGGTGCGCGTCCTCGAGGTGTCCATCGACGAGCTGGTGGACGCGCTGGCGTCGGGGACGCTGTCGGCGGCCGACGGGGACGTCGTGCCGGCCCGGCCCGAGGACCGGGCGGCGATCTACTACACCGGCGGGACCACCGGGAAGCCGAAGGGCGTGATCCACTCCAGGGCGGGCGTCGCCGCGACCGTCGTCGCCCACGTCATCGAGGCGGAGGTCACCTCCTCCGACGTGCTCCTGCTCTCCACCGCCCTCTCCCACTCCGCAGGTGCCTTCGCCGCCGCGGCGGTGGCCCGGGGCGCACGGTGCGTGCTGCTGACCAGGTTCACTCCCGAGACCTTCAGCGCCGTCGGGTCGGAGGCCGGAGCCACCTTCGCCATGGTGGTGCCGACCATGCTCTACCGGCTGCTCGACTTCCACGCCGCCGGCGGTGTCCTGCCGCCCCTGCGGACCCTCGTGTACGGGTCCGCTCCGGTCACCCCGTCGCGGCTACGCGAGGCCATCGAGGCATTCGGCCCGATCCTCATCCAGCTCTTCGGCCAGACCGAGTGCCCGAACTGGGGCACCGTGCTCACCAAGGCCGACCACGCGGCGGGGCTCGCCGACGAGACCCTCCTGGCCAGCTGCGGCCGGCGCTCGCTGCTGGCCGACGTCAAGGTGATCGACGACGAGGGCCGCCCTCTCGGCGCGGGTGCCACGGGTGAGATCTGCCTGACCGCCCCGTTCGTCATGACCGGCTACCTCGACAACCCGGAGGCCACCGCCGACACCCTCGTGGACGGCTGGGTGCACACCCGCGACATCGGCGAGTGGGACGACCGTGGGTACCTCTTCATCAAGGACCGCAAGGCGGACATGATCATCACGGGGGGCTACAACGTCTACTCCTCCGAGGTCGAGGCCGAGCTGCAGAAGCTGGACGGCGTGGCGCAGGTCGCAGTCATCGGCGTCCCGGACCCCGACTGGGGCGAGGCCGTGTGCGCCGTGGTCGTCCCGCGCCCCGGCGCCTCGCTCACCCCGGAGGGGGTCATCGCCGAGTCCCGCACGCTGCTGGGCAGCTACAAGCGCGTGAAGCAGGTGGTTCTCGTCGAGGAGATGCCGCTGACCCCCTTCGGGAAGGCGGACAAGAAGGCACTCCGAGCGCCCTACTGGGCCGACCAGACCCGGGCGGTGTGACGCATGATCGCGCACGAGGAGCGTTCCACCGCCGCCGGTCACGCGGCGGTGCTGCTGGACTCCATCTCCTTCCTCGCGGCGTCCGACGACGGTGCCGTCGTCGTCTGTGCCTCCCATGGCGGCGCCAGCTCGGGTGAGTACGCCTCCCGGTACCGTCCCGGCCTCGTCATCTTCAACGACGCGGGCGTCGGCAAGGACGAGGCCGGGATCGAGGCGCTCCGGGTGCTCGCCGAGCAGGGGATCCCCGCCTGCACGGTCTCCCACGAATCGGCGCGCATCGGTGACGTCGCGGACACCTGGCAGCACGGAGTCCTCTCCCACGTGAACCGGCTCGCGGCCACGGCGCTCGGACCCGGACTGCCGGTCCAAGCCGCGGTCGACGCGTGGTCTCGGCGTCGACCGGATCCGGCTCGGACCGATGACGTCACCCGTCAGACGAGGGACGCGCACTGACCGAGGGCCAGCCCACCCACGACGTTGACCTCGCCGGGGATGAATCCCCCGGACACGCCCGGAGTGATCCCCGCGCAGACCAGGTTCCGCCTGATGGTGTTGCGCACCACGTAGGCGCCCGGCGAGCCGGGGTCGGTGTCGGTCACCGCGATGTCGATGAGCGTCACGCTGCCGCCGACCGTGTTGAAGAGCACACCGAGCCAGTCGGTGGTCTGCCCGGAGACCGTGAGGTTGCGGCCGATCGTGTCGTTCTTGATCGACCACGGGATGGGTCCGCCTCCGCCGAGCAGCGTGACGTTGCCCCTGACGGTGATCCCGTTCAGCAGGACGGTGTTCGCCTTGTTGGTCCTGACACCGCCACAGACGGTGATGGTGGAGTGCTGCTTCGGCCGCACCGTGCACGGATGTCCAGACTTATCCGGATAGTTGGGCTGGCAGCCGAGACCGATGAGCGAGCCCGGTGCCCCGATGACGCTGCCTCCGACGGTGATCCGCGACGGTGCGCTCTGGGCGTCGAGCGTGGCGCCCCGCCCCACCATCACGTTCCCGGCGACCCTGATCACGGCCCCGGGCCGCACGGAGCAGGCACCACGGACCGTGAGGCTCGCGTAGCTGCCCGACCCGATCGCACCGCCTCTGCACGTATATGCCTGCGGTGCCTGCGTCCTGGACGCAGCCGCCATCGCCGGTCCCCCCGAGAGCACGAGTGCTCCCGCGGCAGCGATGGCCCCCACCAGTCGGATCCGGATTCCTGTCCCCATGAGCCGTCAGCCTTTCGCGGAGGCCCCCTCCTCGATGCCGAACAGACCCCGTTATACACCCCACAGCCTCGTGTGGTATAGGAAATCCCGCGAAGAGGGTCGCAATCCGGGCCCACAAGGCCCGTACACCACGCGCATACCCACAAAACCCGTGCATAGCAGGAGGATTGCGTAGCAGGGTGAGGGATCGGATTGTGCGGGAAGGGGATCGGAGGCTAGGCGGCGAGGCCGAGCAGCCGGCGCACGACGGTGTCGGCGAGGAGCCGTCCGCGCACCGTGAGGACCGCCCGGTCGGTGAGGCGGGCGGCCGCGCCGTCGAGGAGCCCGTCGGCGACGAGGCCCGGCACCGCCGCGCGCCCCGCCGCGGTCACCCGCTCCAGGGCGAGGCCCTCGGCGAGCCGGACTCCCAGCAGCACCTCCTCGTCGTGACGCTGGTCAGGGGTCAGGGTCTCCCGCGCGGCGGCGGGGGACTCGCCCCGGTCCAGGCGAGCGGCATACGCCCGGGGGTGCTTGACGTTCCACCAGCGGACCCCGCCGACATGGCTGTGGGCTCCCGGGCCGATGCCCCACCAGTCGTCGCCGTGCCAGTAGAGCTCGTTGTGGCGGCACCGGGCCGTCGCGCCGCGCGCCCAGTTGCTCACCTCGTACCATCCCAGGCCCGCCGCCGACAGCACCGCCTCGGCCAGCTCGTACTTCGCCGCCTCGTCGTCGTCGTCGGTCGGCGGCACCTCGCCCCGACGGACCCGGGCAGCCAGCCGTGTCCCGTCCTCGACGACGAGCGCGTAGGCCGAGACGTGGTCCGGGCCCAGCGCGACGGCCGCCTCGAGGCTCGCGCGCCAGTCCTCCAGGGACTCCCCCGGCGTCCCGTAGATGAGGTCCACGCTCGTCTGCAGCCCGACGGCCCGCGCCGCCGCGACGGCCGCCGCGACGCCAGCGGGGTCGTGGGTCCGGTCGAGCGTGCGCAGGACGTGCGGCACGACGGACTGCATGCCGACCGAGAGGCGGGTCAGGCCGCCCGCGGCGAGCTCGGCGAGGTAGTCCGGCGACACCGAGTCGGGATTGGCCTCCGTCGTCACCTCGGCGTCCGCGGCCAGTCCGAACCGGTCGCGTATGCCGTGCAGGAGCCCGACGAGGTCGGCCGCCGGGAGCAGGGTCGGGGTCCCGCCGCCGAAGAACACGGTGTCGACCGGCCGGGTGCGGGGCAGGACCCGGGCGGCCAGGTCGAGCTCGGCCAGGGCCGTCGCGGCATACGTGTCGGATCCCCCCGCGCCCGGGCCGAGCTCACGCGCGGTGTAGGTGTTGAAGTCGCAGTAGCCGCACCGGACGCTGCAGTAGGGCACGTGGACGTAGACGCCGAACGGCCGCTCGCCGAAGCCCTCCGTCGCCGACGCGGGGAGCGCCCCGTCAGCGGGCGCGGCGTCACCGTCGGGCAGGGCACTGGGCACAGGCCCGATTGTCCCCCGGTCGGCCCCGGGAGCCGGCCGGGCGTCCGCGCGCGGCACCCCACCCGCGCCGAGCCACTCCCGTCACAACGGGGTCGGCGTGTTGCCCGGACACGCCGCGACGCCGATATCCGACGCGGAAATCTTGCCGAGACCCCTTGCCGAGCAGCGGATCCGGGGACTAGAACTGTCACTACCCCGATCACCTCGGTGAGAGGGGAGCGAGCAGGACCTCGGTCCCGCTCGATCGAGGGCCTCGGAAACTCATACTTTCCGAGGCCCTCACCTTTATGCCCGGCCCCGCCGATCCCGCTCACTCACCGGCATAGGTGCCGAAGCTCCAGTTGTTGCCCTCGGGGTCGACGCACGAGAACCCGCGCGACTCGTAGTCCGTGGCGTCCTCCAGGGGCCGGGTGATCTCGGAGCCGAGCGCGACGACGCGGTCGTGGACGGCATCGGGCTCGTCGCAGACGACGTAGAGGTTGGCGCGGCCGACGCCGTCGAACCGCACCGTCGCCCCGGCCCGTGAGGACACCATGACGCGCCCGCCCTCGGGCCAGATCATCTCGCTGTGGAAGATCTCGCCGTTCTCGCCGGGGACGACGATGCCCTCGGTGAAGCCGACGCCCTCGAGCCACGCGCGCAGGCCCGGGGCGTCCTCGGCGAACAGGGCGGTCCAGATGTTGTGATCGGTGGTCATGCGCTCGACGGTATGCCCTCCCCCGCCTCGACGGCGCGCCCAGCGGACGATGTCGACCGGTCCGGCCTGCCCCGGCCCGGTCCGCAACCGGTCCGGTCCGCAACCAGTCCGCGTCCGATCGAGGGCGCGCCGGGCTACTTGCGCGGCTTGTCGCCCTGGCCGTCGCTGGTCAGCGCGGCGATGAAGGCCTCCTGCGGCACCTCGACGCGGCCCACCATCTTCATCCGCTTCTTGCCCTCCTTCTGCTTCTCCAGCAGCTTGCGCTTGCGGGTGATGTCGCCGCCGTAGCACTTGGCGAGGACGTCCTTGCGGATGGCCCGGATGTTCTCGCGGGCGATGACGCGGGCGCCGATCGCCGCCTGGATGGGCACCTCGAACTGCTGGCGCGGAATGAGGTTGCGCAGCTTGCCCGCCATGAGCACGCCATAGGCATACGCCTTGTCCTTGTGGACGATCGCGCTGAACGCGTCGACCTGCTCGCCCTGGAGGAGGATGTCGACCTTGACCAGATCGGCGACCTGGTCGCCGTCGGGCTCGTAGTCGAGGGACGCGTATCCGCGAGTCCGCGACTTCAGCTGGTCGAAGAAGTCGAAGACGATCTCGGCGAGCGGCAGCGTGTAGCGCATCTCGACGCGGTCCTCGGACAGGTAGTCCATCCCGCGCAGCGCGCCGCGCCGCTGCTGGCACAGCTCCATGATGGCGCCGACGAAGTCGCTCGGGGCGAGGATCGTCGCCCGTACGACCGGCTCGCGGACCTCGGCGATCTTGCCGCCCGGGAACTCGCTGGGATTGGTCACGGTGACGGTCGAACCGTCCTCCATTGTCACCTGGTAGACGACGTTGGGCTGGGTCGCGATGAGGTCGAGACCGAACTCGCGCTCCAGGCGCTCCCGGACGATCTCGAGGTGGAGCAGCCCGAGGAAGCCGCACCGGAACCCGAACCCGAGGGCCGCCGACGTCTCCGGCTCGAAGGCGAGCGCCGCGTCGTTGAGCTTCAGCTTGTCGAGGGCCTCCC
This sequence comes from Nostocoides sp., assembly GCA_039812405.1. GTDB lineage: Bacteria > Actinomycetota > Actinomycetes > Actinomycetales > Dermatophilaceae > Nostocoides. The sequence continues at coordinate 17,309 of JBDIAL010000050.1, forward strand.
GCAGGTCGGGATAGTCGGACCCGTCGAGGGGGTAGAGGCCGGAGAAGACCATCGGCTTGGGGTCCCGATAGCCACCGAGCGAGGTCCTGGCCGGCGCCGCCGCGTTGGTCACCGTGTCGCCGACGCGGGACTGTCGGACGTCCTTGACGCCGGTGATGAGGTAGCCGACCTCGCCGACACCGAGGCCCTTGCTCGGCACGGGCTCCGGTGAGATGACGCCGATCTCGAGCAGCTCGTGGGTCGCGCGCGTCGACATCATGGCGATCCGCTCGCGCGGGTTGAGGTTGCCGTCGACGACCCGGACGTAGGTGACGACGCCGCGATAAGTGTCGTAGACGGAGTCGAAGATCATCGCCCGCGCCGGCGCGTCGGGGTCGCCCACGGGTGCCGGCACCTGTCGGACGATCTCGTCGAGGAGCGCGCCGACACCCTCGCCCGTCTTGCCCGACACCTTGAGGCAGTCCTGCGGGTCGACGCCGATGAGACCGGCCAGCTCCTCGGCATACTTCTCCGGCTGGGCCGCCGGGAGGTCGATCTTGTTGAGGACCGGGATGATCGTGAGGTCGTTCTCCATCGCGAGGTAGAGATTGGCCAGGGTCTGCGCCTCGATGCCCTGGGCTGCGTCGACGAGGAGGACGGCCCCCTCGCAGGCGGCGAGCGACCGGGAGACCTCGTAGGTGAAGTCGACGTGACCCGGCGTGTCGATCATGTTGAGGACGTATGCCACGTCGGGGCCGCCGTCCCCGGCCTCCAGCGCCCAGGGCATCCGGACCGCCTGGGACTTGATCGTGATGCCCCGCTCCCGCTCGATGTCCATGCGGTCGAGGTACTGCGCACGCATGGCTCGCTCGTCGACGACGCCGGTGAGCTGGAGCATCCGGTCGGCCAGCGTCGACTTGCCGTGGTCGATGTGGGCGATGA
>JBDIAL010000051.1:0-18042 GCA_039812405.1 Nostocoides sp.
ATCCGGGCCGCGTCGGCCGCCCGCGCCGCGGCGACCGGGGCACGGGCCGGGAGGTGACGGGGAGCCGCCCAGCCGCCCAGGCTCTCGGCGAGGAGGGCCGTCGTGTCGAGGCCGCCGAGGTCCCCGGCGAGGACGACGGTGGCCCCCTCGGGACTGACCCGCTCGGCGTGGAAGGCGACCAGGTCGTCGCGGGTCACCGCCGCGACGGTGTCCGGCGACCCTCCCGCGGGTCGACTGGCCCGCTCGGCGGGGTCGAAGAACGTCGCGTGGAAGGCGAGGCCCGCCCGGTGCGCCGCGTGGGCCCGCTGCTGCTCGATCTCCGACAGCCGGGTCGCGACGGTGCGGCGCACCTCCTCCTCGGGGAAGGCGGGCTCGGTGAGCAGCTCGCGGAGCAGGCCGAGGGCGGGGGCGAGACGGCGCTGGGGCACGTCGAGCTCGACGACGAGGGCGGACTCGCTCATCCCCGCCCCGAGACCGATCCCGCCCCGCTCCAGGAGCCCGGCGAACTCGACGGGGCTGTGCCGGTGGGTGCCCTCGTCGAGCAGCCGGGACATGAGGGTCGCGATGCCCTCGAGCTCCCGGGGCTCGCTCGCCGTGAGGAGCGGGATGACGACCCGCACCGCGAGGACGTACTGGCCGGGCAGGTCGTGGGTGAGGACCCGCAGCCCGTTCGGCAGGAGGGTCTCCGTCGAGGTGGGGAAGGCCCAGGCGCCGGGCTCGGCGATGGGCGGCCGGAGGGCGCTCACGCAGCGGCCTCCTCGGCGCGCAGGAAGGCCACCGTCGCCCGGTTCGTGGACCGCAGCCAGGTCCGGGCCGCCTCCCGCACGTCGTCGGCGGTGATGGCGGCGAGCCGGTCGAGGTGGGTGTTGATCGCCGCGGCGTCGCCGTGGAGCAGCGTCGTGTGGCTGATCAGGTCGGCCCGCTCCTCCTGGCTCGCGAGCGCCGACAGCCAGCCGCGCTCGGCCTGGGCGAGGACGGCCTCCATCTCCTCCTCCGTCGGTCCCTCGGCGGCGAACCGGTCCAGCTCCTCGCCGACCCGGTCCTCGAGGGCCCAGGGGTCCTCCCCCGGCGCGGCGTCGACGGACAGCAGCGCGATGGACGAGCCGTCGACCAGGCCCATCGCGTGGGCGTCGACATGGTGGGCCGACTGCTCGACCCGCACGAGCCGGTTCCCCACCCGGGAGGTCGACAGGCCACCGATGACCTCGGCCGCGAAGGCGCTCGCGAGGTAGTCCGGCGTCGGGTCGACGGGCAGCCGGAAGGCGAGGTGGAGACGGTCGTTGGGGACGTCACCCACGCGCTCGACCCGGACCGGCCCGGCGAGCGGGGCGAGCTGGGGACCCGGCGGGCGTGGCGTTCGCCCGATGGGCGACAGATCTCCGAAGTACCGCTCGACGGCGGCGAGCCCCGCCTCCGCGTCGATGTCCCCGCACAGGGTGAGCACCGTGTTGTCCGGGCCGTAGTAGCGCTCGAAGAAGGCGTGGACGTCCTCGAGGCTGGCGGCGTCGAGATCCTCCATCGAGCCGATCGTCGCGTGGTGGTAGGGGTGGCCCTCGGGGAACAGCGCGGCGTAGATCTCGATGAGCGCCGTCCCGTAGGGAGGGTTGTCGTAGCGCTGCCGCTTCTCCTCCTTGACGACGTCGCGCTGGTTGTCGAGGTTCTCCTGCGTGACCGCGTCGAGCAGGTGGCCGTGCCGGTCGGCCTCGAGCCAGAGGGCCAGCTCCATGGCGCCCGTCGGCAGCGTCTCGAAGTAGTTGGTCCGGTCGAACCAGGTCGTCGCGTTGAGCCGGGCCCCCTGGGCCATGAGGGCGGCGAAGTGCTCACCGCTCGCGACGTGGCGCGACCCCTGGAACATGAGGTGCTCGAAGAGGTGGGCGAACCCGGTGCGCCCCGGCTCCTCGTGGCGCGAGCCCACCCCGACCCACAGGTTGACCGTCACGTTGGGGACGCTGTGGTCCGGTGAGACGACGACCCGCAGGCCGTTGTCGAGACGGTGCTCGTGGATGGGGTAGTCCAGTGGCATGCCGTGACTCTATGCGGTCGTCGGGCTCTCTGCGGTCGTCGCCCCCGCACCGTCCGGACCGTCCGAGCCGGGCGGCACGACCTCCGGGAGGAGACCCTCGCCGACCTCGCGGATCACGTTGCGCGCGACGATCTGCTGCTCGGTGATGGCCCGCTCGGACCGGCCGCGGCCGACGAAGCTGATCGCCCAGTGGAGGATCGTCGTGACCCGATGCTTGAAGCCGATGATGTAGACGAGATGGACCCCGAGCCACAGCAGCCACGCGGGGAAGCCCGAGAGCTGGAGACGACCGACGCTCGCGACGGCGCTGAACCGCGAGATGGTCGCCATCGAGCCCTTGTCGACGTACTCGAAGGGCCCCTGGGGCTCGCCGCCCCGGACCCGGCGGCGGATGGCCTCCGCGGCATACCGCCCGCCCTGGATGGCCACCTGGGCGACGCCGGGATACCCCTTGAGCGAGGCCATGTCGCCGACGACGTAGACCTCCGGGTGGCCGGGCAGGGTGAGGTCGTCGCGCGTCGCGACCCGCCCGGCCCGGTCCACCTCTGCGCCGGTCTGCTCGCCGAGCCGCCGCGCGAGGGGGCTCGCCTGGACGCCGGCGGCCCACACCTTCGTCGCCGCCTCGATCCGTCGCGTGCCGCCGCTCGCGTCCCGCACGGTGAGGCCGCGCTCGTCCATGCCCGTCACGAGCGCGCCGAGCTCCACCTCGACGCCGATCTCCTCCAGGCGCCGCTGGGCGCGGTGGCCGAGCCGGTTCCCGAACGACGTGAGCACCTGGTCGGCGCCGTCAAGGAGGAGGATCCTGCTGCGGGCGGGGTCGATGGAGCGGAAGTCGTGCCGGAGGGTCCGGTGGGACAGCTCGGCGATCTGCCCGGCCATCTCGACGCCGGTCGGTCCGGCGCCGACGACGACGAAGGTCAGGAGCCGGTCGATGTCGACGGGGTCGTCGGACAGCTCGGCGAGCTCGAACGCGGAGAAGATCCGGCCCCGCAGCTCCAGGGCGTCGTCGATGGACTTCAGGCCCGGCGCGAACTCGGCGAACCCGTCATGGCCGAAGTAGGACTGGCCGGCCCCGGCCGCGACGACGAGGGAGTCGTATGCCGTGACGGTCTCCCGGTCGAGGGCCCGGCTGGTGACGGTCCGGTCCGCCAGGTCGATGTCCGTCACCTCGCCGAGGAGCACCTGGGCGTTGCGCTGCCGGGCCAGGACCTCGCGGGTGCTCGGCGCGATCTCGCCCTCGGAGAGGATCCCCGTCGCGACCTGGTAGAGCAGCGGCTGGAAGAGGTGGCTCGTCGTGGTGGACACGAGCGTGACGTCGACGTCGTCGCGTCGCAGCGCCTGCGCCGCGAACAGCCCCCCGAAGCCGGAGCCGACGACGACGACGTGATGGCGCCTCCCCGTCATGACCCGGCGTCGCTCGCCGTCGGACAGGTGAGGTCGGCCGGGTCCGTCGGGTCCGTCGGATCCGACGGGTCGGGGCTCTGCGAGGTGTCGGTCGAGGAGGGGGCGGTCGAGGAGGTGCAGCTCGACGTGTCGGACGACGGCGTGGTCCTCGTGGTGCGCGTCCTCGTGGTCGGCGACGCGGTGGTCGACGGAGCGGCGGTGGTCGTGCTGGGCGGCGGGGTCGTCGTCGACGGCGGCGGGGTCGTCGTCGAGGACGAGCTCGAGCTCGAGGACGGCGGTCTGGTCGTCGTCGAGGACGAGCTCGAGGACGGCGGCCGGGTCGTCGTCGACGAGCTGGAGGACGACGAGCTCGACGAACTAGACGAGCTCGACGTGGACGACGAGGAGGTGCTCTTCGAACCGGAGGACGAGTCGCTCGACGACGGGTTGCGCGTCACGATGGCGACGTTGCCGAGGCCCTTGAGGCCGTACTTCTCGAAGTAGGTCATCCAGCGCGTCACGACGGCGACGTAGGCGCTGGAGTTGTTGTAGGACAGGATGGCCTGGACCAGCTGACCGTGCTGCGACAGGTCCCGGCCGCCGGCACACAGGTAGGCGCCCGCCGCGGCCGCGGCGTCGTAGACGTCCTGCGGGTCCTTCACCCCGTCGTGGTCCCCGTCGCGTCCCCAGCGGGCCCACGTCGAGGGGATGAACTGCATCGGGCCGACCGCGCGGTCCCACGTCGTGTCGCCGTCGAGCCTCCCCCCGTCGGTGTCGTGGATCGCGGCGAAGCCACCGCCGTCGAGGACCGGGCCGAGGACGGGCGGCACGACCCGGTGGTGGGTGTCGAGGGCCCGTCCTCCGAGGGAGCCCGACTCCACCTGGCCGATGGCGGCCAGGAGCGGCACCGTGAGATGGCAGGCCGGGTCGGAGGCCTTGACCGCGGCCCGGTATGCCGCGACGAGGACGGTGTCGGTCTTCGTCGTCAGCGGGTCGGCGGTCGGATTCGTCGGGGGCCTCTTCGGCGGCTCGGGCAGCTGGAGGATGAGCTCGGCCATCGGGGCGAACGGGTTGCTCGCGGCCCAGCGCAGCTTCTCGGCGACCGCACCGGGCTCGCCGGCGTCGCTCGTCACGAGGCCCGCCGGCACCGCGGCGGCCGCGGTCGCACCGGCCGTCGAGGTCACGGCGGGGGCGGGCGTCTGCTCGGCGGCCTGCGACAGCTGGACCCCGACCGCCCCGCCGCACACGACGACGGCGGTCACGGCGGTCGCGACAGCGAGTCGCACGTCCTCACCCCCTGCTCCCCTGCCTCGGTTCGACGTACGGATCAAGCGTCCCCCGAATTCCCTCCGTCCGCACCCTGATCTGAAACAACAATGGACTCGTCTCACACACTGGTCACAGGATTCCCACGGGCCTCACCCGCCGCGGCCTGCCGTCCCTCACCTCACCCGAGCGCGGCGTCGACGCGGGCCGGGTCGAAGATGTGGTCGGTGAGGATCGTCGCGAGACCGGCGACGCCGGCCATGTCGGTCAGCGTGGCGGGGACGATCTCCAGGCGCCGCGTGGCGAGCGGCAGCGAGCGCCGGTAGACGCTCTCGCGGATGCCCGCCATGAGGTGCCCGGCGGCTGCCGCGAGCTCGCCGCCGATCACGACGACCGCGGGGTTGAGCAGGCTCACGGCGTCGGCGATGCCCACGCCGATGGTCCGCCCGGCCCGGCGGACCAGCGCCGTCGCGAGCGGGTCGCCCGCGTTGACCAGGCCGATGACGTCGAAGGTCGTGTCGGCGGCCCGGCCCCCCGCCCGCAGGTCGCGCGCGAGCGCCCACCCCCCGGCATACGCCTCGATGCACCCGAGGTTGCCGCACCGGCACACCGGCGGCTCCCCCTCCCCCGGGCGCTCGATCTGGAGGTGCCCGAGGTCGCCCGCCGCGCCGTCGGCCCCGCGGTAGATGTGGCCGTCGGCGACGATGCCCGCGCCGATGCCCGTCGCGATCTTGAGCATGAGCATCGAGGAGGCGTCCGGGTGCGCCGTCGCGTGCTCGCCCACCGTCATCGCGTTCGCGTCGTTGTCCACGAGGACGGGGCAGTCGTAGCGCCCGGCGAACCACGTGGGGATGGGGTAGCCGTCCCAGCCGGTCATGATCGGCGGGCTCACGACGGTCCCCGTCGCGAAGTCGACCGGTCCGGGCAGGGCGATGCCGACGCCCCGGACCTTCGCGGCCGACGCTCCGATCTCGTCGAGGAGGTCGGTGAAGAGCCGGTCGACCGTCGCGAGCCACTCCTGCGGCCCGATCGTGACCTCCAGCAGGGTCCGGGCGTCCGCGCGGACCTGGCCGGCGAGGTCGGTGAGCGCCGCGTGCACGCTCGTCGCCCCGGCGTCGGCGATGAGCAGCACGCCCCGGTCGTCCCGCAGGTGGAACTGGCTCGGGGGCCGCCCGCGGGCCGCGGTCGTGCTCCCGGCGGTGATGAGGCCGGCGCCGACGAGGGTGTCGAGCCGGGCGGCGACGGTGGCCCGGGCCAGGCCGGTCCGCTCGACGATGTCCGCGCGGGTCAGCCCGTCGGAGCGACGGATGAGGTCGAGGACGTGCCCGGCCGATCCGTATGCCGGGGGATGGGCCTCCCTCGTCGTCATGTCCCGTCCCCCTCGAGGTCGGCCGGTGGTCGTCATCCGTATGTGTACCAGAGTCTCCAGATTTCTGCTTGACAGTGAGCATATTTATGTCCTTCACTATCCATAAGTCACCCGGCGCCGGGCCGGTTGTCATCACCGAAGAGAGGCACCCATGACACGTCCCACCCCTCACGCCCGCGTCATCGCCGTCGCGGGGATCACCGCGACGGCGGCCCTGGCGCTCGCCGCCTGCGGCTCCGACTCCTCGTCCTCCTCCTCGGACGGCGGGTCCGCGTCCCCGGCGTCGGGCAAGGTCGCCGCGGTCATCAAGGGCCTGGACAACCCGTTCTTCCAGTCGATGGAGCAGGGGATCAAGGAGGCCGCCTCCAGCGCCGGGACGTCGGTGACCGTGCAGGCCGCCAACGACATCACCGACACCTCCGGCCAGGCGGACAAGCTGAGCGGCCTCGCCGGCCAGGACTACAAGTGCTTCATCGTCAACCCCATCACCGGGACCAACCTGGTCCAGGGCCTCGCCCAGCTGTCGTCGAAGAACGTGCCCATCGTCAACATCGACAACCCCATCGACGCCGACGCGGCGAAGGCCGCGAGCGCGAAGATCGCGACCTACATCGGCACCGACAACGTCGCGGCCGGGGAGATGGCCGGCAAGGAGATGTCCACCCTCCTGCCGAACGGCGGCAAGGTCGCCCTCGTGGGCGGCACCTCGGGCGACGTGACGAGCAACGCCCGGCTCAGCGGCTTCCAGAAGGGCATCGCCTCCAACATCTCGGTGGCGCAGACCGTCGCGGCCAACTGGGACCGCCAGACGGCGCTGACGAAGGCCACCGACCTGATGACGGCCCAGCCGGACCTCAAGGCCTTCTTCGTCGCCAACGACGACATGGGCGTCGGCGTCGCCAAGGCCATCGCCAACGCCGGGAAGACCGGCAAGATCGACGTCATCAGCGTCGACGGGACGACCGACGGGTTCAACGCCGTCAAGGACGGCGGGATCAACGCCGTCGTCGCCCAGTTCCCCTACGTCATCGGGGCGATGGGCATGGAGGCCTGCCAGGCGGCGATGCACGGCAAGACCGTCCCGACCAACGTCACCGCCCCGGTGCAGCTGGTCACCAAGGACAACGTCGACAAGGCCCTCGCCGCGGCCCCCAAGCCGGCCGAGAGCTACACCGACCCGTTCGCGGAGCTCCTCAAGTGACCGCCACCCAGACCGACACCGACGCGCCCTCGACCGCCGGGCAGGCCGGCTCGGGGCGCAGCATCGCCCGCTGGATCCTCGATCCCGCCAACCTGGCCGACTGGGCCGCCCTCATCGGCCTCATCGTCCTCGTCATCCTCTTCCAGGCGCTGAACAGCACCTTCCTGTCGACCGGCAACATCCAGTCGATGCTCGTGGCGGCGGCCATCCTCATCGTCCTGGCCGTCGGCCAGACGTTCGTCATCGCCACCGCGGGGATCGACCTGTCCATCGCGTCGGTCATGACCCTGTCGGCCGTCGTCTTCGGCATCGTGTTCGCCGGGGGCGCGGGGGTGGCGCTCGCGAGCGTGGCCGCCGTCGTCACCGGCGCGCTCGTGGGGCTCGCCAACGGCCTGGTCATCGCCAAGGGGAAGATCACCGACTTCATCGTCACCCTCGGGACCCTGTCGGCGGCCTCCGGCCTGGCCCTCATCCTCGCCAACGGCAAGCCGCGCACGATCATCAGCCCGGCGCTGCTCAAGCTGGCGACGGGTCACGTCTGGGTGTTCGGCTACTCCTTCATCATCGCGCTCGTCATCGCCGTCGTCGCTCACGTCGTCCTCTTCCACACCCGGTTCGGCACCTACGTCCTCGCGACGGGCGGCAACACCGAGGCGGCGAGCGCGACGGGGGTGGCGACGGCTCGGATCAAGACGTCGGTGTATGTCATCTCCGGGGTCCTGGCGGGCGTCGGCGCCATCCTCCTCGTCGCCCGCGTGGGCGCCGCGGAGCCGGCCGCCAACACCTCCTTCCTCCTCAACTCCGTCGCAGCGGTGGTCCTCGGCGGGGTCAGCCTGTTCGGCGGACGGGCGACGATCGTCGGCCCGGTCGTCGGCGCGCTGCTCCTCACCGCGCTCGTCAACGGCCTCACCCTGCTCGGCGTCTCGCAGTTCTACCAGCCCCTGTCCGTCGGCGTCGTCGTCGTCCTCGCCGCCTTCCTCACGAGGTTCCAGAAATGAGTGACACCACCACCGCACCCGTCCCGCTCATGCACGACGTGCCGGCCGACGCCATCCTCACCGTCGAGGACGCGGCCATCGCCTTCGGCCAGGTCCGGGCCCTCAAGGGCGCCACCATGCACGCCCGCCGTGGCGAGGTGACCGCCATCGTCGGCGACAACGGCGCCGGGAAGTCCACCCTCATCCGGTGCATCAGCGGCGTCCACGCGCCGGACAGCGGGCGGATCACCTTCGACGGCGAGGTCGTCTCCTTCAAGACGCCCCACGCCGCCCGCGATGCCGGGATCGAGACCGTCCACCAGAACCTCGCCCTCGTCGAGGACCTCACGGTGTGGCAGAACCTCTTCCTCAACCGCGAGCTGGTGACCGGCATCGGCCCCCTCCGGCTCCTCGACCGGCGGCAGATGCGCAGCCGGGCGGCGGAGATGGTCTCGAGCCTCGCGGTCAACGTCCCCGCCGTCGGGTCCCGGGTGCGCCGCCTCTCCGGGGGCCAGCGGCAGGCCGTGTCCATCTGCCGCGCCGCCGGGTTCGCCTCCAAGCTCATCATCATGGACGAGCCGACGGCCGCCCTCGGCGTCCAGGAGACCGCCCGGGTCGAGGAGCTCATCACCCGGCTGAGGTCGGAGGGTCACGCGATCCTGCTCATCAGCCACAACTTCGACCAGGTGCTGCGCCTCAGCGACGCGGTCTGGATCATGCGGGCCGGGCGCTGCGTCGCCGGGCGGCGCACGGCCCGCACCACCGGCGACGAGATCGTGGGCCTCATCACCGGGGCCCGGCCGGGCGACCTCCCCGCCGAGGTCGCCTGACGTCGGACGGGGCACGGCGCGACGGGTGACCGTCGCGCCGTGCCCCACCCTGCCCACTCCCTGACCGTTCCAACCATCGAAGGACCTGCTGTGCCCGACGCACCCACCAACCCCCTCGGCATCCACGCCCTCGTCTGGGTCGGCGACACCTCGCCCGCGAGCGTGGAGCACGCCGTGCGGCAGACCGCCGCCTGCGGCTACGACCTGCTCGAGTTCTCCCTCCACGACTCGGTGAACCTCGACCGCGACCTGACCCGTGACCTGCTGCGGGAGAACGGCCTGCGGGTCGCCTGCTCCCGCGGCCTCGCCCGCGACGCCGACGTCTCGAGCGACGACCCCCAGGTCGTCGCGCGGGGTGTCGAGCTGCTCCACGAGTCGCTCGACGTGACGGCCGCCATCGGCGGGACCGTCCTCACCGGCGCCCTCTACAGCGCCTTCGGGAAGGCCCCCGGTCCGCTCACGGCGACCGGCCGCGCGAACGTCGTCGCCGTCCTGCGCGACCTGGCCGCCGAGGCCGCGCCCCGCGGCGTGACGCTCGGCCTGGAGATCTGCAACCGCTACGAGACCAACGTCGTCAACACCGTCCGCGACTGCCTCGTCCTCGCCGACGACATCGGGGCGGACAATGTCGTGGTGCACCTGGACACCTACCACATGAACGTCGAGGAGTCGGACTTCGTCACCCCGGTCCGCGACCTCGGCGAGCGCCTCGGCTACGTCCACATCGGCGAGAACCACCGCGGCTACCTCGGCTCCGGCCACATCGACTTCCCCGCCTTCTTCGGCGCCCTCGCCGAGATCGGGTATGCCGGTCCGATCACCTTCGAGTCCTTCTCGTCCGCGGTCGTCGCGCCGGGCCTGAGCAACGACCTCGCGATCTGGCGCGACCTCTGGGAGGACGGCGAGGACCTGGCCCGGGCGGCCCGTGCCTTCGTCTCCGAGAGCCTCCGGACGGCCTGGGCGTCCGCGGACGCATGAGCGAGGCGACAGCGGTGGGCGGCCTCGACGACCTCGTCGAGGCCGCCCTCGCGCTCGTCCCCTCCGACGCCACCGGCGGGCGGGCCGTCCTCGGCATCGCGGGTGCCCCGGGCGCCGGCAAGACGACCCTCGCCGAGGCCCTGGTCCGCGCTGTGGGCGAGCGGCGCGGGCCCGCATACGTCGCGCACGTCCCGATGGACGGCTTCCACCTCGCCGACGCCCAGCTCGACCGGCTCGGTCTGCGCGACCGGAAGGGCGCGCCGGACACCTTCGACGCGGACGGGTATGCCGCCGCGCTGGGCCGGGTGCGCCGCGAGACCCGCTGGCCCGTCTACGTCCCCGGCTTCGAGCGCGACCTCGAGCAGCCGATCGCAGCCGCCCTCGTCGTCGAGCCGGCCGCGCGTCTCGTCGTGAGCGAGGGCAACTACCTCCTCCTGCCGCAGGAGCGGTGGCAGCGGGCCCGGGCCCAGGTCGACGCGGTGTGGTTCGTGACCGGGGACGACGCGCTGCGGGTGTCCCGCCTCGTCGAGCGGCACGTGCGGTTCGGGAAGACGCCGGACGCCGCGTCCGAGTGGGTCCACCGCTCGGACGAGGCGAACGCCGCCCTCGTCGCCGCGTCCGGCACGACCGCCGACCGCGTCGTCCGCAACACGGCCCGCGGCTGGCGCCTCACGGCGACGGACACCGGCTGACGGGAGTCCGCCACCCACCCCGGCGGCCGCCTACTGGGGCCACTCGGCGCCCAGGTGCATGACGACCGCCTGGACCCTGCGGTGGGTGTCCGGCGTCAGCGCCAGGCCGAGGACGTCGTAGATGTGCGACACGTGGTGGACGACGGACTTCTCCGAGAGGGAGAGCTCCCGGGCGATGGCGGCGTTGCTGTGCCCCCTCGCCATGAGGCCGAGCACCCGCTCCTGCCGCTCGGTGAGGCCCTCGGTCGCCGAGGCGGGAGCCCCGCTCATGAGCAGGGAGACGACCTCGGGGTCGAGGACCGTCCGGCCGGTGGCGACGGCCCGCAGGTCGGCGACGAACCGGTCCACGTCGGCGACCCGCTGCTTGAGCAGATAGCCGACCCCCGTGGCGTGGTTGCGGAGGATGTCGATGGCGACACCCCGCTGGGCGTGGTGCGACAGGATCACCACCCCGGTGCCGGGCCACCGGGCCTTGATCGCCAGCGTCGCCCGCAGGCCCTCGTCCCGGTGGTCAGGCGGCATCCGGATGTCGGTCAGCACGAGGTCGGGTCGCTGCCGCTCGCACTCGGCGAGCAGCGCCGCGCCGTCCTCGACGGCCGCGACGACGGTGATCCCCGCCCGCTCGAGCAGCAGCACGAGGCCGTGGCGCATGAGCGCCTCGTCCTCTCCTATGAGGGCACGCACGGCACCTCCATCCGCAGGGTGGTCCCGCCCCCGGGGGGGCTGTCCAGGTCGATCCGGCCGCCGAGCGCCGCGACCCGGTCCACGAGGCCGGCCAGGCCGCTCGCGCTGTCGACGACCGCCCCGCCGACGCCGTCGTCGGTGACGGCGAGGCGCAGCACTCCCTCGGACAGCTCCATGCCCACCCGGACCTCGTGCGCCTCCGCGTGCTTGAGGGTGTTGGTCACCGACTCGGTGATGACGAAGTATGCCGCGGACTCGACCGCCGCCGGCAGGCGGACCCCGACCCCGCAGGGGAAGGTGACCGTCGCGCGGATCGGCAGCTGGGCGACGAGCTCCTGGGCGGCCGCATAGAGACCCCGCTCGATGAGCGCGGCGGGCAGCACCCCGTGGACGAGCCGGCGCAGCTCGCCGGCGCCCTCGTCCAGCCCGGCGCGCAGCCGGCGCGCGGCCTGCGACACCGACGGAGCCGCCGCAGGGTCGGTCTCGATCTCGTATGCCTCGACACCGAGCAGGACGAGCCGCGACTGGAGCCCGTCGTGCAGGTCCCGGGCGATCCGGCGACGCTCCTGGTCCGCGCTCTCGACCACCCGCGCCAGGGTGTGGCGCAAGGCCTCCCGGGTGCCGAGCAGCTCCGCGGTGAGCCGATCCCGCTCCAGCGCCAGCGCGACGACCCGCCCCGCGCCGCGGACCGGCTCGGGGTCGGCGAGCAGTGCCGCGTCGTAGACGATCGCGCCGATCCGCTCCCCGCCGAGCTCGACCTCGACCAGCCCCCGCTGCCCCCCGGTCGCGGGGGTGACGACCCGGCCGTCGCCGTCGACGTACTGCCCCCGGTCCGGCACCCAGAACCACAGCTCCAGCGTGGGGTCGCCGAGGGTGTCGGCGAGAGCCTGGGTCAGGGCGGGCCGGGCGCCGGGGCCGCTGCCGAGCCAGGCCCCGAGCTCCTGGATCTCGCCGGTGCGGCCGAAGCCGCCACGCAGCAGCCCGAGGACGAAGGCGACGGGGATCCCTGCGAGGGCGGCCATCTGGACGGCCCCGATCGCGTCGCCGTCGAGGTGGAGCAGCGGGCCGATCACGTGGGACGCGAACGGCACCATGAGGACGGCCACGACCCCGTAGCCGAGCAGTGGCGCGAGCACCCTGCGCCGCGACGGTGCCGTGGCCCGCAGCCGCTGGACGAGGACGACCGTCGTCGCCACCATGATGAGCGCGCCCGAGATGCTCTGCACCCACGTGGCCACGGTGACCACCTCGGGGCGGTCGGCGAGGACGAGCGCGTCGTACGGCGCCGGGGCGCTCGCGAACAGGTAGAGCGGCGCCTGCATCCCCAGGGCCACCACGTACCCGACGACGACGATGGGGCGCGAGGCCCCCCGCAGCTCCCCCGACGGGAAGGCGTGGACCACGTGGACGACGACCGCGAGCGGTGAGGTCGCGAGGACGAGCCCGACCGCGACGAGCGCCGTCTCGGCGGCGCCGGTCAGCCCGGCCCCGAGCCACGTCGCGGCCCCGAGGACGAGGAGCAGGCCGAGCCGGTTGCTCGGCCGCCGTCGCCAGGCGACGAGACCGGCCGCGCAGTAGATCCAGGCCAGCACCGGGGTGAGGAGCACGACGACGAACGAGGACCGGGACGGCCCGGCGGTCACGGCGACCTCCAGCAGGCCGAGCGCCGCGAAGAGGACGGCGATGAGCGCGAGGGCAGCATCGAGCCCGCGCGCGGTCGCTCGTGTCCGGAGGACACCCCCTGCCATCCGCGCAGTCTCTCAGAGGACGGCGGTGCGGTCACCGCGCCGCCAGGGACCCAGGTCCCTCCCGAACAGGGATCTGGGTCCGTTGTCGTCGGACTGGCCACCGATGAGTCTGGTGCTGTGCGTCGCGACTCCCGCTCCTCCCGCCGTCCGCGCGTCGTCTCCCGGGACGTTCGCCGCGGGCTGATCCTCCTGCTCAGCACGGCGGTGCTCGTCCTGGGACTCGGCCCGGCCCTCCCGGTGGCCCCGGCCGCCACCGCGGCGAGCTGCACCGGCGCGGGCTGCGCCCCGGCGGCCTTGCTCAACAGCACCCTCCTGAGCTCCTCGAACAGCCTCTACTACGCGGCACCGGCCGCGCGCACCTCCCTGACCGCCCTGTCGGACCAGGCGGTGCGCAACACGATCACCGACCACGGCCTCCCCCAGGGCGACGCGGACGCCGTGCAGACGTGGGCCCGCGAGGACGCCGAGGCCGAGCTGTGGGCCCTCGTCGTCAAGGCGGTCCGCACCGATCCCGGGGCCCGGACCCCGGACCAGGCGAACGCCGTCGCCTGGCTCACCGACGTCATGCACCGCAAGGCCGAGGCGGCGGCGCTCGACGCCGGCTGGGAGTTCCTCAAGTGGGCGGGGCACGTCACCGCCACCGACCCGATCCCGTCCTCCTCCGACATCCTCACCGCCCTCGAGGGATACAGCACCGGCGCCCTCCAGCCGGTCAACTACATGAACGGCACCCCCGCCAACTCCTCGAGCGGCTTCTGCGCCTACCGGCCACCCGTCGGCTTCGACGGTGACTACACCGGCAACCTCACGACGCCGGTGCTCAAGCGGACGGGCGACACGTGGTGCTACCCGCCCTACCAGTGCATCAACCTCCTGGGCTGCAACAACAACGAGCCGTCGTTCGGCGCCTTCGTCAAGTGGGGCGAGGCCGACCTGACCGGCGACCCGAGCAAGGACACCGACTTCGGGGTCATGTCGCACAACGTCGCCACCGGTCTGGAGTTCGGGGCCGCGGCCGTGGGGGCGGGAGCCGTCGGGGTGACACTGGGCGCGACCCTCGGGCCGGTGCTCACCTCGACGGCCTTCACGACCGCGCTGTTCCCCTACACCGCGGCTGCGCTGGCCGACTTCGGCTACCTCGCCGGCGAGACGGCCACCCTACCCGCCGAGTTCGCGGGCGGCCTCGGCGCGGGCGCGGTGGGGTCGGTCGTGACGATCGCGATCATCGCCATCGCGATCGCCGTCATCAAGGGCATCCAGGTCGCCGCGGACGCGGCCCTGCCCGGCCAGCTGCACGACCTCATCACCAACGCCCAGAGCGGCACCCCGGACCTGGCGGCGATGCTGGGCAACAGCGACCAGCTGAGCGGCCTCTATGCCATGTTCGTCCGGGCCACGGGCCCGGCCCCCAAGGCGTCGACCTGCGACAACTCCGGCCTCACCCTCAACGCCGACCGCACCGCCCCGCGGCCGTGCGCCAACGCGCCCGCGATCCCGGGCCCCGGCGCGGACGACCCCCAGTTCCTCATCCAGTTGCTCGACGCATCGGGGAACCCCACCGGGGCCGCGACCCGCAGCGACACCCTGACCTGGATCGACGGCGTGGCCGACGACACCTCGAGCCCCCCGACCTGGACCAGCACGGCCCGGATGAGCGGGAACTGGTTCGTCACGACGTCGACGGCCTCCGACGGCACGGCCCTCCCGGCATACCGGACCCTGCGGATCCACTACGTCTCCACCGACCAGCTGCGCACGGCGACCTCGTGGCTCGTCGCCCAGCCCGACGGCAGCTACCGGTTCCTCACGGTCAAGGGCAACAGCCTGTGGCCCACCTCGGCGGTCCCCGCGCTGCCGCCGCTCGACCCCTCCACCTGCCAGGCGGACGGGACGTGCTCCCTCACCGACTCGGTCCAGATGGGAAAGCCCGGCGCCGACGGGGCGACCGGGTCGTGGGAGAGGGTGACGGTGGTCCCCGCCGTCCACCCCGACACGACGATCAGCCACAGCTCCAGCCCCCTCGAGGCGGTGCCGGTGACGTTCACGGCGTCGACGAGCGGCACGGACACCGGGAGCCTGACCTACGCGTGGTACTTCCAGACGGCCGGCCTCTCCATCACCTGCCCGTCCGGCGGGATGTGCGGCTACGACGGTCCGTACACCGGCACGCAGGCCGACTACACCTGGCAGACGAGCGGCACCTTCCACGTCATCCTGCTGGCCTCCGCTCCCGACGGACGCACGTTCCGCACGGAGACCGACGTGGCCGTCGGCGACGTCCCACCCCGGCTGTCCCTCGACCCCGCGACGGGTCCCGGCACGACGGGTGACCCGACGACCGTCTCGGGCTCCGTCGACCATGCGGGGAGCCTGGACACGGCGAAGGTCTCCATCGCCTGGGGCGACGGGACGACCGACACCTCCGCGTATGCGCCGCAGGCCACCGTCTGCCCGTGCGACGTGACGTTTACGACCGTCTCCGGCACGACGTTCCGCTTCAGCGGGACGCACGTCTACACGACACCCGGCAGCTTCAAGGTCACCGTGACCGTCACCGACCAGGGCGGCGGCGCCGACAGCGCGACCCAGACCAAGGACGTGGCCGGCACCCAGGTGCTCCACTTCCCCGAGATCGCCGACCACACCTACGGCGACCCCGCCTTCGACGTCACCGTCACCGGCGGCGGGTCGGGTCAGCCGGTGGAGCTGACGGGCTCCACGCCGGACGTATGCCGGGTGTCCGATCCCGCCGACCCCGATGCCACGGCGTCGATCACACTGCGGGCGGCCGGCACGTGCATCCTCACCGCCTCCCAGGAGGGCAACGCCGTCTACCCGCCCGCCGGGCCGGTCCAGCGGTCGTTCACGGTCGCCCGGGCACCCCTGACCATCACGCCCGAGGACGCCACGGTGCTCCTCCACAAGGCGGTGCCGAAGCCGACCCTCGACTACAGCGGCTTCGTCGACGGGGACGACGCCTCGGTCCTGCGGGCACCGACCTGCACGACGGACAACGGCTCCGGTCACCCCGTCACGGCGAAGACGGCCGTGGGGACCTATGCGATCACCTGCTCGGGCGCGAGCGCCGACGACTACGAGATCGGCTACCACCCCGGCGTCCTCTCGGTCGTCTACCGGTTCGGCGGGTTCCCGCAGCTGAAGGCCGCTCCGAAGGTCAACACGGTCAAGGCAGGCACGACGGTCCCGGTCATCTGGCTCGTCACGGACGGCAAGAAGGTCCCGGTGGTGGCGCGCAGCAGCTTCTCCTCCCTCGCCGTCAGCCCCATGACGTGCGGGGGGACGGTCCCGACCGACGGCACGTCGATCGGCCCCGCGTCGGCCCTGCGGCACTACCAGACGATCTACTGGAAGTACCCCTGGAAGACGTCGGCCTCGCTCAAGGGCACCTGCCAGGCGGTCATCCTGCACCTGGCCGACGGGAGCACTCACACCGCCCTGTTCGCGTTCCGCTGACCGGCCCGTCCACGCCAGGCGCGTCGGTGTTCCTCCGGGAGTTCCGCTTCGAGCCGCACAGCGGCCGGATCTGGCGTGCCGGCGAGGAGCGGTCGGTGCGGCCCAAGGCGGCGGCGGTGCTGAGGGTGCTCGTCGACCGGGCCGGCGAGACGGTGACCAAGGAGGAGCTCGTCGACGCGGTCTGGCCGGACGGCTTCGTCGGCGACGGGGCGGCGGCGGTGTGCGTCAACGAGCTGCGCCGGGCCCTCGACGACGACCCCCACGATCCCCGGTTCATCGCGACGGTGCACCGCGTCGGCTACCGGCTCGTCGTCGAGCCGTCGACCGAGCTGCCGCGGCCCCCGGCCGACCGGCTGCTCGTGGGCCGCGCGAGCGCACTGGCCACCCTCGAGGCGTGGTGGTCCGAGGCCCGCGCGGGCCGGCGGCACGTGGGGTTCGTCGTCGCCCAGGGCGGCGTCGGCAAGACGGCCCTCCTCGAGGAGTTCGTGGACCGCCTGGGCGGCATCGCCCGCGGGGACGGGGTGGGCTCCGCCGACGACCCGGACCGGGCGGACCACCTCCTGTCCGACCGGCCGCTCGTCGCGTGGGGGCAGGGCGTCGAGGGCGTCGGCGTCGGGCAGCCCTACCTGCCCCTCATCGAGGCGCTGGACAGCCTGTGCCGCGGGCCCGGCGGCGAGGTGGCGACGCAGGTGCTGCGGCGCGTCGCGCCGAGCTGGCTGGTCCAGGTGCCCGGCCTGGCCGAGGAGGGGGAGGACCGAGCGGTCGTGCCCGCCTCGCCGCAGCGGCTGGTGAGCGAGCTCGCGGCGGCGCTCACGGCGCTGAGCGGCCACCGACCGGTCGTCCTCGTGCTCGAGGACCTCCACGAGGCCGACCGGCCGACTGTCGAGCTCATCGGCTACCTCGCGCGCCGGCGTGAGCCCGCGCGCCTGCTCGTCCTGGGCAGCTACCGTCCGGCCGAGCTCATCGCTCGCGAGCACGCCCTGCGCGGGGTCCTGCAGGACCTCGGGGCCCGCAGGCTGTGCGACGTGCTCGTCCTCGAGCTGCTGTCGACCGCGGAGGTCGGGGCGTATGCGGCCGCCTGGTTCGCGCCCCGGGCGCCGGCGGCGGAGCTCGTCTCCCAGATCGTCGAGCGGACCGAGGGCAACGCCCTGTTCGTCGCCGCGCTGTGCCGCCACCTGGCCGACGAGGGCCTGCTGGAGACCGTGGACGGCACCGTGCGCGCCACCGCCCCGCTCGGCGCGCTCGGCGTGCCGGCCCAGGTCCGCCTCATGCTCCAGCGTCGGGTCGACACCCTCGACGAGGCCGACCGGCGGCTGCTCGGCGTCGCCTCCGCGGTCGGCGTGGAGTTCGCCGCCGAGACCGTGCGGGCCGGGCTGGCCGACGGCCGGTCCGCCGCCGAGGTGGAGGACGCCTGCGC
>JBDIAL010000052.1:0-18020 GCA_039812405.1 Nostocoides sp.
GGGACGGTGCGGCGGCCGCCCCCGCCGACGTCGCCGGGTCGGGCGCGGGAGGCGAGGGGGACCCGGACGACGCCGACGGGGCTGCGGGGCCCGCCTCTCGATGACGACGCCCGACGGGCTGCTCGTCGTCGACAAGCCGGCCGGGTGGACGAGCCACGACGTCGTCGCCCGGGCCCGCCGGCTCTGCGCGACGCGCAAGGTCGGCCACGCCGGGACCCTCGACCCCATGGCGACGGGGGTCCTCGTCCTCGGGGTGAACCGGGGAACCCGGCTGCTCACCCATCTCGTCGGCTGCGACAAGGACTACACGGCGACGATCCGGCTCGGCGTGTCGACCCTCACCGACGACGCCGAGGGGGAGGCGATCGACGCCCCGGGCGCCGGGGGGCTGTCGCACGAGCGGCTCACGGCGGCCGTGGCGGGCCTCACCGGTCCGATCCTCCAGCGGCCGAGCGCGGTCTCGGCCGTCAAGGTCGACGGACGGCGGGCGTATGCCAGGGTGCGCGGCGGCGAGGCCGTCGAGCTGCCGCCCCGGCCGGTCACCGTCTCCGCCTTCGTCGTCCACGCGGTGCGTGAGGGCCGGGTCGACGCCCCGGCCGCCGGTCCGGGGAGCGGGGGAGCGGACGGCATACCGATCCTCGACGTCGAGGTGACGGTGACGGTCTCGTCGGGGACCTACGTGCGCGCCCTCGCCCGCGACCTCGGCGCGGCGCTGGGGACGGGCGGCCACCTCACCGCGCTGCGCCGGACCCGGGTCGGGCGGTTCACCCTCGCCGAGGCCCGTCCGCTCGACGAGCTCGGAGCGCTCGTCGACGCCGGGGGCACGGTGCCCGTCGTCCCGCTCGCGGTCGCGGCGGCGGCCTCCTTCCCGGTGCGACGGCTCACCGACGGCGAGGCGACCGCCCTCGGTCACGGTCAGCGGATCGACCGCGCCGGCACACCGCGCGAGGGCATCGTCGCCGGGATCGGGCCGGACGGCCGGCTCGTCGCCCTCCTCGACGAGTCCGGGGCGCGCGCCCGGTCCGCCGTCGTCTTCACCCCGGCGAGTTCGTAGAGTGTCCGTCGTGCATCGCTGGACCGACCCGTCGCAGACCCCCGAGGAGCTGCGTCCGTGCGTCGCCACCTTCGGCAACTTCGATGGGGTCCACCTCGGGCACCGGGCCGTCCTCGGCCGGCTCGTGGAGGAGGGGCGCCGCCGCGGGCTGCCCACCGTCGCGGTGACCTTCGACCCGCACCCGGTGGAGGTGCTCCACCCGGAGCGGGCTCCCGCCCTGCTCTCCCCGGGCGCCCTGCGTGACGACCTCCTCGCCGTCACCGGCATCGACGGGCTCCTCGTCCTGCCCTTCACCGCCGAGTTCGCCGCCCAGAGCGCGCAGGACTTCATCCTCTCGACGTTCGTCGAGGGGCTGCGGACGCGGGTCCTCGTCGTCGGCCGCGACACCCGGGGCTTCGGGGCCGGCTACACCGGCGACGTCGACCTGCTGCGTGAGCTCGGAACGGCCCACGGCTTCGAGGTCGTCGCCCTCGACGACGTCGGCGACGACGCGCGGTTCTCCTCGTCCGCGACGCGCGCCGCGCTCGCCGTGGGCGACGTCGCGACCGCCGCCCACATCCTCGGCCGTCCGCACCGGGTCGTCGGCACGGTCGTCCACGGGCACCACCGGGGCCGCGATCTGGGGTTCCCGACGGCCAACCTGGCCGCCGACTCCCTCGGGCTCGTGCCCCTCGAGGGCGTGTACGCCGGCTGGCTCACCCGGCTCGACCTCCCCTCGGACGCGCCCGACCGCACGCTGCCCGCGGCCGTCTCCATCGGGACGAACCCCACGTTCGCCACCCGCGACCGGCGCACCGTCGAGGCCTACGTCCTCGACCGGGACGACCTCGACCTCTACGACGAGCGGGTCATGGTGGAGTTCGTCGAGCACATCCGCCCGACGCTGCGCTTCGCATCGGTCGACGAGCTGTGCTCGGAGATGACCCGGGACGTCGAGGCATGCCGGAGGATCCTGGCCCGCATCGTCCCCACCTGACCGCCCGAGCGCCGAGGATGTCGCCATGTCAGTCCAGCCGTCCGCCCTGCCCGACCCGAGCGCCGAGCGCTACGACCCCGGCCTGCTGACCGACCGCCCCGCGAGCGTGGCGGCCCTGTTCCGCGACCGGGTGCGCGCGACGCCCGACCGGCTGGCCTTCCAGTACCCCACGACCGACGCCGAGGGCCGCGACACGTGGCACGACGTGACGTGGGCGGCGGCCGACGCGCGGGTCCGCCGGCTCGCCGCCGGGCTCCTCTCCCTCGGGGTCGAGCCGGAGCAGCGGGTCGCCGTCGCCTCGGGCACCCGCTACGAGTGGGTGCTCGCCGACCTCGCCGTCATGCTGGCGGGCGGGGCCACGACGACCGTCTACCCGACGACGATCGCCGACGACGTCGCATACATCCTCGCCGACTCCGAGAGCGTCGTCGTCGCCGCCGAGGACGCCGTCCAGCTCGCCAAGCTGGAGGGCATCCGCGACGCGGTGCCCGGCGTCCGCCGGGTCGTCGTCCTCGACGGCGACGTCGCGGGGGCGGCCGACCCGGCGTGGGTCATGACCCTCGACCAGCTCGAGGAGGCGGGCCGCGACCTGCTCGACCGCGACCCCGGTGCCGTCGACGCCCGGATCGAGTCGACCCGCCCCGAGCAGCTCGCGACGCTCATCTACACCTCGGGCACGACCGGCCGGCCCAAGGGGGTCCGGCTGCTGCACCGCACCTGGACCTACCAGGCCGCCTCGACGCGGGCGATGGACATCCTCGGCCCGGACGACCTGCAGTACCTCTGGCTCCCCCTCGCCCACGTCTTCGGCAAGCAGCTGCTGACGATCAACCTGGCCGTGGGGTTCGCGACGGCCATCGACGGCCGGATCGACCGGATCGTGCCCAACCTCGCCGTCGTCCGGCCGACCTTCATGGGCGCGGCCCCGCGGATCTTCGAGAAGGCGCACGCCGCGATCGCGATGGCCATGGCCGCCGAGGGCGGCGCGCGGTTCCGGATCTTCGAGTGGGCGGTCGGGGTCGGCGGCCGGGTGGCCGACGTCCTGGAGGAGGGCCGCGAGCCGTCGGCGCTCCTCGCCGCGAAGCACCGCGTCGCCGACCGGCTCGTCCTGGAGAAGGTCCGGGCCCGCTTCGGCGGCCGGATCCGGTTCTTCATCTCCGGCTCGGCGGCCCTCAACCACGACGTGGCCCGGTTCTTCTACGCGGTGGGCCTGCCCGTCGCCGAGGGCTACGGCCTCACCGAGTCCAGCTCGGCGGCCTTCGTCAACCGCGTCCTCGCCTGGCGGATCGGGTCGGTCGGCTGGGCGGTGCCGGGCCTGGAGGTGCGCATCGCCGAGGACGGGGAGGTCCTCCTGCGGGGCGAGGGGATCATGGACGGCTACCACCACGACGCCGAGGCGACGGCCGAGGCGATCGACGCGGACGGGTGGTTCCACACCGGCGACATCGGCGAGCTCGACGACCGGTCGTTCCTGCGGATCACCGACCGCAAGAAGGACCTGTTCAAGACGAGTGGCGGCAAGTACGTCGCGCCCGCGGCCATCGAGTCGTCCTTCAAGGGGATGTGCCCGTTCGTCAGCCAGCTCGTCGTGCACGGCGACGGGCGCAACTTCGTCTCCGCGCTCGTCACCCTCGACCCCGACGCGATCGGCGCCTGGGCGGCGGCCCACGGCATGGCCGGGAGGCCGTATGCCGAGGTCGTCGCCTCTCCCGAGGTCCGCGCCCTCGTCGCGGACTCCATCGACCAGCTCAACGGCACGCTGAACCGGTGGGAGACGATCAAGCGGTTCACGATCCTCGACCACGACCTGAGCGTCGAGGCCGGTGAGCTGACGCCGAGCCTGAAGCTGAAGCGCAAGGTCGTCACCGACCGGTTCGCCGACGTCCTCGACGCGCACTACCGCTGAGAGCCCCGCCCGTCCAGGGGATGCCCAGCGAACGTCCAGTCCTCCCCCACAGCCGGCTCCTAGCGTCGGTGGGTGGAAAGGGACGGGTGACTGACGTATGCCTCTGCTCGGCTGGCCGCTGCTGCTGACCCTCGGGATCCTCCTCGCCGCCGTCATGGTGGGGACCCTCGTGCTCTGGGGGAGGGTGCGCGGCCCCCTGGCCCTGCGGATCTCCCAACGGCTCGGGCTGCTCGTCGCCGTGCAGCTCGTCGCGACGCTGCTGACCGCGGCGGCGGTCAACAACTACGGCTACTTCTACGGCTCGTGGTCCGACCTCCTCGGCGGCGGCGGGGGCGTCGGGCAGATCCACGCCGTCGACCGTCACACGCTGCGCCACGTCCACGTCGCCCCCGACCCCCGGCTCGGCTTCGTCGCGGACACCAGCTGGTCGACACCGAGCCACTTCGCGACCAAGGGCGAGCTCGCCACGGCGACGGTCCGCGGCATGGACAGCGGGCTCTCCTCGCCGGTCTCCGTCTACCTGCCGCCGCAGTACTTCGCCGCGGGCGAACGGCATACCGACTTCCCCGTCGTCGAGGCCGTCGCCGGGTTCCCCGGCACCGCACAGGGACTCGTCGAGCGGATGGGGTACCAGCAGGACGAGCTGGCCCAGTCGACCGGCGGCCGGGCGCGTCCCGCGATCATCGTCATGGTCGCCTCCGCCGTCGAGCCCCAGCGCGACACCGAGTGCACGAACGTGCCGGGCGGGCCCCAGGTCGAGACCTTCCTCGACGAGGACGTGCCCGCGACCATCCGGTCCACCTTCCGGGTCACGCCCTACGGCTGGGGCATCATCGGGGACTCGACGGGGGGCTACTGCGCGGTGAAGCTGGCGATGGCCCGTCCCGACCTCTACCACGCGGCCGTGGCCATGTCGGGGTACTACCACACCTACCGGGCCCGCAGCTCCGGCGAGCTGTGGGGCGGCTCGAAGGTGTACGAGCGACTGCAGAGCCCCGAGTGGCTGCTCCGCCACGAGCCGGCGCCGCCCGTCCGGGTCCTGGTGTCGATCGGCTCGCGGGAGGGCGGCGCCTACGGCATCAAGGACACCCACCGCTTCCTCTCGCTCGTGCGCTACCCGATGTCCGCCTCGGTCATCGTCATCCGCAACGGCGGCCACAACTTCGCCGACTGGCAGCAGGTCGTCCCCAAGGCGCTCGACTGGCTCTCGCCGCGGATCACCGAGCCGGCCGTCCGGGCGGGGTCGCCCGTCGGCAAGCCGAGCCCGGTCCAGCGGACCTCCCCGGTCAGCCGGACGTCGGGCGTGCTGGCGTCGCGGCGAGGAGGGTCCGGGCGATGAGCGCGGTGCCCGCGGCGTCCGGGTGGTCGCCGTCGGAGGCGAGCAGGTGGGTGTCGTCGGTCGAGCCGTCGCCCTTGAACGGCCGGTAGAGGTCCACGTATGCCACGGCCCCCGACCGCTCGGCGGCGGACCTGATCGTCGCGTTCGCCTCGCGGGTCACCTGGTCCGACCACGGCGCGAAGCTCCTGCCGTAGTCGGCGACGGCGACCTGACCGTCCTCGAAGACGTTCCAGTAGTCGGTCACGAGGATGGTCGTCGGCTGGCCCGCCCGGAGCGCGACGATCCGGCGGAGCACCGTGTCGAGGCCGTTGCCCATCGCCGTCACCGCCGGGGCGGAGCAGGAGGTGCCGCACCCCTTGGACTGCCAGCGGGCGATGAGGGGCACGAGGTCGTTGGCCCCGATCGTCACGAGGACGACGTCCGACCGCGCGACGTCCCGGCGGGTCGCCGCGTCGTCGGCGAGGTCCTCGGCGAGGGAGGTCGTCGTCGCGCCGTTGCTGCCGAGGTTGTCCGACGTCGTCCGCACGTGGTGCTCCCGCGCGTAGCCGGTGGCGTACTGGCTCACGAAGTCCGTGCAGTGGCAGTTGGTCCCGGCCGTCACCGAGTCGCCGAGACCGACGATCCGGACCGGTCCGCCGCCCGGCGACGACGTCGTGCCCGACGGGTCGGCGGAGGAGGTCGTTGCGGACCCCGACGCCGTCGTCCGGGGCGCCGCCGCGACGCTGACCGACGCGCAGCCGGCGAGGGTGGCGCACGCGAGGCCGGCGAGGCCCGCCGTGGCGAGGAGCCGTCGGGGCCGTGAGGGGTGCCGCCAGGGAGGCGCGGGGTGCTGCCGGGGACGGGAGTGGTGCTGCCGGGGGTTCGTGGGGTGCTGCCGGGGACGGGAGTGCTCAGGCATCCGGCGAGGCTAGGCGCCCTGGCTGGACCGACTCTGTGTGTTCGCCGGTCCCCCTCATCCGACCCCTCATTCCGGTGCCCTCATTCCGGTGCCCTCATGCCGGTGCCCTTATACCGGTACCCCTTTATCGGGTCACCCGACAAAGGGGCACCTCACCCGACAACGCTTCTCGGGTGAGGTGGCCTCTTCTCGGGTCCGGACCGGGGGGGCAGTCGACTGCGGCGGCTGCTTGGGGTGCGGTCAAGCTCACCCGACAAAGGGGCTCCTCACCCGACAAGGCTTCTCGGGTGAGGAGGCCTCTTCTCGGGTCCGGACCGGGGGGGCAGCCGACTGCGGCGGCTGCTTGGGGTGCGGTCAAGCTCACCCGACAAAGGGGCTCCTCACCCGACAACGCTTCTCGGGTGAGGAGGCCTCTTCTCGGGTCCGATCCGTGGCGGCGCTCCGCCCGGGGGGACTTTGTCGGGTCACCCGATAAAGGGCCAGGCCGCACGGGGGGACTTTGTCGGGTCACCCGATAAAGGGGCACCTCACCCGACAAGGCTTCTCGGGTGAGGTGACCTCTTCTCGGGTCCGATCCGCCCGAGGGCGGTGGCGGGTCAGGGCGGCGGCGGGTCGTCGGTGACGAGCGGGACGAACCGGTAGGCGCCGTGCCGGGTGATCGTGTCCGCTCCGCCGACGTGCCGGACGAGCCGGGTCATCGTGCCGTCGACGGGGATGACGAGCACGCCGCCGTCGCGCAGCTGCGCGACGAGGGCCGGCGGGAGGGTCCGCGGGGCGGCCGACACGAGGACCCGGTCGAAGGGCCCGTCCTCCGGCGACCCGAGGACCCCCGGTCGGGCGGCGACGAGGCGGGCCCACGGCATACCGGCTCGGTCGAGGTTCGCCGCGCCGAACGCGACGAGCTCGGGGACCCGCTCGACCCCGAGGACGCTGCCGGAAGGCCCCGTGAGACGCGCGAGCAGCGCCGTCGTCCAGCCTGATCCCGCCCCGACGTCGAGGACCCGGTCACCGGGCCGCACGTCGAGGAGGCGGAGCATGTCGGCGACGGTCCGCGGCTGGCTGTTGGTCTGCCCGTGACCGATGTCGAGCGGGCCGTCGAACGCGGCGTCCCGCCGGCGGGCCCGCGGGAGGAAGTCGACCCGGGGGACCGCCGCCAGCGCGGCACGGACGCGCGCCGCGACCGCCCCGTCCTCCGGCTCCCGCCTCATCGGCCCAGTCTCCCGCTCGGCGCGGGTCCGCGCAGGTCGCGGCCCTCGCTTACCCTTGTCGGCATGCCTGGTGAGTCCCGTTTCGCTGCGCTCGAGCCGCTGCTGGAGCAGGTCAGCAAGCCGATCCAGTACGTCGGCGGTGAGCTGAACTCGACGATCAAGGACTGGGATGTCGGCGGGTTCGGCCCCGGGGGGGAGGACCTCACGGTCCGCTGGGCGCTCATGTACCCCGACGCCTACGAGGTCGGCGTGCCCAACCAGGGCGTCATGATCCTCTACGAGGTCCTCAACGAGCGTCCCGACGCCCTCGCCGAGCGGACGTATGCCGTGTGGCCCGACATGGAGGCCCTCATGCGCGAGCACGGGGTGCCGCAGCTGACCGTCGACGCGCACCGGGCGGTGCGGGACTTCGACCTCTTCGGGCTGTCCTTCTCGACCGAGCTCGGCTACACGAACATGCTCACCGCGCTCGACCTCGCCGGGATCCCCCTCCATGCCGCCGACCGCGGCGACGACGACCCGATCGTCGTCATGGGCGGGCACGCGTCCTTCAACCCCGAGCCGGTCGCCGACTTCATCGACGCGGCGGTCGTCGGTGACGGCGAGGAGGCCGTCCTCGCCGTCACCGAGATCGTCGGGGCCTGGAAGGCGGAGGGTATGCCGGGGGGCCGGCGTGAGGTGCTGCTCCGGCTCGCGCGGACCGGCGGCGTCTACGTCCCGGCCTGCTACGACGTGACCTACCTGCCCGACGGGCGGATCCAGCGCGTCGCGCCGTCCTCGTCCGCGCCCGGCGTGCCCTGGCGGGTCAGCAAGCACACCGTCATGGACCTCGACGCCTGGCCCTACCCCAAGCAGCCGCTCGTCCCGCTCGCCGAGTCGGTCCACGAGCGGATGTCGGTCGAGATCTTCCGCGGCTGCACGCGGGGGTGCCGCTTCTGCCAGGCCGGGATGATCACCCGGCCGGTGCGCGAGCGGTCCATCACCGGCATCGGCGAGATGGTCGAGCGGGGACTCGCCGCGACCGGCTTCGAGGAGGTCGGGCTGCTGTCGCTGTCGAGCGCCGACCACTCGGAGATCGCGGACATCACCAAGGGCCTCGCCGACCGCTACGAGGGCACGCAGACCGGGCTGTCGCTGCCGTCGACCCGCGTCGACGCGTTCAACATCGACCTCGCCAACGAGCTGACGCGCAACGGCCGGCGCTCCGGGCTCACCTTCGCCCCCGAGGGCGGGAGCGAGCGGATCCGCAAGGTCATCAACAAGATGGTGACCGAGCAGGACCTCATCGACACGGTGGCGGCGGCCTACGGCGCGGGGTGGCGCCAGGTCAAGCTCTACTTCATGTGCGGGCTGCCCACGGAGACCGACGAGGACGTCCTGCAGATCGCCGACCTCGCCAAGCGGGTCATCGACACCGGGCGTCGGGTCAGCGGCACCCGCGACATCCGGTGCACCGTGTCGATCGGCGGGTTCGTGCCCAAGCCGCACACCCCCTTCCAGTGGGCCGCCCAGCTGTCGGCGGCGGAGACCGACGCCCGGCTGGAGAAGCTGCGCATCGCGATCCGGGCCGACCGGCGCTACGGCTCGGCCATCGGCTTCCGCTACCACGACGGGAAGCCGGGCATCGTCGAGGGGCTGCTGTCCCGGGGGGACCGGCGCGTCGGCCGGGTCATCGAGGCGGTGTGGCGCGACGGGGGGCGGTTCGACGGGTGGAGCGAGCACTTCTCCTACGAGCGGTGGATGGCCTGCGCGGAGCGCGAGCTCGCGGCATACGGCGTCGACGTCGACTGGTACACGACCCGGGAGCGGGAGGAGTCGGAGGTCCTGCCCTGGGACCACATCGACGCCGGCCTCGACAAGGAGTGGCTCTGGCAGGACTGGCTGGACGCCGTCGACGAGGTCGAGGTGGAGGACTGCCGGTGGACCCCGTGCTTCGACTGCGGCGTATGCCCCCAGCTGGGCACCGAGATCGAGATCGGGCCGACCGGCCGGACTCTGCTGCCGGTCACCGTGCTCGGGGCCGGGCGCGAGCGGATGGCTGCCGCCCCGACGTGACCGGCGTCGACGTCTGGGGCGAGGACCGGCCGCTCGGGCGCGTCGGCCTCGCCCGTGACGTCGCCATGGCGCTGGCCGTCGGCCTGCTCGGCCTCGCCGCCGGGGGCACCCGGGACGGGTGGACCGTCGCGACCGTCGTCCTGCTGTCCCTCGCGCTCGTGGTGCGCCGGGTGTGGCTCTGGGTGGCGTTCGGGCTCGCGGTGGCCGGTGGCCTGACCCAGCTCGTCGGCGGCCAGGTCAACGCCGCGGCCGACCTGGCATACGCCCCTCTCGCCTTCAGCTTCGGGGCGCACCGGTCCCCGCGGGTCCGCCGGGCCGGTCTCGTCGCCGCCGTCGCGGGGGTCCTCACCGCCGGGGTCTGGGCCGGGCTGCACCGGTTCGTGGGCTCCGCCGGGGTCCCGCAGATGGCCGGGACCGGCCTCATCATGACGGGCCTGTCGGCGCTCGTCCTGCTCGGGGGATGGCTCACCGGGTTCGTGCGATGGCAGCGTCGGGAGGCGATCCGGACGGGGATCTCCGCCCGGCTGCAGGCCGCCGAGGAGCGTCGGCTGCAGGACCTCGTCGACCAGGAGCGGGAGCGGACCCGGATCGCGGCGGACATGCACGACGTCGTGGCCCACTCGTGGGCGGTCGTCGCCGCCCAGGCCGACGGGGCCCGCTACCTCCTGCGCACCGACCCGGACCGGGCCGAGGCGGCGCTGTCGGTCATCGGCGAGACGGCGCGCGGCGCCATGGACGACGTCCGCCTCCTCCTCGGGCGGCTGCGCGAGCCGGGGGCGGCCGACCCCGCCGACCCCGGGGACGACCTCGGGTTCGAGGCGCCCGAGGTGCTCGTCGGCCGGATGCGGGCCTCGGGCATGAGCCTCACCATGCAGCGCAGCGGGATCCCGTCGCAGGACCCGGGCGTCGCACTCACGACGCGCCGGATCCTCGCCGAGGCGCTGACCAACGCCCTCAAGCACGGCGACCTCGACGCGCCCGTCCGGGTCGTGGAGGACTGGTCGGGCGCGGCCTACCGGCTGCGGGTGGAGAACGCCTGCCCGGCCCGGCTGCCGCTCGCAGGCGGCCACGCCGGCCCGGCCGGTCCGGTCGCCCCGACCGCCCCGACCGGCCACGGGCTGCTCGGCATGACCGAGCGGGTCGAGGCGGCCGGAGGCACGATGTCGGCGGGCGTGGTGGACCCCGGCCGCCGATGGGCCGTCGAGGTGGAGATCCCCTGCGGCGCGCCGAGGGACGCCGGATGACGATCCGTGTCGCCCTCGTCGACGACCAGCCGCTCTTCCGCGCCGGGATCGCGATGGTCCTCGGCTCGCAGCCCGATCTCGAGGTGGTCGGGCAGGCCGGGGACGGGTCGGAGGTCACCGACCTCGTCGCGCGGACCGGGCCCGACGTCGTCCTCATGGACGTGCGGATGCCGGTCGTCGACGGGGTGGCCGCGACCCGGGCGCTCCTCGACGCCCTCGGGGCGGAGGCGCCACGCGTGCTCGTCCTCACGACGTTCGACCACGACGAGGCGGCCGCCTCGGCGATCGAGGCGGGCGCGAGCGGGTTCGTCCTGAAGTCGGCCGAGCCTGAGCTGCTCCTCGCCGCGATCCGGGCCGTCGCCGCCGGCAGCCAGGTCGTCGCGGCCGGGGCGACCCGGGCCCTGTTCGAGCGGTTCCGCGCTCGCGACACCGCCTCGCCGGGCCCGGAGTACGACACGCTGACCCCGCGCGAGCGGGAGATCCTCGTCCGGGCGGCCCAGGGGCTGTCAAACGCCGAGATCGCCGCGGCCGAGTTCCTCGCGGAGGGCACGGTGAAGACCCACGTGTCGCGCATCCTCGCCAAGCTCGGCCTCCGCGACCGGGTCCAGCTGGTCGTCTACGCCTACGAGCACGACCTGGTGTAGGTCGCCGTCGCTCGGGCGGCTGCCGAGCGGTCGGCCGGCCGCGGGCGGCGGCTCCCCGGCCACCGGCCGCGGACGGCGTACCCGAGGGGACGGCATACATCGCAGGAGGTATGCCGGACGGGCCCCGCGGCAGATGTGCGGCGGTGGGCTGCCGACCTAGCGTCGAGGGCATGACGATCGACGACCCACAGCCCGTCCTGTCCTTCCGCGACGTCCATCGCGTCTACGGCGAGGGAACCGGCGCCGTCCGGGCCCTCGACGGGGTGAGCGTGGACATCGAGCGCGGCCGGTTCACCGCCGTCATGGGGCCCTCCGGCTCCGGCAAGTCGACGTTCATGAACTGCGCCGCCGGTCTCGACGACCCGACGAGCGGGGAGGTGTGGCTCGCCGGGCAGCCGCTCCACGCGATGGACGAGGATCGCCGGACGCGGCTGCGCAGGGACCACGTGGGGTTCGTCTTCCAGGCGTTCAACCTCGTCCCCACGCTCACCGCGCGGGAGAACGTCGTCCTGCCCTTCGAGCTCGCGGGCCGGCGCCTCACGGCCGAGGACAGGGTGCGCATCGACGGGCTGCTGCAGAGCCTCGGTCTCCTCGATCGGGCCGCCCACCGGCCCTCGGCGCTCTCCGGAGGGCAGCAGCAGCGCGTGGCCATCGCCCGGGCCCTGGCCGTCGGCCCCCATGTCGTCATCGCCGACGAGCCGACCGGGAACCTCGACACCCGCTCCTCGCGCGAGGTCCTCAGCCTCATGCGCACGGCGGCCGACGAGTACCGCCAGACGATCCTCATGGTGACCCACGACCCGGTCGCCGCGTCGTACGCCGACCGCATCCTCGTCATCGCCGACGGCCGGATCGTCGGGGACCACCCGGCCCTGTCGCCGGCCGCCATCGCCGACCTCGTCGTCGCCCTCGAGGTCGGTGTGGCATGAGGCGGGGTGCCGGGGAGGGTCGGGGGTCCGGCGGTCGGGCCAGGGGCGGGGTCGGCCGGGGGCTGGTCCTCGGGTCGCCGCGCGAGCTGGGGACCGTCGGCCTCGTCGCGGGGCTGTGCGGCGCGTATGCCGGCGTGCTGGTCACCGCGAGCAGCATCCTGTCGACGACGTCCCGGCCCGGCGGGGGTGGGACCGGGGTCGGTCTCCTGCTGTCGATCGTGGCGATGGTCTTCATCCTCGTCGCCGTCTACGTCTCGGCCGTCGTCATCGTCAACGCGGTGGACACCGTGGTCGCCGGCCGGCTGCGGCAGATCGCCCTCCTGCGGCTCCTCGGGGCCCGTCCGGCGACGCTGCGGGCGTCCGTCATGCGCGGCGCCGGCGGCGTCGGCACGATCGGTGCGGTGGCCGGCGCCGTCCTCGGGGTGCTCGCCACGGACGCCTTCCGGGTCGTCCTCGTGCGGCGGGGATCGCTGCCGGACGGCCCCTATGCCGTGACGAGCCCGTTCGTCGTCGTGCCCGTCGCGACGATCGCCGTCACGGCGCTCGCCGCCGGATGGGTCGGCTCCCGGGCAGTGCTGCGGGTCACGGCGGCGCAGGCGATGAGCGGCGCCGAGGCCCTGCCCCGGGCGACCCGCTCGGCATCGGTCGCCCGCGCCACGGTCTGCGTCGTCCTCATGGTCGTCGGTGCCCTCGCCCTCGTCGGGGCCGCGTGGATGGGGGAGGAGGGGAGCGCGTTCGGCCTCCTCCTCGCGTTCGTCGGGTCGGCGGTGTCCGGCACCGGGCTGCTCGTCGGGTCCCGCCTCGTCGTCCCGGGTCTCGTCGCCCTCGTGGGCCGGCTCCTCGGATCGGACCCTCCGAGCCGGGTGGCCCGCCGCAACGCGGTGGCCGACCCGCTCCGGACGACCCGCTCGACGATGGGCCTGGTCATCGGCGTCACCCTCGTGACGACGATCGCCTCCGGCATGCGGGCGCTCCAGGTCAGCGTCGACTCCTGGACCGGCCTCACGCCGGGGCAGCGGGCCGAGAGCCACGCGATCCTCTCGGCGATGACCTCGATCCTCGTGGCGATCGTCGTCGTGTCGTGCGTCATCTCGGCCGTCGGCTTCGTGAGCACGATGTCCCTGACCGTCATCCAGCGGCAGCGGGAGATCGGGCTGCTGCGCGCCCTCGGCTTCACCGGCGCCCAGGTGCGGTCGATGGTCACCAAGGAGTCGGCGGCCCTCGCGGGCACGGCGGTGGCGTTCGGGCTCGCCCTCGGCCTGACCTACGGATCCGTCGGCGCCCAGTCGCTCGTCGGCTCCCAGTCCAGGGGGTTCGTGTGGGGCCTGCCGTGGGTGGTCATCGCCTCGATCGCCGTCGCCGGGCTCGTCCTCGTCCTCGTCGCGGCGGCTCCGCCCGCCCGGCGGGCGGTGGCCCTCGCGCCGGTGGAGGCCCTCCGCGTCGACCGCTGAGCCCCTGCCCCCGCCCCCGCCCCCGCCCCCGCCCCTGTCCTCACCCTCTGCCCTGTCCTCGCTCTCCGCCCTGTCCCGTCAGAGCGCTCCAGCCCCCCGAGCCCCGGACCTTTATCGGGTTCCACGACAAGGGGTCACCTTCCGGGGGAAGCGTTCTCGGGTCAGGTGACCATTCCTCGGGTGAGGTCGTATGCCGGCTCAGGCTCAGGCTCAGGCTCAGGCTCAGGCTCAGGCTCAGGCCCAGGCCCCGGACCCGGCTCTGGGGCCGGCCTTGGCCTCTGCTGCGGCCCCGGCCTCTGCCCTCGGACCCCTGAGTAACCTCCACACCAGCAGCGGCGACCAGGCTGGGCCCGGGTGTGGCAACGTCAGAGCCGGGGGCCAGTGTCACCCCGGGGGCCAGGGAGGTCGGGGTCAGTGCCACCGACGGACGAGTGGGTCGGCGCCACCCGCGAGGCGGGGGCTCAGCAGGGACTGGTTCCGCGGGGGCGAGATGGTGGGGTCGTCGGGTGGAGGTGTTGCGTGGCTGTCGGAGGGTGCTGGATGACCTCGACCGGGTGAGGGCCTGGCTGGGTGGAGGTGTTCCGTGGCTGAGCGCGGGTGCTGGATTACCTCGACCGGGTGGAGCCTCGCTGGGTGGAGGTGTTGCGCGGCTGGGCGGAGGGGGCGGATTACCTCGACCGGGTGGGGGCCCGCGGCTGCCGGCAGGCGGGTCAGACGAGAGGGGCGGCGACCTCACGGAGCACGGCGAGGTGCCGGTCGACGTCCTGCGCCGTCGTGGCCGGGCACATGAGCGCCATGTTGTGGAACGGCGTCATGAGGATGCCCCGGTTCGCGAGGGCGACATGGAGGTAGGCGTCGAGGTCCTCGTCGGCAGCGGCGGCAGACTCCTCGCCGGTCCGGGGCGCGGGGCGGGCGAACCGGTACTCGGCGCGCGCCCCGACCTGGCCGACGCTCCACGGCAGGTCGAGGTCGTCGAGGATGGACTGGACCCCCTCGGCATACCGCGTCCCGAGGGCGATCATCCGCGAGAAGGCCTCCTCGGTGAGCACCTCGCCGAGGGTGGCCCGCATGGCGGCGGTCGAGAGGGCATTGCCCGCGAGGGTGCCTCCCACACCGCCGACGTCGACGATGTCGGCGTCGCCCGAGACGGTCCGGGCGAGCACCGCGTCGGCGACCGAGGTGCTCAAGCCGTATGCCCCGCACGGGATCCCGCCACCGATCGACTTGCCGACGACGAGGATGTCGGGCTCCAGCCCCCAAGCCCGCGTCGCGCCGCCCCAGCCGGCCGAGAAGGTGTGCGTCTCGTCGATCATGAGGAGCGCGCCGTAACGGGTCGCGAGCTCCCGCAGGCCCTTGTGGAACCCCTCCTCGGGCAGGACGATCCCGATGTTCGTCAGGGCCGGCTCGGTGAGGATCGCCGCGACGTCGCCGTGGGCGAGGGCGGCCTCGACGGCTCCGAGGTCGTTCCAGGGCACGGCATACGTCGTCTCCGACACCGGGACGGGGGGCGCGACGTTGCCGGGTCGGGTGACCGTCGTGCCGTCCGGGCCGGGGACGGCGAACGTCTCGTCGACCGTCCCGTGGTAGCAGTGGCCGAAGACGAGGATCCGGCGCCGTCCCGTCACGAGCCGGGCGAGCCGGACCGCCCATCGGTTGGCGTCCGTCGCCGACAGCGTGAACGACCAGCGGGGCAGGCCGAACCGGCGCTCCAGCTCGGCGCCCACCCACTGGGCGTCGGGGGTGGGGAGCATGGCCGTCACACCGCCGAGCTCGCCCATCCGGCGGGTCACGGCCGCCACGGTCGGGGCGGGCGCATGACCGGCCATCGCCCCGGTGTCGCCGAGCGCGAAGTCGACGAGCTCGACCCCGTCGAGGCAGGTGACCCGACACCCGCTCGCGCGGTCGAGCTGGAGCGGGAAGCCGCCCGCCCACATGTTCATCCAGGTCATCGGGACGTGGCCCAGCAGGTTCACCGCGTCGTCGTAGCCGGCGTGGCACCGAGGGTGGGCCTCGGTGTATGCGGCGACCTCGCGGGCGAGGAGGGGCTCGACGGCGGTGCGGTTGAGGCTCATGGCGACACGGTAGGCGGTCCGGCGGCCGGGGGTATGCGTGACGGCCCGCCCTCGGGGGCGGGCCGTCACCTGGGCGCCCGGTCCCTGGGCGGGCCGCCCGGTCTACCTGACCTGCTACTTGACCTCGCTGCGGCGCATCCGCCACAGCCCGACGGCGAGCGGCAGGACGAGCCAGATCAGGCCGGTGAACGCGAGGTAGCCCCAGTCGGCCGCATGCATGGTGGAGCCGTCGTAGAGCGCGTTCTGGTTGGCCTGGAAGTCCACCCAGCGCCGGAGGTGGACGAACCACTCCTGGGTCGCCGCGAGCAGGCTCGTCAGCGTGGGCAGGACGAAGCTGTAGACGAAGTAGCCGACGATGGCACCCGCCGAGCTGCGGATGAGCACGCCGAGCGTGAAGCCGACGAGCATGCCGAGGACGTTGGCGAGGACGACGGTGCCGAGGTCGGACGCCGCGATGTCCCACGTCGTCGGCGCACCGGTGATCGCCGAGCCGAGGAGGTTCCCGAGCGCGCCGATCCCGAGGGCGAGCGCCATCGAGGCGACCCCCACGAGGACCGAGCCGACGAGCTTTGCCCCGATGACACGCCCCCGGCGCGGCACGAGGGTGAAGGTCGTCAGGCCGGTGCGCTGGCTCCACTCGCTCGTCACCGAGAGGATCGCGATGACCGGGAGGAGCACCGACATGGGGATGCCGATGGCGGTGGCGAAGGTGCTGTAGGTGATGCTGCGGTCCGGCGCGAAGAGGATGACGGCGGTGGTCGCGAGCGCCGACAGGATGCCGATGCTCGCGAGGAGCCACAGCCCCGAGCGGGTGTCGAACATCTTGCGCAGCTCGACCCGGACGAGCCGTCCGAAGCCGATGGGCGGGTATGCCGTGGGCCGGGCGTCCGCGCGACCCAGGGTGCTCACCCGGTCGAGATCGGTGCGGGTGGCCGGGCTGGTCTGGCTGGTCGGCGTGGCGGTCATGCCGCTGCTCCTTCGCGGGAGGTCGTGGACGAGGAGGCGGAGGTCGCCTCGCGCTGGGTGTCGGCCGTGAGCTCGAGGAACATCTCCTCGAGGCCGGCGCCCTCCGCCGCGCGCAGCTCCTCCAGGGGCAGGCCGGCCCGGAGGGCGAGGAGGCCGACCTGGCGGGGCTCGCTCTCGACGCGCAGCGCGTCCGGCCCGGCCCGGTGGGCCACGAGACCGGCCTCGGCGACCGCCCGGGCGAGGGCGTCGACGTCAGGCGTGCGGACGAGCGTCCCCGCCGCGTCGAGCAGCTCCTCCTTGGCCCCCTGGGCGACGATCCGGCCGTTGCCGATGACGACGAGGTCGTCGGCGACGACCTCGATCTCGTGGAGGAGGTGCGAGCTGAGCAGCACGGTGCCCCCGCGGTCGGCATAGTCGCGCAGCAGGTCGCGCATCCAGCGGATGCCCGCCGGGTCGAGGCCGTTGGCGGGCTCGTCGAGGACGAGCACCGCCGGGTCCCCGATGAGGGCTGCCGCGATGCCGAGCCGCTGCCGCATGCCGAGCGAGTAGTTGCGGACCCGGCCCCCCGCCTCAGCGCGGGTGAGGCTCACGAGGTCGAGCATCGTGTCGACGCGGGCGGGCGGGACGCCGAGGGTGCGCTGGGCGATGGTGAGGATCTCCCGGCCCGTGCGGCCGGCGTGCTGGGCCGAGGCGTCGAGGAGGACGCCGACCTCCCGGCCCGGGTTGGGCAGGTCGGCATAGC
Organism: Nostocoides sp.; assembly: GCA_039812405.1. Taxonomy (GTDB): domain Bacteria; phylum Actinomycetota; class Actinomycetes; order Actinomycetales; family Dermatophilaceae; genus Nostocoides. Next base: position 17,485 of record JBDIAL010000052.1, read on the forward strand.
GGCGGCCGTCCACCGTGGCATACCCGCTCTGGGGGGAGGTGAGGCCGACGATGACCCGCATCGTCGTGGACTTGCCCGCGCCGTTCGGACCGAGGAAGCCGGTCACCCGGCCGGGCCGGGCCGTGAAGGAGACGTCGTCGAGCGCCCGGAAGGAGCCGTACCGCACGGAGACGTGGTCGATGTCGATCATGGGTGGAAGCCTTCCAGGTGCGGTGCCTCCGCGATATGGGGTTTCCCCCTCACCTCACCCCGGACGCGACCCCGAGTCGCTCTCGGGGTCGACCCGGACCCGGGCCGGGGCGCACGCCGGCCCCTGGCGACCTAGGCTGGTCGACCATGGCACGTCAGCGCGTTCCCGAGGGGCCGGCCCCGGCTCCCGCGGTCCAGCGGCTGCGGGTCCGGTATGCCAAGCGGGGACGGCTGCGGTTCTCCTCCACCCGGGACTTCTCCCGGGCACTGGAGCGGGCGCTGCGCCGCGCCGGGGTGCCGATGGCCTACTCCGCGGGGTTCCACCCGCACCCCCGGATCTCCTACGC
>JBDIAL010000053.1:0-17834 GCA_039812405.1 Nostocoides sp.
GGCAGCGGCGAGCGCCCGGGGCGGCGCCGGGGCCGGCATGCCGTCACCGCGCGGGCGGCGACGGCCGGCCTCACGGTGGGCCTGTCACTGCTCAGGGTCGCCGCGTGCACGGGCCAGGGCTCGTCCGGGGGCACCAGCTCTCCCCCGACCTCGGCCGGCTCGTCGCCCGGGGCGGCCTCCTCCGCCACCTCGGCCGCGGGGACGTGCACCGGTCCGGTGACGGTCGACGCCAAGGGCGTCCCCTCGTGCGGCGTGCTGTGGGGCGTGGCGACGCGGCCGCCGACCAAGGCGGGGGTCCAGGCGGTCGAGGACACCCTCGGGCGGTCCTTCGACTTCGTCTACCGCTACCACGACATCGACTCGACGATCCCCGACGCCGCCGAGCGGGCCCTGGTCGCCCAGGGCAAGATGCTGCACATCGCCATCGCCGCGCGCGACTTCGCCGACAGCAGCAAGGACATCACCTGGGCCAAGGTGGCGGCCGGCGACTACGACACCCAGCTGCGGGCCCAGGCCCTCGGCATCGCCTCCCTCAAGGTGCCGATCTTCGTGACCTTCCAGCAGGAGGCGAACCAGAAGCGCAAGGTCGGCACCCTCGGCACGACGGAGGACTTCGTCGCCGCCTGGCGGCACGTCCACGACCTGTATGCCAAGGCCGGCGTGCACAACGCCGTCTGGGTCTGGGTCATGACGGGCAAGGCATCCAACCTCGACAGCGCCGCCAAGATGTGGCCGGGCAACGCCTACGTCGACTGGATCAGCTGGAACGTCTACAACCAGTCCGGCTGCATGTCCGACCAGACCTCGACGACGAAGTACGTCTCGTTCGAGGACGCGATGCGCACCTTCTACACCTTCATCCAGGACCGCGGCCCCTCGATCGGCATGGACGTCAACAAGCCGAAGATGCTCAGCGAGGTCGGATCCGCGCACTACTCCGACGATCTCGCCCTCACCGCGAAGTGGTACGCCTCGATCCCCGGCGTCCTCCAGAAGTACCCCTCGATCAAGGCCGTCGGCATCTGGAACAGCGTCGACGGGACCTGCGACTTCCGCGTCGACCAGCTCCCCGACCTCTCCGCCGCCGTCAAGCAGGCCGGCCAGGCCCCGTACGTCGACACCCACCCCGAGGTCTCGCCCGTCCCCGCCGGCTGACGTCCCCCGCCCTTCGCCCCTGTCCCTTTATCGGGTTCCACCACAAACGTGCACCTCACCCGACAACGCTTCCCCCGCGAGGTGCCCCTTTATCGGGTGACCCGACAACGGTTCGGCGGGTGACCGACAACGGTTCGGCGGGGTGGGGCTACGGGCCGGCGGGGTGGGCTGAGCCGCCGCGGGGGTGACCCGACAAACGTGCACCTCACCCGACAACGCTTCCCCCGCGAGGTGCCCCTTTATCGGGTGACCCGATAAAGAGCCCGCGGGGTCGGCATATCCGGCGGGCGGGCCGAGCGGGTCGGGCGGGCTGAATGGGTGCGTAGTATGCGTGGTTCGAGGGGGTCTGATCCCTCCGGTGGAGGGCCTGGATTCGCGGTTCGGTGCAGGTGGCTCACGGTTCCGTGTGATGATGGATCCGGTCCAGGGGGGCCAGGTGTCAGGTACGTGGCTGGGCGACGGAGGTAAGTGATGCGGCTCGGGTATGCGACCGGGGCGGCCATCTCGGCAACGGCCCTCGTGATCGGCATGTCGGCGATAACCTCTGCGGCGGTCGCGGACACCTCATCCAACCCGTCGGCGACGTCGAACGTCGTGGCCGACGACGGCACGGACCCCACGGACACGACGACGCCGAGCGACACCGACACGACCACGCCGAGCGACACCGACACCTCGACGGACAGCCCGACGTCGCCGAGTGACCCCCCGTCGAGCAGCACCGACGCGCCGCCCAGCAGCCAGGCGCCCCCCAGCACCCACCCGCCTTCGGCCGGCCACCAGTCGACCGGTCACTCCTCGACCGGCACCGCCTCCCAGGGCAAGCCGGCGCTCAGCCTGTCCGGCAGCGCGTGGCTCGCGCGTGACGCGAACGGCAACGGGCGGATCGACGCCGGGGACGCGGTGGCATACGGCTTCACCGTGCGCAACACGGGGAGCGTGACCCTCCACGGTGCGAGTGTCGCGTCGAGCACCCTGTCCCGGTTCGGGGCGTCGGTGTCCTGCCCGTCCTCGTCGTTCGGCCCGGGCCAATCGGTGCGGTGCACGTCCTCGGCGATGACGATCTCGGCGTTCCAGGCCCGGCACGGCGGGGCCACGGTCCACGCGAAGGGCTCGGCCACCTCGTCGACCGGCCGTCGCGTCAGCGACACCACGACGGTCCAGGTCGGCGTCACGCCGATGGCCGCGGCGACGCATCGCCACTCCGCGCGGATGTCGCTGACCCAGACCGTCGCGGCCCGGGTCGACCACAACCACAACGGCATCCTCGACAAGGGTGACGAGGTGCGCTTCGGCTACACCATCCGCAACACCGGCGCCACGACCCTGTCCGGCATCGTCGTCTCCTCGAACAAGCTGACCCGCTCGGGTGTCACGGTGAGCTGCGGCAGCACGACGCTGTACCCCGGGCAGTCGACGAGCTGCACCTCGTCCGCCCTCGTGCTCACCGCCGGACAGGCCGCTCGCGGCCTGGGCAAGACGTATGCCAAGGCCGTCGGCCGGGCATCGGACGGCCGCACGGTCAACAGCAATGTCTCGGTCGTCTCGGTCTCGCGCCTCATCCCCGGCGCCAAGGTCAAGAAGTCGACGGTGACGTGGAACCCGTGGCCGGACACCGAGGCGACCGGCTCGCTCATCGCCGCCCCGAGCCGGGAGTCCGTCGCGACGCAGCAGCTCGGCTCGACCTACGACGTCGGCTCCGGCGCGACCCCCGTGCTCATCGGCATCGGCGGCCTGCTCGGCGCCGGGCTCGCCCTGACCCTCCTCAACCGGGGCGGTCGCTGGCAGCGACGCCGGATGGCGACCACCCTGCGGACCGTGGAGCCCAAGGGGTGAGCTCCGCGGACGCAACCGAGCACGACACGGACCACCACGTGGAGCACGACCCGCGGCACGACCCGCGTCGGCTCGTCTTCGTCGGGGGGCTGCACCGCAGCGGGACCACCCCGTTGGCTCGCGCCCTCGCCGAGCACCCGTCGATCAGCGGGCTCACCGACACGGGGGTCAAGGAGGACGAGGGCCAGCACCTCCAGCACGTCTACGTCAAGGCCAAGCTCCTCGGCGGGCCCGGGCGGTTCGCCTTCGACCCGCGCGCCCACCTCACCGAGGACTCCCCGCTCGTCACGCCCGAGAACGCCGAGGCCCTGTGGCAGGCGTGGGAGCCCTACTGGGACCTCAGCTGCCCGCTGCTCGTCGAGAAGTCTCCGCCCAACCTCCTCATGGGCCGGTTTCTCCAGGCCACCTTCCCGGGCAGTGCCTTCGTCGTCGTCGTCCGCCACCCCGTCGTCGTCGCGCTGTCGACGTGGAAGTGGCGCCGGCTCGCGTCTCGGCGGTTCCAGAACCACACCTCGCTCCACCGGATGGTCGAGCACTGGCTCGTCGCGCACCGCGTCTTCCTCGAGGACCTGCCGCATCTCGAGCGCACCCACGTCCTGCGCTACGAGGACCTCGTCAGCGACCCGGCGGCCGAGCTCGCACCCGTCCAGCGGCTGCTGGGCCTCGACGACCCGATCCCGCCGGACTCGCTGACGGTGAGCCACAGCACGCAGTACGAGCGGCGCTGGGAGGAGCTGGCCAAGGGCAGCCCGTTCGAGCGGCGCAACCGCAAGGCCATCCTGCGCGACTTCGCCGACGACGTCGCGGAGTTCGGCTACGACCTGGAGGACCTGTCCTACCGCGCGCCCTCCATCCCGGCGCTCACCGACCGCGTCGACTCCACGTCGTAGCGTCCGTCCCGCCACCGTCCGGGGCCGGGCCTGTCACCCGTATGCACCGTATGCCGTGGGGGCTAGTCCGTTCGGGCCATGGGCAGGTCATCTTTCTCGGAGGACGTTGTGAACCGGCCCGATTCGGCAGAGCCCCGGCACGGCCCGGCATACACTGCAACCGCGGGGACAGGGCTGGACAGCCCTATCGAATGGCCTGCTGCCATGGAAGATTCGAATAGTTGGGGGTCGGTGCGTGAACGCACAGAGTGAGCCGACGCTTGCCGTCGAGCGAGTTTCCACGTCGTCCGTTGCCACGTCGCGAGGACGGCGGACGAGGGTGCTGCGGCTGTTCGTCGCGGCAGGGGTGGCGGTGGGAGCGGTGGCCATCGCCCCCCAGGCGTCCCAGGCGTCCGTCGCCCAGAGCAGCGTGCCGTCGACGGTGCCGTCGAAGTACACGCCGAGCGTCAACAACGGCACGGTGTTCACCATCGCCCAGGTGGGCAGCACCATCTACCTCGGCGGCAAGTTCACGACCGCGACCTCCTACGGCTCGACCTCGGCGCTCTCCCGGGCGAACATCCTCGCCTTCGACTCTGCGACGGGCGTCATCTCCTCGACGTTCGTGCCGAGCGTCAACGGCGAGGTCGACTCGATCATCCCCGGCCCGTCGAACTCGGTCTACATCGCCGGCAAGTTCAAGACCGTCAACGGCACGACGACGCGGGTGTCCCAGCTCGACGCGACGACCGGCAAGATCGTCAGCGGCTGGAAGCCGCCGACCTTCTCGGCGGCCACGTCGACCCTCGCCCTGTCCGGCGGGGTGCTCTATGTCGGCGGCATCTACACGAAGGTCGGCAGCGTCGCCCACGGCGGCCTCGCGGCCCTCAACCCGACGACCGGGGCGCTGCAGTCCTGGTTCAACGTCAACACCTCCGGCCATCACGGCACGGGCTCGGCCAAGGGCGGCGTCGGGCCGAAGGCCATCAAGGTCGACCCCACGGGCAAGATCATGGTCGTCATCGGCAACTTCACCTCGGTGAAGGACAACACCGCGACCTACAGCCGCGACCAGGTCTTCCGGGTGAACCTCGGCACGAACACCGCTGCGGTGGACCCGAACTGGCGGACCCTGAAGTACACCGCGCAGTGCTACAACTTCGCCTTCGACTCCTACGTCCGTGACGTCGACTGGGCGCCGGACGGCTCCTACTTCGTCATCGTCGGGACCGGCGGCGGCGGTGGCGGCTCCCTCGGGACCAACATCGACGGCTCGCGCTCGCTCTGCGACGCGATGTCCCGCTGGGAGACCAGCTCGTCCGGCCAGACCGTCGCGCCGACCTGGGTCAGCTACGCCGGTGGCGACTCCCTGTGGTCGGTCGCGGCGACCGGCACGGCGATCTACGCCGGCGGCCACCAGCGCTGGGCCAACAACGCGAACGGCAACGACTACGCCGGCTCCGGTGCGGTCCCGCGGCCGGGCCTGATGGCGATCGACCCGCAGAACGGCATCCCGCTCTCGTGGAACCCGGGCCGCAACCCGCGTGGTGCGGGCGCCTTCGCCCTCCTCGCGACGAGCAGCGGGCTCTACGTCGGCAGCGACACCAAGTGGATCGGCAACTACAAGTACAACCGCGGGCGGATCGCATACTTCCCGCTCGCCGGCGGCTCGACCCTGCCGAGCAACACGATCGGGACCCTGCCGGGCACGGTCTACCTCGTCCAGGGCTCCTCGCTCGTCTCGCGGACGCTCTCCGCCGACGGGACGGTCGGCCCGACCCAGACCGTCGACACCTCGATGGACTGGAGCAAGGTCCGCGGTGCGTTCCTCGTCGACAACACCATCTTCTACGGCCTCTCCGACGGCACGTTCGACGAGCGGACGATCAACGGCTCGACGCTCGGCCCGCAGGTGTCGGTCAACCCCTACAACGACCCGGCGTGGGCCAACGTCAAGACGGGCTCGGGCACGAGCGTCTACAACGGCGTCGTCCCCGATCTCTACGGCTCGAAGATGGCCAGCGTCACCTCGATGTTCTACTCGAACGGGTACATCTACTACACGCTGAGCGGCAGCTCGACGATGTACACCCGAGGCTTCACCCCCGAGTCGGGCGTCATGGGACCGAACGCGACGCCGGTGTCCGACGGGATGAACTGGTCGAACACGACCGGCGCGTTCGTCAGCGGCAACACGCTCTACTACGGCACGAGCGACGGGGTCCTGCACCAGGTCGCGTGGACGGGCAGCAAGGCCACCGGCCCGTCGTCCGTGGTCAACAGCTCGGTGCCGTGGAGCTCCTCCGGGATGTTCCTCCAGTCCGGGTCGACGGGTCAGTGAGTCCGAGGCCGATGCGCCACTGATTGTGCTCACATAGTGGGACGCAGGGCACCGTGAGCGGCGACCTCGTCTGACCGCAGCGGGTGTGTCTCAGGACACACCCGCTGCGGCATTTTGGGCCCGTCATGTCCTGACGAGGTTTGACAAAACGGACGTATGCCGTGGGGCAATCTCCGTGTCCGGCGCGCGAATTGGCCTGGGCGGAAGTTGACATCGGCCCGCGGTCGATGTCAGGCTCCACGGCGTTGTCGTCGCGGTTGGTCCGCGAGCCAGCTCGCCCTGACGAGCGGGTTGCGGGACCCAGCCGGGACCGCTTCGTCGTACCCGTTCACCGGGGGGACCAACCCAAAATTCTATGGAGACCCTGCCAATGAGTCATCGATCGATCACCCCTGCCCGAAACCCGAAGCGCACCGCCCGACGGGTGGCGGCCGTGACCGTCGCAGCCGGCCTCGGTGCCGGCTTCGTCGCGGCCCAGCCCTCGAGCGCCGCGACCGCCTCCTCCTCGTCGACGGCCACCAAGGCCACCGCCGCGTCCACCGGCCTCAACACCGGCGGGAAGCTGCTCGTCGGCGTCCGCAGCAAGAACTTCGAGAAGGCCAACTCCACGCTCGGCCCCATCGCCGTGACGCGGAAGTACTACAGCAAGCTGCCGGCGAAGTACAAGCAGAACTACCCGAGCAACGTCACGGTCATCATCTCCTACGTCACCTCGAGCCTGACCAACACGGCGAGCTACGCGAAGAGCATCCCGTCCGGCGCCAAGGTCGAGCTCGTCTACCACCACGAGCCCGAGGGCAACCACGGCGACTACCCGGGTGACCCCAAGACCTCCGGCGCGAAGTTCGTCAGCGAGTTCGACGCCCAGGCCAAGGTCATCCACGCCAACTCCAAGGTGCCGGTCGGCTTCATCGCCGGGGGCTACCAGTACCGCAACGGCGGTCGCGGCGCCCAGGGCTACTTCATCCCGACGCAGGCCGACGACTACTACATGGACTCCTACGCGCAGAACAACGCGCTGGTGCCCTCGAGCCAGAACCAGACGGTGAAGAACTACATCGCGCTGCTCAAGGCCCGCGGTCACTCGTTCGCCGGCTTCTCCGAGTACGCCCGCGGCACCGCGAGCGCCAACTCCGCGGCCCGGATCAAGGTCCTCAACGCCGACAACACCTGGCTGCGCTCCATCGGCGCGAAGATCTGGGTCTACTGGTGGGCTCCCTCTCCCCAGACCGGCGCCAACTGGCAGTTCACCGACGCCGCCACCATCGCGGCGTGGAAGAAGATCGCCTCCCAGTGACCCACCGGCCGGCGGCCTGAGCCCGACCCTCCCTGCCCGGGCTCAGGACCGCCGGCCTCGTGGGCCCCACCGTGACATGGACGTGTCCCCATCGGAATCCGACGATTCCGATGGGGACACGCCCATGTCAGATATCGGCAGGTGGGGGACACCCCCCACTCGAGACCGGGAGCGGCGCGGCATCGCGAGACCGGGAGCCGCGAGGCGACCGCGGCGTCAGCTGGCGGGGAAGTACGCCAGCTTGCTGATCGCCTTGTTGCCGCCCACCTGCGAGGCGTCACCGCCCATGTAGACGCCACCGCCCGCCGAGGCCGGGCCGGGCACGCAGAGCGATGCGGACCAGCCGGCGCCGCGACCGGTCAGCTCGGTGTGGTTCCAGTTCGTGACGGCCAGCATGGTGCCCGGCGTCGTGTCGATGACGCCGAGGCCGTAGTGCGTCTCGTTGCGCTGAGCCGCAGGGATCGACCGCTTGACGCCGTTGATCCGCACCTCGTGGTTGAGGCTCTTGAAGTGGCCGCCGACGTAGGCATACTGACCCAGCGTGCAGACCGTGATCACCGAGTCGACCGAGGTGTGGTTGTAGCCGACCGGCGTCGAGTTCGCGTTGCCGTTGTTGGCGAACATCGAGAACGCGTCACACAGCCCGGGGTAGTTGTTGAAGCGGCCCGACCCCTTGGCAGCGATCATGAAGGCCGAGCCGTCCGAGGCCCACGCGACACCGTGCGGCCAGAACATCTTCTTCGAGCAGTTCGCGACGGCGGCCGAGAGGTTCGTCGGGGCGTTCCACGTGTTGAGCCCCGTCGCGGCCCCCGTCGACGCGTTGACGTTGACGACCGCGACCTCCTGCCGGGTCTGGCCGAGGATGGTGCCGAAGTTGCCGATGAGCACGGCCTGGGTGTTGCTCGGGCTCGGCGCGATCTTGAAGACCTTGAGCTGGCTCACCGTGACGGGCGGGTTCGCGACGCTGAGGTTGACCCCGCTCGTGAGGGCGCCGGTCGTGAGGTTCACGCTCGCGAGCGCCTTGCGCGCGGTGCCGGCGAGGTGGCCGAACGTGCCGCCGATCCACAGCGAGGACCCGATCCGCTGGATGTCGTTGACCTGCACCGTGCCGCCGCCGACGCCCATCTTGGCGTCGAAGCCGGTGTCGACGGCGCCGTTGGTCGTGCTGAGCTTCACCACGCCCGGGCGGCTGTATGCCGTGCTGCCCGGCGCCTGCCGCACCGTCGTGAACGAGCCACCGACGTAGAGACTCGAACCGTCGGCCGAGGCGGCGAGCCCGCTCACCGTCGCGTCGGCCACGCCGCCTCCGGTCACGGAGAACTGCGGCTTGAACGTCGTGTCGAGCCGGTGGGTCGAGACGCTGAACCGGATGAGGTTGGCGAAGCCTTTCGTCGTGACGCCGGTGTTGGGGTCGCGGACGCTGTCGATCTGACCGCCGACGTAGACCCAGTTCCCGACGAGGAGGATCTTCACGACCTCCCGGCACGCCGACGCCGGGCCCGCCTGCGCGTAGCACTGCTGCCCGAGGATCTGGGGGACGCTTCCCGAGGCGACATCGGTCACGAGCGACGAGGTCGCCTGGGCCGGCAGGACAAGGCTGGCCGCCAGTCCGGCAGCCACGGCGCCGGCGAGTGCCCAGCGGGTCTTCGGTCGAGTCATGCGGTCACCCAATCCCTCGGTCTTCCACGGCACGGCGACAGCGATCCTTCGACAGCTTGGCACGCGTCTCTGCTGCCCCCGGGAAACTGGTTGAGAGGGTAGCCCGCTCGCGCCACCTCCACCTGCGGGTTCGTGAAACTGACGCATGGGAGTTATCAGTCGCCGGTGAGCCGGCAGGGCGACCGACGTGCCCGTATGCCATGCCGCACTCGCCGCAGCCCCTGAAGACCTGCGCGTCAGGCGAGGCGAGCGCAGATCCGCTTGTCGAAGCCCTCGACGCTCGCCAGCGGCGCGGGCCCGCAGCGATCCCGGCAGCTCATGCCGTCAGACGGGTGCAGCAACCGAGAGGTCGCCGGTCTCGGCGGCCTCTTGTGCGCTGATCTGGCGGAAGAACACGGAGATGTCGGTGGTCTCGTCGATGCGCACCCACGACCAGAAGCCGGGGCGGCCGGCGACCACGACGCCGCCGACCGTGAGGTGCGAGGCGTCCTTGGGAAGGCGCGCCATGTTGCGGTCCTCGTCGTCGACCATGTTCAGGTCGGCGTCGATGTCGATCTGGATCATGTCTGCGCCTCCTCTCAGCGGATGTCCTGCACGAAGTGCGGGTTCTGCTTAACAGTGTAGGCCGTGGCCAGGAAGCGTCCGAACTCCGCGGAGTTGCGCGGGTGGCGTACTTCAGAGGTGGCTTCGCCGAGGGCTCGGCATGAGGTCGAGCAGACGAGGCGCGACGTTGTGCTGGTAGTGCCACACCCCGTCGAGCGGACCGTCGTAGGACGGCTCTCCGATCCCGGGCTCGCGCCGGCTCCCGCTCCCGAGGCCGAGCGACCACACGCCGGGGATGACCTGTCCGGACCGGGAGCGGACCTGGCCCTGGGCGACCTCCGCTGCGCCGTCGACGAGATCGAGTGCGGCCGAGCGATATCCCGTTGCGGCCACGACGAGATCAGCCTCCCCGGCCAGCCGGGCGAGGTGCGGCCCGGTGACGGTCCGGACCACGAGCCGGGGATCCGCGCCGTCCCGGGCGAGGCGGAAGCGGGCGGCAGCGTCACCGCGCAGTCCGCACAGCCGCCACACGCGACCGCTCTGCGGGCAGACGTCGTCGGAGGTGAAGACCGCCCCGTCCGCGGTGGCGGCCGCGGCGTCGGGGTAGGTCACGCGGACCCGGCCACGGGTCGCGACGGTCACCGCTCCAGGTGACCAGGCGGCCGACGGCGGTGTCGAGAGGAGCCGGTCGGCCACGGAGAAGGCACTGTGGGCTCGCCCCACGATGACGATGCGCGGGTCGCCGGGGAGATCCCGCAGCACGGCGGCCAGCCCGGCAGACCGGAGGAGGAGGTCGCTGTGCGCCAGAGCCGCCGTCGGCAGCGCGCCGACGGCGACGGGGATGTACGGCGTGCCACCGACCGCCATGACGACCTGGTCGACTTCGATCACCTCCTCCCTGCCGGGACGGGCATCGCCGACGACGTCACGGGCAGCGGCACCGCCGCCCGGGACCGCCGGGTCACCGGTGATCGTCCTGACCAGCAGCCGTGAGCCGTCGGCCACGACCCCGGCGACCCGCGTGCCGAGCCGGACGTCGGCTCCGAGCGCCGCCGTCCGTCGGACGAGAGGCGGCGTGGCGTCTCGGAGCAGCTCTCCCACGACGCCGAGCCGGATGCTCTGACCGTCCGGCACGGCCCGCATCTCGGCCAGCGCGGCCGACCGGGCGAGCTCGGGCTCGCCGGCGACATCCTCGACACAGGTGGCGAAGACGGCGGCGGCGCTGTCGGATCGCACGGCGTAGCTGCCGAGGGATCCGCCGCCGGGATGCAGCCCCGGCTCGACGACGACGAGCCCGTCGCGGCATACCTCCTCGACGGCGCCGCCGGCGTGCAGCGCGCTGAGCAGTCCACGCCCCGCGGGCCCGAGCCCCGCCACCAGCGTCGGCATCAACCGGCTCGGGACCGGGGTGCGGAGGCGGGAGTGGGGCCGCCGCGGTCCCCGGCCGCGGGGTCGGCCGGCCCGCCGGTCATGCCGGGATGCCCGCGGACCAGCTCCGCTGCCTGGCGGTAGCTCTCCGGCGTGCCGATGTCGAGCCACGGCCCGGGCAGCGCGAACCCGACCACCCGCTCGCGGTCGCGAAGGAGCGCGGTGACGAGGTCCGGCATACTCAGCCGGCGGCCCGCCGGCACGGACCGGACGACCTCGGGTGAGATGACATAGACCCCGGCGACGACGGTGAGCGGGAGGGACGGCTTCTCCTCGAGCGAGACGACCTCGCCGTCGGCGCCGGTGCAGTGCAGGACACCGAAGGGGACGGGGACGGGGCGCTCGACGTGACACACGGTCAGGGCGGCATGCCGCTCCCGGTGGACCCGCAGCAGACGCGTGCAGGGGATCGAGGCGAGGACGTCGCCGTTGACGACGAGCAGCGGCGCGGAGAGGGCCGGCAGCAGCCCGAGGGCGCCGGCCGTGTCGAGCGGCTCGTCCTCGACGACGTAGTCGAGGTCGAGGCCGAGCCACCGTCCGTCCCCGAAGTGGTCCATGACCGTATGCGAGAGGTGCCGGACCCCGAGGTAGGCGTGCCTGACCCCCTGGTCCCGGAGCTGTTCGAGGAGGTGCTGCAGGATCGGCTTCCCGTCGAGGCGGAGCATGGGCTTCGGCGTCGTCGAGGTGAGCTCGCCGAGCCGGGTGCCGAGCCCGCCGGCCATGACGAGGACCTCCGCGGGCTGGGGCGCCAAGGGGTCCGATCGGCGGGGCCGGCCGGACGCCGAGGCACAGCCCACCGGACCCGTCACGCGATCTCCCGCAGCATCATGAAGGCCTCGGCGTGCAGCACCCCGACCGTGGCGCCGCGCAGCCGGGCCAGCGCCGAGACCGCCGACGGCGAGCGCGGCAGCAGGTCGTCGTGGAGCTCGGAGTCGTAGCGGCGCAGCAGGGAGAGCTTGGCCTCGAGCAGTCCGGTCACGTCGGTGAAGACGGTCGGCACGAAGGGCGATCGGTCACCGGGCGTGCTCGCCTCGGTCGAGGAGAGGGTCTCGTAGGCGAGGATCCGGCGCACCCCCACGCCCTGCATCCGGAACGGCTTGAGTGCCGACATCGTCGCGCGGTGGACGGTCGAGTGGTCGGTGTGTGCGTCCCCGCCGTGCACGACGTAGACGACCTCGGGCCGGATGGCGGTGAGGGCGGCGTCGACCTCGGCGACGAGCTCGCTCATCGCGACGGTGTCGAGCGAGCCGTCCTGGTGTCCCAGCTCGGTGACGCTGGCGAAGCCCGCCGCGCACGAGACCTCGGCGATCTGGCGGCGGCGCAGCGCGATCGCGTCCGGCGACCAGCGCGGACCCTGCCGCGACGTGGCGACCACCCAGTGCACCTCGTCCCCGTCGCGCCGGTGACGCAGCAACGTGGCGCCGCACCCGAGCGTCTCGTCGTCTGGGTGCGCGGCGATCACGGCAACGCGCATGGCAACTCCCCCCGGACCACACCCCCATGCAGGTCCTTTTGAGCGACAACTGCTCATCGCACGCTACTCGTGATCTGACCGACGTATTGGAGAATTGGGAGATTCCCGTCCGGCGGAATAGCCAGGTTGTGGCGGGCATAGGCCACGTCCGACGTCGACGAGTGCACGCGCACCGTCATCGACGCGGTGATGCAGGAGTGTGCGGCGAGGCTGGAGAGCGACTCAGCCGCCGAGTGACGTGCGCGCGTCTGCGAGCAGCAGGTACAGGTGCAGCGGATCGGTGGGGGAGCGCTTGAAGCCGAGCTTCTCGCAGAAGGTGGCTGCCTGTTCGTGCAGCGCGTGGACGAGCAGGATGCGCACGCCGATCCGATCTGCGGCGGCCAGCGTCGAGAGAATCGCGTCGCGCACGAGGAGCCTGCCGAGGCCTGACCCCTGCGCCGTGGCGTCGATAGCGAGACGACCCGTCAGGACGGCAGGCACGGGGTTGGGCGCGTTGCGACGTACCCTGCCGGGAAGGTTCTCCTGCTCGACTGCCACGGCCGACAACGTGTAGTAGCCCAGCACCTTCTCGGTGTCGCCGTCGACGCAGACGTAGCATCGCCCGAGGTCGGCGAGGTGGTTGCTCAACGCCCGATCAGCGAGGTAGCGATCCAGCGACTCCTCGCCGGAGCTGAAGTCGGACCTCTTGTCGGTCGCCTCGATGGGCCGCGGCTGCTGCGGATTCACACGTCCCAGGGGGCAGGCTCGTTGAGCAGCTCTGCCAGCTCAGGGATGCGCTTGGCCGGACGGTCGAGGATCGCAGCGAACTCGGTCCACGCTGCATCATCGAGCCGAAACACTCGACGGGCTGCGAGAGTGTCCTCGGCGCGGGTCACGGCGGCTGTTGTGACGAAGTCGGTCAGCGACTGCCCGGTGACGGCAGCAGCGTCGCGGATCAAGGTGTCCTGGTTCGGAGTGAGGCGCATGGCAAGGCGAGCGTCCTTGCGCCGAGTGGCTCCGGGTGTCACGGCCATATGACAACTGTACGCCTGTTGTGCAAACAGGACTGCACTCGGGCTTCTGGAGGCCAGCTGAAAGGGCCTCCGACACGGTGTTTCCGTGGGTCGGAGGCCCCTTCGTGAGCGCGACGTCGGTCAGATGTCGCCGTCGTGCTCGATGTCGCCGTCGTGCTCGAAGGCGGCGCTCAGTTGTAGCTGGGCGCCAGGACGATCGTCGCCGTCACCCCCGCGGCGCCGCTGCCCGCGGCCGTGGCCGAGAGCCCGCCGTAGCTGCCCGCGCCCACCGTCGCGCCGGAGTCGGCGAGCAGGCTCGAGAGGGAGTTGCTGCCCGACCCGATCGCGGTGGCCCGGGTCGTGACGCCGGACGGCGCGGTCCACGACGTCGCGGCCGTGGCGCTCCGGTCGCTCCAGTAGGAGAGGACCCAGGAGGCCCCGTCCTTGACCGTCGCGGTCGGCGTCGTGTGGGTCGCGGTGCCGGTGTCCGTGCTCGTCGTCACGCTCGAGGCGGACACCGAGGCCGCGCCGGAGTAGGCCGAGACCACGGCGGTCGCCTTGCCGCTCGCGGAGTAGGCCAGCGGGATCGTCGAGCCGGCGTCGCCGGCTGCCGCCGTCCGCGTCCAGACCGTCGTGACCATGCCGCCGGACAGCTTCTGGGTCCTCAGGAGGGTCCAGCCGGACGGGGTGGTCACCGTGGCGGAGGCCACGCTGAAGCTGCTGACGAGGACCATCGCGTCACCGGTCCGCGCGCCACTCGGCACCGAGACGGTGAGTGAGGTGGCGCCCTTGCTCACGGCCGAGGACTGCCCGTCGAAGCCGATCGTGTCCGGCGTCGTCGAGGTGTTGGTCGGCGCGAAGTAGGCCAGCCGCTGCACCTGCGGGATGCCGTTCATCCCGACGCTGTCGCCGCCGAAGTAGACGCCGCCGCCCGTCGACGCGGTGCCGGGCACGCAGAGGACCGACAGCCAGCCCTCACCCCGTCCGGTCTGGTCGGAGTGGTTCCAGTCGGTGACGGCCAGACCGGTGGAGCTGTCGATGGCTGCCACGCCGTAGTGCGTCTCGTTGACCTGGGCCTTCGGCGGGTTGGCGAGGACGCCGTTGATCCGCACCTCCTGGTTGAGGCTCTTGAAGTGGCCGCCGACGTAGGTGTAGGGGCCCACGTCGCACACCGAGCCGATCGTGTCGATCTGGGTGTGGTTGTAGTAGACCGGCACCGCGTTGGGGCTGCCGTTGTCGTTCCACCGCGTCGCCGCGTCGCACGGCGCGGGGTAGGGGTGGCCACCGCCGCCGCCGGTGCCGACGATGGTGAAGGCGCTGCCCGTGGGTGACCAGTCGACGTCGCGCGGCCAGTAGTGCTTCTTGTTGCAGTTGAGCACCGCGGTGTGGAAGGAGTTCGGGGAGTACCACGGGTCGACGCCGGTGGCCCCGCCCGTGCTCGGGTTGAGGTCGAGCTCGGCGACCTCCTCGCGGGTCTGGCCGCCGACGCTGAGGAAGTTGCCGAGGATGATCGCCTTGGTCTGGGCCGGGTTCGGCTTGATCTTGATGACCCGGGCGCTGTTGGTCGTGATGGCCTGGCCGGTGACCGGGATGGTCACCGCGGTCGTCAGCGCGCCGGTCGTCGGGTCGACGCTGGCCAGCGCGTTGCGCGTCTGCTTGGCCACCATCGAGAAGTCTCCGCCGACCCACAGCGAGGGCCCGATGAGCCGCACGTCGAAGACGTGGCACGCGCCGCCGCCCTGGCAGATGTTGCCGTTGAACGAGGTGATCAGCGCACCCGTCGAGGTGCTGAACGCCGCGAGCCCCTTGCGGGTCACGGTCGCCTGGCCGGGACCGGACGAGGCCTTGGTGAAGATGCCGCCGACGTAGATCGTCGAGCCGTCGGCCGAGGCGGCGATGCTCGTCGCGGCCCCGTCGACGACGTTGTTCTTCCAGACCTGCGGCTGGAAGGTCGGGTCGAGCGCCTTGGTCGTGGCGTTGAACCGCATGATGTTGGAGAAGCCGGACACCGGGTTGCTGCCGTCGTTGTTGGCGACGACGTCGATGGACCCGACGGCGTAGATCCAGTTGCCCACCTTCACCATGGCGGCGATCCGGCGGCAGGCGTCACCGAAGGCGAGCTGGCCGTAGCACTGTCCTCCCACGACGCGTGGAGTGCTCACGGACGGCTCGTCGGTGACGATGGTCGGCTGGCTGTCGGCAGCCTGGGACGGGGCGCTGGTGGCCATCGCGAGCCCGAGGCCCGCGGCGACGGTACAGAGCCCGGCGAGGGCGCGCCTTCGCATGGTTCGAACGGTCATATGGATTCCGCCTGGTGTGGCTTGCGGAGGAGCCTGGCGCCCCCCGACGACTGGACAGGATGATGTCAGGAAGCTCTGACAGGCGCGCCGGATTGGGCGAACTGGTGGGCAAACTGGTATGCCGATGCCGCGCTGACCTGCCCGTTCACCGACCCGGCGCCCGGCAATCCGCCGCAGATCCGGCATACCGGATCGCGCAGCGGCAGGACGGCTCAGGAGGTGGAGACCTGTTCGGGCGGGGAGTCCTCGGCCGCATGCCGCCGGGCCCAGGACCCGAGGGCGGGGTAGCCGTGCTGGCGGCGGATGACCATCCACGCGACGGGCGCGACGAGGAGGGCGGCGAGCAGGAGGTATGCCGTCGTGAGGGTCGGCACGCCGAAGAGCTTGAGCGCGGAGGCGAGGAGGACGAAGGCGAGCGCCCGCCGCACGATGCCGCCCGGTGCGCGGGAGGAGATCTTGGCGCCGATCCACACGCCCGGAATGCTGCCGATGAGCAGGGAGACGGTGAGGGAGAGCTGGAAGTCGCCGAAGAGGATGTGGGCGAGGGCCGCGGACGCGACGAGCGGCACGGCCTGGACGAGGTCGGTGCCGACGAGCTGGTTCGCCTTGAGGGTCGGGTAGAGGGCCATGAGCGCGATGATGATGAGCGAGCCGGACCCGACGGAGGTCATGCCGACGATGAGCCCGCCGACGGCGCCGATCGCGATGGTGGGCGCCTTGCGGACGGTGACGTCCGGCTTGTCGGTCGGCAGCGGGGGGAGGAGCCCGTCGCGGACCTTGGCGCGCTCGACGAGCCGGATGTAGGCGCGGATCGCCAGGCCGAGGGCGGCGACGAGCAGAGCGACGCCGAGGGCGTTCTGGACGATGGACTGGACGTCCTTGCCGTCGCCGAGCGCCTTGATGAGGAACACCCCGCCGAATGCCGCGGGGATCGACCCGACGCACAGCCACTTCACGAGGTCGAGGTTGACGGTGCCGTGCCGGAGGTGGACGAAGGAGCCGACCGGCTTCATGATGGCCGCGGCGACGAGGTCGCTCGACACGGCCGTGAGCGGCGGATAGTGGAAGAAGAGGACGAGGACGGGCGTCATGAGGGCGCCCCCGCCCATGCCGGTGAGGCCGACGACGATGCCGATGCCGAAGCAGGCGGCGACGAGCATGGGGTCAATGTGCATGGCCTGCTCCTGACAGCCAGCCCCCGCCGGCGAGGTGGTCGAGGACGGCCTGGGTGGCGGCCTCGACCGAGATGTCGGTCGTGTCGATGGACAGGTCGGCGTCCTCCGGCTCCTCGTAGGGGTCGGAGATCCCAGTGAACTCGGTGACGAGGCCGGCCCGCGCCTTGGCATAGAGGCCCTTGAGGTCACGGCGCTCGCACTCCTCGAGCGGCGTCGAGACGTGGACGAGGAGGAAGTCGCCGTTGGCCTCGGCCATCTCGCGCAGCTCCTGCCGGATGCCGGCGTAGGGCGCGATGGGCGCGCAGACGGCGATGCCGCCGTGCCGGGAGACCTCGGCGGCGATCCAGCCGATACGGCGCAGGTTGAGCAGGCGTGACTCGCGGTCGAAGCCGAGGCCGGAGGAGATGAGCTGGCGCACGACGTCGCCGTCGAGGAGGCTCACCGTGCGGTCGGTCTCGGCCGCGATGCGGGAGACGAGGAGGCGGGCGATCGTCGACTTCCCCGAGCCGGAAAGGCCGGTGAAGACGACGACGAGCCCGCGCCGCGACCGGGGTGGACGCCACCGCTCGACGAGGTCGACGTCCTCGGGGGCGAGGACCTCCCGGGCCAGGGCGATCGGGTCGCCCGGTCCGTCGAGCGCCGTCCGCAGCTCGGACCAGCGGGCGCCGGCGTCGGTGCCGTCACCGGCCCGCAGCACGCGGAACGCGGGCTGGCCGGCCGGACCGGCGAGCCCGGTGAAGGCCGCGCCGAGCGCGTTCGCCAGCG
>JBDIAL010000054.1:0-17768 GCA_039812405.1 Nostocoides sp.
ATGGCGCCGCAGGCGCGGCCGGGGCCGCGCTCTGCCCGTTGGCCCCGGCCGCACCGTTCGATCCGCCCGCCGCACCGTCCTTGGGCTCGTAGTCGGCGAAGAAGTCCCACCAGGCCGGGTCGACGGAGTTCTTGTCCTGGCGGTAGCGGTCGTAGAGCTCGTCCACGAGCCACTGGTTCGGGCCGAACGTCGCCATGGGGTCGGAGGTCGGGGGCTGGTCTGGCACGACGGGTGCGCCTCTTTCGGGTCGCGTCGGCAATGACGCATCGGGGGTCAAACGTGCGGCTCCACCCTAGCGCGCCGGCCCGGACGGACCGGCCCCCTGACGGTCCGTCCTCAGGTGATGTCGCGGCGGGACGCGATCCACGACCCGATGATCGACAGGGCCAGCCCGTAGCCGGTGAGCAGGAGCGCGGAGACCCACCACGAGAAGTAGGGGGAGCCGCCGGCGGACTCGGCCCCGTTCGTGGGGTCCTGGGTCACCAGCATCCCGACCGACAGGTTGCCCGGCAGCCATCGGCTCGCGTGGTCCCAGCTGAGGATGCCGAAGACGATGCCGAGGATGATCTGGGCGAGGAACCCGACGCCGATGCCGACGAGGACCGCCGCGATCTGGTTCTGGATGAGCATGCCGAAGCCGAAGCCGAGCAGCGCCCAGCAGACGAAGGTCAGCAGGCTGATCCCGAGCGTCTGCCACACGTCGCCGTGGTCGAGGAAGGTGGGCTGCCCGCGGAGCGCGAGGACACCGCCGCCCGCGGCGACGACGGCGACGTCGTGGACGACGGCGTACATCGCGCCGGTGACGACGACCGCGACGATCTTCGCCACGACGACCACCCAGCGGACCGGGACGGCGAGGAAGGTCGCCGAGATCGTCTTGTGCCGGAACTCGCTCGTGATGAGCAGGACGCCGAGGGTCAGGGGGATGAGGGGCGTGAGGTAGTAGACGAACCCCGCGGAGAACACGAGCTGGATCGTGCCGGCGTTGGGGTGGAGGAACGGCGAGGCGTTGGAGCTGTCGCCTCCGAAGTCCTGCCCGACGAGGAACGCGAAGCCGAAGGAGATGAGCCCGTCGAGGAGGACGACCGCGAGGAGGAGGCCCCACCACAGGCGGGTCGTGAAGACCTTGCGGAGCTCGGATCGGATGGCGCCGCCCATCAGCGGTCACCTCCTTCCGCCGGGGCCGGGGATCCCGGGGCGGACGCCGCCTGGCCGAGGTTGCGGTTGGTGCCCTCGGTGAGGGAGAAGAAGAGGTCCTCGAGGTCGCTCGTCTGCTCGCGCAGCTCCCACACCGGCAGCCCGGCCTGCAGGGCGACGTCGCCGATCGTCCGCAGGTCGGAGGTGTCGACGGCGAGGAGTCCGTCGGCGGCGGCGTGGCTCGTGATGTCGGCGACCCGGAGGGCGCCGGCGAGGCGGTCGGGGTCGCTCGTGCGGACGAGCGAGGTCGTCGTGCCGTGGAGGTCGGCCATCCGGCCGGCCCGCACGAGCCGGCCGTTGGTGATGATGACGACGTCGTCGACCGTCTGCTCGACCTCCTGCAGCATGTGGCTCGAGACGAGGATCGTCTTCCCCGTGCTGGCGAGGTGGCGGAGGAACCCGCGCAGCCAGCGGATCCCCTCGGGGTCCAGTCCGTTGGCGGGCTCGTCGAGCACGAGGACCGCGGGGTCGCCGAGGAGGGCCGCGGCGAGACCGAGCCGCTGGCGCATCCCCATGCTGTATCCCCCGGCCCGCTTGCGCGCGGCCGCCGGTATGCCGGTCAGCTCGAGCATCTCGTCGACGCGGCTGGTCGGGAGGCCCGCCGTCGCCGCGAGGACGCGCAGGTGGTCCCGCCCGGTCCGGCCCGGGTGGAAGCTCGTCGCCTCGAGGGCGGCCCCGACCGCCGTGATCGGGTGCGGGATGTGCTGGTAGTCCCGGCCGCCGATCGTGGCCGTCCCGCTCGTCGGCCGCACGAGCCCGAGCAGCATGCGCAGCGTCGTCGTCTTGCCGGCGCCGTTCGGGCCGAGGAAGCCGGTGATGCGGCCCGGCTCGACCGTGAACGTCAGGTCGTCGACGGCGGTGAACTCCCCGAACCTCTTGGTCAGCGACCTGATCTCGACGCGGGCGCCATCCGCGGTGGCGGTGGTCATCGTCCCCTCCTTGATGTGGTCATGGCTGACATTCTGTCTGGCTCCCCTGACGCGAGGGTCCACCGACAGGCCGGGGAGCCCCGCCGGGGGCCGACCCCCATTAGGCTCGGGGGCACTATGACCGACTGGTTGATGGTCCTCGCCGGCCTGGCGCTCACGGCGGGGACCGCCCTGTTCGTCGCCGCGGAGTTCTCCCTGGTGGCCGTGGACCGGACGGCCGTCCAGCAGGCCGCCGACGCCGGCGACGCCCAGGCGGGAAGCGTCCTGCGGTCGCTGCGGAACCTGTCGACCCAGCTGTCCGCGGCCCAGGTCGGCATCACCCTGACGACCCTCGTCCTCGGCTTCCTCACGACACCCGCGGTGACGCGGCTCCTCGCGGTCCCGCTCCGTGCCGTCGGGGTGCCGCAGGGCGCCGCCGACAGCGTCTCCGCCGTCGTGGCCCTCGTCGTCGTCACGCTCGTCTCCATGCTGTTCGGCGAGCTGCTCCCGCAGTTCCTCGGGATCTCCGCCCCGTTCGGCACCGCCCAGGTCGTCGCCGGGCCGGTCCGCACCTTCTCCGTCGTCGTCCGCCCGCTCAGCGCGGTCCTCAACGGCTCGGCCAACGCCGTGCTCCGGGCGGTCGGCGTCGAGCCCCGCGAGGAGCTGTCGGGGGCGCGGACCCCGCTCGAGCTCGCCTCCCTCGTCCGTCGCTCCGCCGCCGCCGGGACCCTGCGGCCCGGCACCGCGCGGCTCGTCGCGGCGACGCTCGGCTTCGGGGAGCGGACGGCGGCCGACGTGATGAGCCCCCGGGTCCGCGCCACCGCCATCGACCGGACGGCGAGCGCCGAGGACGTCCTCGTCCTCGCGCGCCGCGCCGGCCACTCGCGGTTCCCGGTCCTCGGGGACGACTGGGACGACATCG
Source organism: Nostocoides sp. (assembly GCA_039812405.1). GTDB lineage: Bacteria > Actinomycetota > Actinomycetes > Actinomycetales > Dermatophilaceae > Nostocoides. Next base: position 3,028 of record JBDIAL010000054.1, read on the forward strand.
ACGGGATCGTCCACGTCAAGCGGGCCATGGCGGTGCCGCACGAGCGCCGCGCCGACGTGCCGGTGTCGGCGCTCATGGTGCCGCCCCTGCTCGTCCCCGAGACGATCCGGCTCGACCCCCTCCTCGCCCTGCTCCGACAGGCCGGCATGCAGCTGGCCATCGTCGTGGACGAGTACGGCGGCACGAGCGGCGTGGTCACCCTCGAGGACGTCGTCGAGGAGATCGTCGGCGAGGTGACCGATGAGCACGACCGGTCCGCGACGACCGGGCGCGAGGTGTCGGCCGGCACGTGGTCGGTGCCCGGCCTGTGGCGGCCCGACGAGGTCCGCGACCGGATCGGCGCGGACATCCCCGACAACGCGGCATACGAGACGACCGGGGGCTTCGTCATGGCCATGCTGGGGCGGGTCCCCCGGGTCGGCGACCAGGTCCGGGTCCCCGGCTGGACCGTCGACGTCGTCGACATGGACGGCCTGCGCGTCGACCGGCTCCGGTTCACCCGCGACCCCGAGCCGCCCGCCGGGCCGGAGCCGGAGCCCGGGACCGGGACCGGGACTGGGACGGAGGGGCGGTCGTGATCGTCGTCGTCGTCACCCTCGTCCTCCTCCTCGGCAACGCCTTCTTCGTCGGTGCCGAGTTCGCCGCGATGGCCGCCCGCCGCAGCCAGCTCGAGCCGCTCGCGGCGGAGGGGTCGGTCCGGGCCCGCAGCGCCCTCGCCGGCATGGAGCGGATGGGCTCCATGCTCGCCGCCGCCCAGCTCGGCATCACCCTGTGCTCGGTCCTCCTCGGCGCCTACTCGGAGGCGGCGATCCACCATGCCTTCGAGGGGCCCCTGGAGCATCTCGGCATGCCGCTGGAGATCGCGAGCGTCGTCGCCCTCGTCCTCGCGCTCCTCCTCGTCATCTACCTCCACGTCGTCGTCGGCGAGATGATCCCCAAGAACCTCGCCCTCGCCGGACCCGACCGTGCCGCGCTGGCGTTCGTCCCGCCCCTGCTGTGGTTCACCCGCGCGCTCGCGCCCCTCATCCGGGTCCTGGAGTCGGTCGCGAAGTCGATGGTCCGCACCCTCGGCATCGAGCCGAAGGACGAGATGACCGACGAGTTCACCGCCGACCAGGTCCACCAGATCGCCCTCGAGTCGCATCGCGAGGGACTCGTCGAGGACGACCAGCTCGGCCTCGTCGGCGCGGCGCTGGAGTTCAGCGACAAGGACGCCGCCGACGTCGCCGTCCCCCTCGACGGTCTCGTCACCGTGCCCCGCACCGCGACCCCGGACGACATCGAGCACCTCGTCGCGAGGCGCGGGTTCAGCCGGTTCCCGACGACCGACGACGACGGGCTCCCGAGCGGCTACCTCCACCTCAAGGACATCCTCTACGCCGACGACGACGAGCGGGACGAGCCCATCCCCGCCAAGCGGATCAGGCGCCTCGCGACAGTCCGCGCGAGCGACGCCGTCGAGGACGTCCTGCGGGTCATGCAGAGCACGGGGTCGCACCTCGCCCGGGTCATCGAGCCCGGTGGCAGCGTCGTCGGGGTCGTCTTCCTCGAGGACGTCATCGAGGAGCTCGTCGGCGAGGTCTCGGACGCCGAGCAGCGGTAGGCCGCAGCCGCTCCTCTCGCCGGTGCCTCGCCGCAGGCCGTCGTATGCCGACGCCCGGGCATGTGAGCCGACAGACACCTCCGAGGGCAGGGCCCCATCTACTACACGACGTAGGATAAAGCCATCCAGTCAAGGAGCGGCCGGTGACGAGTCGGTCGGCCGGCCGCAGGACGTGAGGTGACGAGATGACATCCACTGATCGCAGCCGCCAGCCCGTGGTGGTCGTCGGGGTCGACGGCTCACCCAGCTCGAACGCAGCCCTCCGCTGGGCGGCCCAGCAGGCCCGGCTCACCGGCGCCGTCCTCCGCGCCGTGACGTCGTGGAGCTATCCGCGGGCGTACGGCTTCGAGCTCGGGCTGCCCGCCGACTACCGGCCCGACCAGGACGCGGCCCGGGCCCTCAAGGAGGCCCTGGCCCAGGCGTCCGACGACCTCGACGGCGTCACCGTCCGCGAGGACGTCGTCGAGGGCCCGTCCGCGATCGTGCTGACCGAGGCCGCCGAGGAGGCCGACCTCCTCGTCGTCGGCAGCCGGGGACACCGGGCCCTCTCGGGCATGATCCTCGGGTCGGTCAGCCAGTACGTCGCGACCCACGCGACGTGCCCCGTCGTCATCCTGCGGCCCTCGCGCCCGGACAGCGCGGCGAGTGCCGGAAGCACGGCGGGCGCGGAGGGAGCGGCGAGTGCCGGAGGCCCGGCGGGTGCGGAGGGCGCCGGGACCGCGTGAGGCGCCCTGCGCCCGCGTGACCCGTCCCTCCTGTCCGGCCCTCGCTCGACTGTAGGGAGAATCGGGGCATGAGGGCTCTTCTCTACGAGACGTTCCGCGGTCCCGTCGAGGTCGTCGACGTGCCGGACCCGACTGCCCCGGAGGGCGGCGTCGTCGTCCGCGTCACGGCCTCCGGCCTGTGTCGCAGCGACTGGCACGCCTGGGCCGGGCACGACGCCGACGTCCGGCTGCCGCACGTGCCGGGCCACGAGTTCGCGGGGGTCGTCGCCGAGGTCGGGGCGGGCGTGTCGTCGGTCCGCGTGGGCGACCGGGTCACCGCGCCCTTCGTCAACGGCTGCGGCGCCTGCGCGTCCTGTCGGGCCGGTGCCGCACAGGTCTGTCCCCACCAGACCCAGCCGGGGTTCACGCACTGGGGGTCGCACGCCGAGCTCGTCGCCGTCCGGGCGGCGGACACCAACGTCGTCGCCCTGCCCGACGACCTCGCGGACGACGCCGCGGCGAGTCTCGGCTGCCGGTTCGCGACGGCCTACCGTGCCGTCGTCGGGAGGGCCCGGGTGCGGCCGGGGGAGTGGCTCGTCGTGGTGGGCGCCGGCGGTGTCGGGCTCAGCGCGGTCATGGTGGCCACCGCTCTCGGCGCCCGGGTCGTCGCGGTCGACCGGTCACCCGGCGCGCTCGAGCTCGCCGCCCGGCTCGGGGCGGAGCGGACCGTCCTCGCGAGCGAGGACACGCCCGCGGTGGTCGCCGACCTCACCGGCGGAGGGGCGCACGTGAGCATCGACGCGGTGGGCTCGCCGCGCACGGCGTCGGATGCCATCGGATGCCTGCGCCGCCGGGGCCGGCACGTCCAGGTGGGGCTGCTCGAGGAGGCGAGCACCGGCATACCGCTGGCCCGGGTCCTCTCCTGGGAGCTCGACGTCCTCGGCAGCCACGGGATGGCCGCGGCCGACTACCCCGCCCTGCTCGACCTCGTCGTGCGGGGCGAGCTGCGACCCCAGGACGTCGTGTCGGGGACCGTGGGGATGGCCGAGGCCGCCCGTCGCCTGCCGCGGGCGGACTCCGCGGGCCCGACGGGGATCACCGTGCTCCATCCGGCCGACTGAGCGCCGGTCAGGAGGCAGCCCGGGCCGCGGCCGCCTCGACGCTGTGTCGCCCGGGCCGGGTGCTCTCCCGGATGAGCCGGGTCACGACACGCCGCATGGCGGCGTCGGTCTCGGCCGACTCGACCTGCGCGTCGGGCAGCCACTCGCGAAGGCCGTCGCGCAGGTAGTCGCGCCAGGCGCCGACGATGGCCCGGCCCGCGTCCTCGCCGGCCGGCGCGAGGGTGAGGACGTCGCCGGCGCGCGCGACGAGCCCGTCGGCCACGAGCGCGTCGAAGTAGGGGGTGAGCACTCCCTGGGGGAGGCCGACCCAGGACTCGACGGCGGACTCCCGCACCGTCTGCCCGAGCAGCCAGCCCCGGACGATGAGCTGCCCGAGGCCCCAGAGCTGCGCGGTGGACAGGCGCACCCCGCTCGCCTCGATCACCTGCTGGGCGGCGTCCGGCCCGCGACGGCGCAGGACGGCGGTCACGAGGTCCTCGAGCTGGTCCTCCTCGCCGGACGGCCGCGGCATGGCGAACCCGCCGCCCGGCCCGCCCGCGGCCACCGACCGCACGTCGCGCATGGTGACCTGGGGCATGACGAGCGCGATGAGCAGCGCGACGGCGGCGACGGGCACGGCATACAGGAAGACATGCTGGAGGGAGGCGGCGTATGCCGCGATGATGGGCTCCTGCTGGCTCGCCGGGAGGCGGTGCAGGGCGAGGGGCTCCGATGCGGCGGAGGGGTCGGTGAGCCCGGCCGACCGGATCGCCGCGGGGAGCCGCTCGCCGAGCTGGTTGCTGTAGATCGTCCCGAAGACGGAAGCGCCGAAGGAGCTGCCGAGCGTGCGGAAGAAGGAGACCCCGGACGTCGCGGAGCCGAGGTCCTCGAACCGGACGGTGTTCTGCACGACGAGGGTGAGCACCTGCATCATGAGCCCGATCCCGGCGCCGAGCACGAGCATGAAGACGGCCTCCCGCCAGTAGGGCGTGTCCGCGTCCATCCGTGAGAAGAGGAAGAGGCCGACGCCCGTGACGACGGACCCGAGGATCGGGAAGATGCGGTAGCGCCCGGTCCGCCCGACGAGGGTTCCCGCGAGGACCGAGGTGACGAGCAGCCCGATGACCATGGGCAGCATCCGGAGACCGGACTCGGTGGCCGAGGTCCCGGCGACGAACTGGAGGAACGCCGGGAGATAGGTGATCGACCCCATCATCGCGAACCCGACGATGAAGGAGAGGATCGAGCAGATCGTGAAGACGCGGCTGCGGAACAGGTGGAGCGGCAGGATCGGCGCGGTGGCCCGCGACTCGACGAGGACGAAGACGGCGAGGCAGACCGCCGAGCCGACGAAGAGGCCGATGATCATCGCCGACCCCCAGGCGTACTCGCCGCCGCCCCAGGTCGTCGCGAGGGTCAGGCCGGTGGCGCCGAGGCCGATGAAGAGCACCCCGAGATAGTCGATCGGCACCTTCACGTCGTGGGTCAGCCGCGGGATCGTGCTCGCCGCCATGACGATGACGACGATGGCGACGGGGACGTTGACGTAGAACGCCCAGCGCCACGACAGGTGGTCGGTGAACAGCCCGCCGAGCAGCGGCCCGATGACCGTCGTCACGCCGAACACGGCGCCGAGCATCCCCTGGTACTTCCCGCGCTCGCGGAGCGGGATGACCTCGCCGATGAGCGCCGTCGCCGTGACGGCCAGTCCGCCGCCGCCGATGCCCTGGATGGCCCGGCTGCCGATGAGCCAGGTCATGCCGTGGGACAGGCCGCAGAGGAAGGAGCCGACGATGAAGAAGGCGACGCTGATCTGGAAGACGATCTTGCGTCCGAACATGTCGCCGAACTTGCCTGCCAGGACGGTGGATACGGTCTCGGCGAGGAGGTATGCCGTGACGACCCAGCTCATGTGCCCGGCACCGCCGAGGTCGCCGACGATCGTCGGGAGGGCCGTCGAGACGATCGTCTGGTCCAGCGCGGACAGGAGCATCCCGAGCAGGACGGTGACGAAGACGAGGTTCTTGCGGGTCGAGCCGATGTCGTCGTCGCTCCCGGTGCCGGAGGGCCGGTCGGCGAGGGTCGTGGCGTCGGTCACGACTCCACGATGGTGAGTGGCGCCTGGTCCGTCAACACGTGGGCGCAACACATGGGCGTCGACGTCTGCCCGCCGACGCTCGACGTCACCGGGTGACCGGGCGCCGTCCGGTGGGCGCGCCGTCGCGGTGTGACCCACGGCGCGTGACGGTCCCCGGCGCGTTCGAGCGCGCCGGAGCCTGAAGTGCGGCAGGATCGCGCCATGGACAAGGCTCTTCTCGCGCACCTGACCGACTCCGAGCGACAGCTCTTCCACGAGACCGACCCGGCCGAGCTCGCCGCGCTCGACGAGGACGCGGTCGCGGACCTGCACAACCGGATCCGGCGGGCCCGCAACAAGTACACCGGGCTCTACCGTCGCGAGGCCGCGGCGGGCGTGAAGCAGCGCGGTAGCCGGGGGGCGTCCCACCCGTTCAACACGAAGAGCCGGGCCCGGGCCGAGGTCTTCGAGGAGGCTCTCGCCCGGGTGAGCCGTCGTCTCGGTGCCCTGGCCCGGGAGTCGGCGGCCCAGCTGCGCTCGGAGCGGATCGAGGCGGCCCGGGCCGAGCGGTCGGCCGGTCCCGCCGCGTCCGGTCCGGCGGCGGGGACGGCGAAGCAGGCCGCGGGTCGTCCCCGCGCCCACGAGAAGACGACGGGTGGCGTCAAGCGCGACGCCTCGTCGCAGGCCGCGGGCGCCCGGCGCCAGGCCAAGCGCGACGCCCGCTGAGTGACGCCCGCCGACCGGACGATCCCCGAGCGGGCGATCGCCGGGTGACCGAGCCACCGGGAGGCCCGCGACCGTTCGCGGTGACGGGCACGGCGCAGCGGGAGGCATGGCATACCAAGGCCCTGCCTCCCGTCGAGCGCGTGCGCTCGGACGTGTGGTGCGTGCCCGTGCCCATCCCGCGAAATCCGTTGCGGTACACCCTGACCTACCTCCTCGCGCAGCCCGGAGGGCTCGTGGTCGTCGACCCGGGCTGGGAGTCCGAGCCGGGATGGGCGGCCCTGGAGAGCGGTATGCGGCAGCTCGGGGCGAGCTGGTCGGACGTCGCCGGGGTCGTCGTGACCCATGTCCATCCCGACCACCACGGGCTGTCCCGCCGGGTCCGTGAGGAGAGCGGCGGGTGGGTCGCCATGCATCCGGCGGAGGCGGGGAGCCTGCCCGGGCGGCTCTCCACGCGCGAGGCCGTCACCCACGACGAGGCGTGGTTCCGGGGCTGTGGCGTGCCGGCCGAGGTCACCCGGGAGCTGCGGATGACGGTCGAGATGCTCGGGCCGTTCGCCCGGATGGCCCGACCGGACGTCCTCCTCGAGGACACCGACCGCGTGCCCGGCGGCGACTGGCGGGCGGTGTGGACACCGGGGCACACCGCCGGGCACATCTGTCTCCATCACGCCGGTGCCGGGCTGCTCCTCACCGGCGACCACGTCCTGCCGCGGATCAGCCCGAACATCAGCCTCCACCCGTTCACCGAGGACCCGCCGCTCGCCGCCTACCTCGAGTCGCTGCGCCGGGTCGCGGCCTACGACGCGGCGGAGGCGCTGCCCGCGCACGAGTACCGGTTCACCGGCCTGGCCTCGCGGGTCGAGAGCCTCCTCGTCCACCACGAGGAGCGGTGCGCCGAGATCGAGGCGGTGCTCGGCGCCCTCGGTGCCGGCGGCGTCGGGGGCGGTGCCGACGCGGCCGGTGGGGACGGTGGAGCGGGCGAGCCCACCGTCTGGCGGGTGACCGAGCGGCTCACCTGGTCGCGCGGCTGGGCTGCCGTCCAGGGCTTCATGCGACGCGTGGCCGTCGCGGAGACGGCGGCGCACCTGCAGTATCTCGCCGGTCTGGGCCGGGTGCGGGCGCGTCAGGTCGACGGCACCTGGCTCTTCGCGCTGCCGGGCACGGTGTGGGAGCACGCCGGGCGGGGGTCGATCCGCTAGCGTCCGGTGCCATCCCAGAGGCAGACGTGAGGATATGGACATGGCACGACGAGTCGAGGTCAGCCTCGTTGACGACACGGACGGGACGGCAGCGGAGGAGACGGTCCGCTTCGCGCTCGACGGAGTGAGCTACGAGATCGACCTGAACCGGCGCAACGCGGCGAAGCTGCGGGAGAGCATCGACGTGTGGGTTGCCGCGGCCAAGCGGTCCGGCGGGCGACGCACCACCAGCCACCGGACCGGGGCGAGCCGGCCCGCGGCGGAGCGTCGCGACCTCTCGGCGGTGCGAGCCTGGGCGCGGCAGAACGGCTTCGAGGTCAGCGACCGCGGCCGCATCGCCGCGGAGGTGCAGGCGGCATACGAGAAGGCGAACGCCTAGCCGACGTCCTCGTGCCCCCGGGTCAGGAGGCAGGGTGACGAGCGCGGTCGTCGTCGGCAGCGGCCCCAACGGGCTGGCGGCCGCGGCGCTGCTCGCCCGGGCGGGCGTCGCGGTGACCGTGCTGGAGGCCGCGGACGAGATCGGCGGCGGAACCCGCAGCGGTGAGGGCATCGTCCCCGGGCTCGTCCAGGACCACTGCTCGGCGATCCATCCGCTGGCGGTCGGGTCGGCGTGCCTGCGGTCCCTCGGCCTGGACCGGCACGGGCTGGAGTGGCGGTTCCCGGAGGTCGACTGCGCCCACCCGTTCGACGACGGCAGCGCCGCCGTGCTCCACCGCTCCGTCGAGCGGACGGCCGCCGCGCTCGGCCCGGACGGTCCGCGGTGGCGGGGGCTCTTCGCCGGTCCGGTCGCCGCATACGACAGCCTCGCCGGGGACATCCTCGGGCCGCTCCTGCGGGTTCCCTCACACCCGGTCCGGCTCGCCCGGTTCGGTGTCCCCGCGGCCCTGCCGGCCTCGGCGCTGGCCCGCTGGTTCCGCACCGAGCAGGGCAGGGCGCTGTTCGGCGGTGTCGCGGCGCACGCCTTCCAGCCGCTCAGCCGCCCGCTCAGCTCGGCGATCGGCGTGGGCATCGTCACGGCCGGCCACCGGCACGGGTGGGGCGTCGCCGCCGGCGGGTCGCAGTCCATCGCCGACGCGCTGGCGGCCGTGGTGCGCGAGCATGCCGGCACCGTGCGGACCGGGGTGCGGGTGCGCGGTGCCGCGGACCTGCCGGCCGCCGACGTGACCCTCTACGACCTCGCCCCGACCGCGGTCGCGGCGATCCTCGGCGACCGGCTGCCGGAGCGGGTCGCCCGGGCCTACCGCCGGTTCCGCTACGGTCCCGCCGCGTTCAAGGTCGACTTCGCGGTGCACGAGGGCGTCCCCTGGCGTGCCGACTCCGCCCGCCGGGCCGGCACCGTCCACCTCGGCGGCTCGTTCGCCGAGATCGCGGCGTCCGAGCGGCTCGTGAGCCGGGGCCGGATGCCCGAGCGGCCCTTCGTCCTCGTGGGTCAGCAGTATCTCGCCGACCCGGTGCGGTCGGTCGGCGACGTCCATCCCGTGTATGCCTACGCCCATGTCCCGCACGGCTTCACCGGCGACGCGGTGGAGGCGGTCGTCGGCCAGATCGAGCGGTTCGCGCCGGGTTTCCGCGACCGGGTCGTCGGGTGGTCGGTGCGGACACCGCGTGGCTTCGAGGAGGGCGACGCCAACTTCGTCGGTGGTGACATCCTCACCGGCGCCAAGACGGCGACACAGCTCGTGCTCGGTCCCCGGCCCACCTTCCAGCCGTACGACGTGGGGATCCCGGGGCACTTCCTGTGCTCGGCTGCCACGCCGCCGGGGCCCGGCGCCCACGGGATGTGCGGGGCGCATGCCGCTGCGCGCGCGCTGCGTCACCTCGCCCGCTGAGCAGCCGCGGCCCGGCTCCCCCGCCGGGGGTTGCGACCGGCTGCGGGCGCCGGTCGTCACCGCGTCGTGGAGGCGCCGGTCGTCACCGCGTTGTGGACCGGACAGCAGCCGTCGCTCCGGCCGCACGCGGCGAGGTCGCAGAGGCGACACAGCCACGGTGGTGGACGGTCGTCGGTGCGGGCCGAGCGCTCGTCGGCCCGGGCGAGGGTGAGCGTGGTCAACATCGTGTCGAGTGCTGCCGCCAGCGTGTCGACCTCCTCCGAGGTCAACGCGGACAGGGCGCTGGTCAGCGTCCTCTCGCGCGCCTGACGGATCCGGAGGGCCAGGCGTCGACCACGTCGGGTCAACCCGATCGACACGGCCCGCCCGTCCTGGGCCGCGACCCGCTCGACGAGGCCCTCCGCCTCGAGGCGGTCGACGAGGCGGACCGTGCCCGAGTGGGTCAGACCCAGCACGGAGCTCAGCCGGGTGACCGATTCGCCGTCGAGGAACTCGTGCAGCGCGGCGAGCGCGGCGGGGGCCGACGGGCCGGCCCCCGCGACCCCCTCGACGGCTGCGTTCATCCGATCGGCGACCACGAGGCTCAGCGCACCCAGGGCATTGACCGTGTGCTGGTGGCTTGACGGTGTTCGGGACACGGTTCTAATTTATATGCATGAGTCACACACATTCTACGGATGACACCGGCAGGTCGACGGTGACGCTGTCGATGGTGAACATCGACAGCGCGGACCCGGCGGGGCTGGCGCGGTTCTACGCGGCCGCGCTCGGCTGGGAGGTCACCTACAGCGATGACGACTACGGGATGGTCGAGGGCGACGGCATGACGATCGGCTTCGGCAGGATCGAGGGGTTCCGACCCGCGCCGTGGCCTGACGAGACCGGCGCCAAGCGCTTCCACCTCGACCTGCAGGTCGACGACCTCGACGAGGCGACCGAGAGCCTGTGTGCGATCGGAGCCAGCCGCCCCGACTTCCAGCCCGGCGCCGGGCGCTGGCGGGTGCTGCTCGACCCCGACGGGCAGCCCTTCTGCCTGAGTCCCCGGCCCATGGCCACGCCGTAGCGCCGCGCCCGTGTCCGAGCTCGCGGAGCTGCTCGTCCCGGACGTCGAGGCATGGCACGCCTGGTTGGACAGCCACCATGCCGACCACCCCGGGGTCTGGCTCGTGCTGCACAAGAAGGGCGGTCGGACGACGGCCCTGACCTACGCACAGGCGCTCGACGAGGCGCTGTGCTTCGGCTGGATCGACGGGCAGCTCGCAGGACGCGACGACGAGACCTATCGCCACCGCTTCACGCCCCGCCGGCCGGGCAGCGTCTGGTCCGCCCGGAACGTCGAGCACGTCGCTCGTCTCACCGAGGCCGGGCGGATGCAGCCGGCCGGCCTCGCGGCCGTCGAGGCGGCCAAGGCGCGAGGGCGGTGGCAGGCGGCCTACCGTGGCCAGGCCGACCTGCAGATCCCGCCCGATCTGGCTCGGGCGCTGGCAGCCGACCCCGCCGCGGCCGCGACGTTCGATCAGCTCGACGCCGCCAACCGCTATGCCGTCGTCTACCGGCTCAACGCCGTCACGCGCCCGACGACCCGGGACCGCAAGCTGGCCGAGTACGTCGCCATGCTCGCCCGGGGCGAGTCCATCCATCCCCGCAGGGCCCGCAAGAACCCTCGGTGACGGTTCGTCCAGTCCAGCCGTTCCCCGGCAGGAGCCGTCGAGGAGTCGGGAGCTCGTGCCTCGCTCCCGACTCCTCCTCCCGACGGCTCCTGCCGGGGGCACGCCGAACGGCCCGGCCCCAAGGGCGCTTCGCGCCGCGGGACCGGACCGTCTCTGCGTGCCCCCGGCAGGATTCGAACCTGCGCTCCCGCCTCCGGAGGGCGGTGCTCTATCCCCTGAGCTACGGGGGCGGCACGACGTCGGACCGGTGATCCGGCGCGCCCCGTGAGGTTAGCAGTCGGGGGCCGGAATCCCCGAACCGGCGCCCCGGCACCGCCCGTAGAATCGCCGGGTGACCCCCGAAGAGCTGTCCGCCGCGATCCGTGGCGCCCTGGAGCAGGCCGTCGCCGACGGCCGGCTCGCCGTCGCCGTCCCCGCCGAGGTCCGGGTCGAGCGGCCGCGCCAGCGCGAGCACGGCGACTGGGCCACCAACGTCGCACTGCAGCTGGCCAAGGGTGCCGGTATGCCGCCGCGCACCCTCGCGGCCGTCCTCGCCGACGCCCTCGCGGCCGTCCCCGGGATCAAGGCGGTCGACGTGGCCGGCCCGGGCTTCCTCAACGTCACCCTCGACGCGGCGAGCGCGGGAGAGCTGACGCGGACCATCGTCGAGGCCGGCACGGCATACGGCACCAACGACTCCGAGGCGGGTCGGCGGACCAACCTCGAGTTCGTCTCGGCGAACCCCACGGGCCCCATCCACCTCGGCGGGGTCCGGTGGGCAGCCGTCGGCGACAGCCTCGCCCGCATCATGGAGGCCAACGGGGGCCGGGTCGTGCGGGAGTACTACTTCAACGACCACGGCGCCCAGATCGACCGCTTCGCGAGGTCGCTGCTCGCGGCCGCCCGGGGCCGGGAGGTGCCCGAGGACGGGTATGCCGGGGCCTACATCGACGAGATCGCCGCCCGGGTCGTCGACGGGGAGCCGGGGATCCTCGACCTGCCCGACGAGCCGGCCCAGGAGCGGTTCCGCGCGGCCGGCGTCGACCTGATGTTCGGCGAGATCAAGCGCTCGCTCCACGAGTTCGGCGTCGACTTCGACGTCTACTTCCACGAGAACGACCTCCACGTCGACGGCTCGGTCGACCGGGCCATCGCACGCCTGAGGGAGCTCGGGGTCATGTACGAGCTGGACGGCGCGCTCTGGCTGCGCACGTCCGGCTTCGGTGACGACAAGGACCGCGTCGTCGTGCGGTCCAACGGCCAGCCGTCCTACTACTCGGGCGATCTCGCCTACTACCTCAACAAGCGCGAGCGCGGGTTCGACCGCGTGTTCATCATGCTCGGGGCCGACCACCACGGCTACGTCCAGCGGCTCATGGCGATGGCGCAGGCGTTCGGCGACACGCCGCACGAGAACCTCGAGATCCTCATCGGCCAGATGGTCAACCTCGTCAGGGACGGCGAGCCGATCCGGATGAGCAAGCGGGCCGGCACCGTCATCGTGCTGGAGGACCTCGTGTCGGCCGTCGGCGTCGACGCGGCACGCTACGCCCTGACCCGGTCCTCGACCGACAGCCCGATCGACATCGACCTCGACCTGCTGTCCCGGCGCAGCAACGACAACCCCGTCTTCTACGTCCAGTACGCCCACGCCCGCACCTGCAACGTCGCCCGGCTGGCCGCCGAGGACGGCGTGGACCGCGGCGACGGGTTCGCCCCCGAGCTGCTGACCGACGACACGGAGTCCGCGCTCCTCGCCACGCTCGCGGACTACCCGCGGGTCGTCGCCCAGGCCGGCGCGCTGCGCGAGCCGCACCGCGTCGCCCGCTACCTCGAGGACCTCGCCGGCCGCTTCCACAAGTGGTACGACACCTGTCGGGTCCGCCCGCAGAGCGTCGACGAGGAGGTCACCGACCTGCACCGCACCCGGTTGTGGCTCAACGACGCGACGCGGCAGGTCCTGGCCAACGGGCTGCACCTCCTCGGCGTCTCGGCACCCGAGCGGATGTGAGCTAGATGCGCGCCCACGAGGCCGGCGCCCTCCACGCCGAGGGCTACGGCGGCCCCCCGATCTGGCTGCCCTACCCGACCGACGTCATGGAGCTGCTCCCGCAGCTGTGGCCGTCGACGATCGGTCGCGACGACGCGGGCCGGCTCACCGTCGGCGGCCTCGACGTGGTGGCCCTCGCCCGCGAGTTCGGCACTCCCGCATACATTCTCGACGAGGAGGACTTCCGTATGCGGGCCCGCGCCTTCCGCGACGGGTTCGCCGCCCCCTTCGAGACGGTGAGCGGCCGGGCGGACGTCTACTACGCGGGCAAGGCGTTCCTCTGCACGGCGGTCGCCCGGTGGGTCGCGGAGGAGGGGCTCTGCCTCGACGTCTGCAGCGGGGGCGAGCTCGCCGTCGCGCAACGGGCGGGGTTCCCCGCCGGGCGGATCGGCCTGCACGGCAACAACAAGAGCACGGCCGAGCTCGAGCAGGCGGTGTCGTACGGCGTCGGTCGGATCGTCGTCGACTCCTTCGCGGAGATCGAGCGCCTCGCCGACGTCGCGCGCCGGCACGGGGTCGTCGCGCCCGTCATGATCCGGGTGACCGTCGGCGTCGAGGCGCACACCCACGAGTTCATCGCGACCGGTCACGAGGACCAGAAGTTCGGGTTCAGCCTCCAGGGCGGCCAGGCGGCCGAGGCCGCGCGAGCCGTGCTGAGGCATGCGGATGCGTTGCGGCTGAACGGACTCCACTCGCACATCGGCTCCCAGATCTTCGACACGGGGGGCTTCGAGCTCGCGGCGCGCCGGCTCGTCCAGCTGCACGCGGCGGTCTGTGCCGAGCACGGGATCACGATGGGGGAGATGGACCTCGGGGGTGGCTTCGGCATCGCCTACACGAGCCAGCACACCCCGATGGCGCCGGCCGAGCTCGGGGCGCAGCTCGCCGACCTCCTCGAGCGGGAGCTCAAGGCCGTCGACGACGACCGATCGGTCTGGCCCCGCATCTCCGTCGAGCCGGGGCGGGCGATCGTCGGGCCGAGCACGTTCACGCTCTACGAGGTGGGGACGATCAAGGAGGTCAACCTCGGCGACGGACACGCCCGGACCTACGTGTCGGTCGACGGCGGGATGAGCGACAACGTCCGGACCGCCCTGTACGAGGCCGACTACTCGTGCACGCTCGCGTCGCGCCGGTCCGACGCCGCGCCGAGGCTGTCCCGCGTCGTCGGCAAGCACTGCGAGAGCGGCGACATCGTCGTCCTCGACGAGTACCTTCCGGCCGACCTGCGTCCCGGCGACCTCGTCGCCGTGCCGGGGACGGGCGCATACTGCCGGGCGCTGTCGAGCCAGTACAACCTCACCCCCCGCCCGCCGGTCGTCGCCGTCCGGGACGGGTCGGCCCGGGTGCTCGTGCGCCGCGAGACGGTCGACGACCTCCTCGCCCTCGACCTGGGCTGACCGACCCGGGGCCCCACGCGGGACGGGCTCGCGCAGACCGCTGGCGGGAGCTCAGCGCAGGGCGGTCGCGAGGAGGGCCTCGAGCCGCTCCCAGTGGAGGGCGTCGGCCGCGGGGGAGTATGCCGTCGTGTCGGCCATCGTGTAGCCGTGCGGCCCGGGGAACACCTCGTTGGAGAAGGCGAGCCCGGCCGACTCCAGGGCCGCCCCGAGCCGCTCGACGTCCTCGGGGGGCATCGACCCGTCGCCCTCGGCGTGCCCGAACGCGAAGGCCGCCCGGGCCTGCGGCAGGCCGAGGTGAGGGCTGTCCGGGGCGTCCGTCGCGAGCCGGCCGCCGTGCCACCCGCCGACGGCGGCCACGTCGTCGGGGTGCTCGCAGGCCAGGGCTAGCGCGTGCCGCGCCCCCA
>JBDIAL010000055.1:0-17742 GCA_039812405.1 Nostocoides sp.
CGCTGCGGGCCGCGCTCGCCGCCCCGGTGCCGACCCTCGCGGACGCGGCGGCGGCGCGGGCCGAGGTGGACCGGGTCCTCGACCGTCCGTCGGCCGACCTGGTCACAACGCTCGACCGGTCGCGGACCCCGGTCCTGCTCGGCGAGATCGCCGACCTCGTCGCCCGGCTCGACGAGCTGGTCGACCCCCGGTTCCAGGCGCTCCTCGACGACGACGCGACCCGCGGCGGGGCGCTCGTGGCGAGCCTCGCGGCATACCTCGACCACCTCGGCGACGTCCGGTCGGCGGCGACCGCCCTCCACGTCCACCCCAACACGCTGCGCTACCGGGTCCGACGGGCCGAGCAGGTGCTCGGGATGCGGCTCGACGACGCCGACGACCGGCTGCTCCTCCAGCTGCAGCTGCTCCGCCGCACGCGCGAGGCCTGACGCGGGGCGGGACAGGGGCTAGGGTCGACGGGAACGACAGCCGTCGCCGACCCCGTGTCAACGGCCGCACCGCGGCAAGGAGGTACCCGAACAGTGACGAACACCGTCTCGGATCAGCAGACCTCGACCGGTGACTGGCCGCCCCCCGAGCAGGGCACCCGGCGCACCCTCCCCTCCTCCTCGACGCCCGTCGACCCGGCGCGGGTCCAGAGCCTGCTCGCCGCCGAGTGGGACCGCTTCACGGCCGGCACCCCGGCGTCGGGTGAGCACAACCGGCGCGCGAGCAGCTCCCTGCCGCTCGGCGTGACGTCGTCCTTCCAGCACTGGGACCCCTACCCCGTCTCCATCGTCTCCGCGCGCGGGGCGTGGCTCACCGACGTCGACGGCCGGCGGCTGCTCGACCTGTCGATGGGCTTCGGGGCGATGCTCGTCGGCCACCTGAACCCCCGGGTCGTCGAGAAGGTCGTCGAGGCCCTGGAGTCGACGGGCACGCTGTTCGTCACGCCGTCGCCGACGGCCACCGAGGTCGCCGAGCGGTTCACGGAGCGCTTCGGGCTCGGGATGGTGCGCTTCACCAACTCCGGCACAGAGTCGCTCATGTATGCCGTCCGCTCGGCCCGGGCCTACACCGGCCGCAAGGCGATCATCAAGATCGAGGGCGGCTACCACGGCGGCTACGACGCCCTGCAGGTGTCGGTCAAGCCGTCCCTCGACGAGATCGGGCCGGCCGACGCCCCGGTCCCCGCCGTGCCGTTCGACGTCGAGGCCGGCACCGTCTACGTCACGCCCTACAACGACCTGCCCTACCTCACCCGGCTCCTCGAGGAGCACGCGAGCGAGGTCGCGGCCGTCGTCATGGAGCCGGTCGTGGAGAACCTCTCCATCGTGCTGCCCGACGCCGGCTACCTCGCCGGGGTCCGGGCGGCGTGCGACGCCCACGGGGTCCTGCTCATCTTCGACGAGGTGAAGACGGGTCTCACGGCCGGCTATGCCGGGGCCTCCCAGCGGCTCGGCGTCAAGCCCGACCTCGTGACGCTGGCCAAGAGCATCGGCGGCGGGCTGCCGCTCGCGGCGTTCGGCGGGACCGACGAGGTCATGCAGGTCGTCGTCGACGGCCGGATGGCCCACTTCGGCACCTACAACGGCAACCCGCTCGTCATGGCCGCCGCCTCGGCCGTCGACGAGATCTGCACCCACGAGGCCCTCGACGCGGCCGAGTCGGTCAACAACGCGGCCCTGTCGGCGATGGACGACATCATCGCCGAGTACGAGCTGCCGGCGCAGACCGTCGGGTTCGGCCTCAAGGGCTGCGTCACGTGGGCCACCGTCCCGGTGCGCACCTACCGCGACTACAAGCTGGCGACCGACTTCGGCGTCGCCGAGCTGTCGTGGCTGTGGGGCGTCAACCGGGGCGTCCTCACCCCGCCCGGTCTCGACGAGCAGTGGCTCGTGTCGCTGGCCCACACCGGCGCCGACATGGACATCCTCGTCGGGGAGTTCGCCGACCTCGCGAAGGCGCTGCGCGGCTGACGCCGGGCCCCGGTGAGGGGTGATGGGCACGCCGTGATCGGCATACGGTGTGAGGTATGCGACTGACCAACCTCGGGCACGCCGCCCTCCTCGTCGAGACGGCCGACACGCGCATCCTCGTCGATCCGGGCAACCTCGCCCCGGACTGGGACGACCTGCGCGACCTCGACGCGATCCTCGTGACCCACCAGCACCCCGACCACCTCGACGTCGAGCGGCTGCCGGCCCTGCTGCGCGCCAACCCCGAGGCGGTCCTCGTCGTCGACCCGGGCAGCGCGCAGGTGCTGGGGGAGCTCGGGATCGAGGCCGACGCCCACGACGGGACGCCGCGCCCGGTCGGGGACGGCGGGGTCGTGGTCCACCCCGTGGGGGAGCTGCACGCCGTCATCAACGAGGCCCTCCCGCGGATCCCGAACATCGGGGTCCGGCTCGTCGCGGAGGGCGAGCCGACGCTCTACGTCACCGGCGACGCCCTCGACGGGGAGCCGGGGCCCGTCGACATCGTCGCCTTCGCCCTCGCGGCGCCGTGGTGCGCGAGCCGGGAGACGACGGCCTTCCTCGCGCGGCTCGACGCCCCCGTCGCCGTCCCCGTCCACGACGGCGTCGTCAGCCCGGCCGGGCGGGCCATCTACCTCCGGCACGCGACGGACTTCGGCGGCGCCCACACCCGGATGCTCGACCTCGCCGGCCGGGGGCCCACGCCCGTCGCCGTCTGACCGGCGCCCGTCAGGGGAGGGTGAGGATCTCGGGGCCCGCGTCGGTGACGAGGATCGTGTGCTCGAACTGGGCCGAGCGCCGACGGTCGGCCGTCACGACGGTCCAGCCGTCGTCCCACATCTCCCAGTCCGGGGTGCCGAGGGTGAGCATCGGCTCGACGGTGAAGGTCAGGTTCGGCTCGATGACGGTGTCGTAGGCCGGAGCCGCGTCGTAGTGGGGGATGACGAGACCGGAGTGGAAGGCCCGGCCGATGCCGTGGCCGGTGAAGTCCCGGACGACGCCGTAGCCGAACCGCCGGGCATAGCTCTCGATGACCCGGCCGACGACGTTGATCTGCCGGCCCGGGCGCGCGGCCCGGATGCCGCGCATCATCGCCTCGTGGGTCCGCTCGACGAGCAGCCGTGACTCCTCGTCGACATCGCCGACGAGGTAGGTCGCGTCGGTGTCGCCGTGCACGCCGCCGACGTAGGCGGTGATGTCGATGTTGACGATGTCGCCGTCCTCGAGGCGGCGGTCGTCCGGTATGCCGTGGCAGACGACCTCGTTGACCGACGTGCACAGTGACTTGGGGAAGCCGCGGTAGCCGAGCGTCGAGGGGTAGGCCCCGTGGTCGAGGAGGAACTCGTGGCCCACCCGGTCGATCTCGTCGGTCGTCACCCCGGGCTCGATGACCGCGGCGGCCGCGGCGAGCGCCCGGGCCGCGATCCGGCCCGCGACGCGCATCCGCTCGATGGTCTCCTCGTCCTTGACCTCGGGGCCGAGGTCGCGGTTCGGAGCGGGCCGGCCGACGTACTCGGGGTGCTCGACGGAGGAGGGGACGGGACGTCGCGCGGACACCATCCCCGGTGCGACGCTTGCGTGCGGGGTCGGCATACGGTGGAGTCTAGGCAGGCCCGTGCACGACAGGTGGAGAGAGGACGACCCATGCCCTACTGGTACAACGTCGCGACCGGCAAGGTGGAGACCGACGAGGACCGCTCCCAGGACGCCGACGTCCTCGGGCCGTACGACACCGAGGCGGAGGCCGCCCGCGCTCTCGAGACCGCTCGCGAGAACACCGAGCGCTGGGACGAGGATGACCGGCGCTGGGAGGCGGGGGAGGAGTAGGGGGCGGGGCCGAGGGCCACCGGCCCGTCCGCCGCGGCGCTCAGCTGCCGCGGCGGTGGACGTCGACGACGTAGCCCGCCGCGGGGTTCCACGGGTCGCCGCCGTCCCACGTGGGGTAGCGCGTCTCGGGCAGCAGACCGGCCGCCCAGCACGCCGCGTCGTAGTCGGCGAGCGGCGTGACGGGGCAGCCGGGGGGCAGGTAGGACGGGGCGAGCCCGAACCCGGCGACGACGAGGCCACCCGGCTCGACGTGGGCCGCGACGCGTCGCATCACCTCGGGGAGGGACCCCGGCGCGAGGAGCGGCACGACGTTGCCCGCGAGGAGGACGAGGTCGAACGCCTGGCTGCGGAGGAAGAGGGTGGCGAGGTCCTGCCGGACGTAACGGGTCCCCGGGTCGTGCGCCGCCGCATAGGCGATCATCGCGGCGTCCTCGTCGACGCCGACGCACGCGTAGCCCCGTCGCGTCAGCTCCCGCGCGACCCGCCCGGTGCCGCAGCCGGCGTCGAGGACGCGCGACCCGGTCGGCACGAGCGAGGCGACGAACCGTGCCTCGCCGTGGACGTCGTGCCCCGCGGCCGCGAGGGTGTCGAAGCGCTGCTGGTATGCCGCGGCGTCGGGGGCGTCGCCCGCGATCTCGCGCCAGCGGGTGCGGTCCGGCTCGGTGGTCACCGTGGCTCCTCGTCCTCAGGCGTCGAAGTGGGGCCATCGACGGCTGAGCCGCCAGGCTCAGGCATCGAAGTGGGGCCATCGACGGCTGAGCCGCCAGGCTCAGGCATCGAAGGAGTTCTCGGGCCCGGGGAAGGAGCCCGACCGCACGTCGTCGGCATACTCCCGCGCCGCCCGGCCCAGCTCACCGCGCAGGTCGGCGTACTTGCGGACGAAGCGCGGCGCCTTGCCGCCGCGCAGGCCGGCCATGTCCTGCCAGACGAGGACCTGGGCGTCGACGTGGGGGCCGGCGCCGATGCCGATGACGGGGATCCGCAGGGTGTCGGCGACGACCTTGGCGGCGGGCGCGGGCACCATCTCGATGACGATGGCGAAGCAGCCCGCCTCCTCGAGGGCGAGGGCGTCGTCGAGGAGCTTCTCGGCCCCCGAGCCGCGGGCCTGGACCTTGTAGCCGCCGAGGACGTGCTCGCTCTGGGGGGTGAAGCCGATGTGCCCCATGACGGGGATGCCGGCCCGGACGAGCAGCTCGATCTCCGGCACCATGGGCCGGCCGCCCTCGAGCTTGCAGGCGTGGGCCATGCCCTCCTTCATGAACCGGGTCGCCGTCGCGAGCGCCTGCTGCGGGCTCGCCTGGTAGGAGCCGAAGGGCAGGTCCGCGACGACCATGGCATGCCGGGCGGCCGAGGTCACGGCCCGGGTGAGGGGGACGAGGTGGTCGACGGTGACCGGCACCGTCGTCTCGAAGCCGTAGACGTTGTTGCCCGCCGAGTCGCCGACGAGGAGCACCGGGATGCCTGCCTCGTCGAAGATCTCCGCGGCATACATGTCGTATGCCGTGAGCATGGCCCACTTCTCCCCCCGGTCGGTCATGGCCTGGAGGTGGGGGACCCGGATTCGGCGCTGCGGTGCGGCCTGGGCTCCCGTCCCGTAGGGGGCGGTGACCTCGACCGGGGAGGTGGAGTCGCTCATGGGGGCATCGTAGGCTTCCTCCGGGGTGCAGGATCGTGGGCCGTCGGCTCGCGCGCGCCCCGACCCCGCACCCGACCGACGAGGCGAGGCGATGACCCAGCGGCTCCGCGACCTGCTCGAGCACTGCCCACCCCTGGACTCCCTCCCGCCCGAGGTGCTCGACCGGGCCGCCGCGGACGCCGTCACCGAGCGGTACCGGCCCGGCCAGCTGGTCCTCGACGCCTTCGCCCAGCCGCCGGCCGACGTCTACCTCGTCCTCGACGGCGAGGTGTCGCTGTCGGTGGACCCCGACGAGCTGTCGCAGACGCCGCAGGAGCGGATCGGGCGGGGTGGGCTGTTCGGCTTCTCGGCCCTGCTCAACCGGGACGCCATGGGCCCGCGGGCGGTCGCCGCGACCGAGGCGACCGTGGCCCGGATCCCCGGGTCCCTCGTCTCGGGGGCCTTCCTCTCCGAGACCGGGGCCCACTTCCTCGCCGGTCAGCTCCAGGCCACCTCGCGGCTGCCGATGATCGCGCCGTCCTTCCTCGTCGTCGACGACCTCATCGAGGCCCCGCCCCTCGTCGTCGAGCCGAGCACCCCGGTCGCCGAGGTGGCCCGGCTCATGACCGAGCAGCACTGGCCGTGCGCGGCGGTCCGGGTGGGCCCCGGGCGGTACGGCCTCATCTCGCAGTCCCGGCTGCTGCGCCGGATCGTCGTCGAGGGCCGCTCCGGCGACACCCCGGCCGAGGCGGTGATGCGCTTCCCCGTGACGAGCGTGGAGTCCGGCACGTCGACGGTGGACGCCCTGAGCGACCTCATCGACGAGGGCACCGAGTTCCTCCCGGTCCTCGCCCGCTCCGGCGACCTGGTCGGCATGCTCGACTGGCGCGACTTCGTCCTGTCCGCCCCGACCGTCGGCATCCCGACGCGCGACGAGATCCGGCGGGCCGCCGACATCGAGGAGCTCGTGGAGCGGGGCCGCCGGGTGCCGCAGCAGCTCGGCCCGGTCCTGCACCGGGGCCTCGCCTCCGGCCGGGTCATCGCGACATACTCGGCCATCGTCGACGCCATGGTCCGACGGGCCGTCGTCCTGGTGTTCGCGGAGCACCCGGAGCTGTCGACGGACGCCTTCACGTGGCTCTCGCTCGGCAGCAACGGGCGCCGGGAGGCGGCGCCGGGCTCCGACCTCGACGCGGCCGTCGCCTTCGCCGCCGACGTCGAGCCCGCCGAGCAGGAGCGCTACCGCGCCGTCTTCGCCGAGGTCATGGACGTCCTCGCCCGAGCGGGGATCGGCATCGACACCCACGGTGTCACCCCGGCCCGGGCCGCGTTCTCCCGGACCAACGCGGAGTGGCGCCGGGCCGGCCTGCGCTGGCTGGCCCGCCCCGAGGAGAACAAGGGGGCGATCATGGGCTCGCTCCTCGTCGACGCCCGCCCCATCCACGGGGACCCGGGCCTGCCGGAGGTGCTCACCGTCTTCGGGGACTTCCGGCGCCATCCGGCGACGGTCCGGCTCGTCCTCGACCTCGCCCTGTCCGCCCGCGCCCGGGTGCGCTCGGTGCGCGACGTGCTGTCGGGCCGGGGGAGCGAGCTGGACCTCAAGGCGGCCGCCCTCCTGCCGGTCGTCAACATGGCGCGGTGGGCGGCCCTCGCCGCGGGGTCCGCCGAGCTGCATACGACGAGCCGGCTGCGCGCCGCAGCGGGCTCGCGGATCCTGCCGACGGCCCAGGCCGCCCAGCTCATCGAGGTGTTCGACGTGCTCCAGCACCTGCGCCTGCAGTACCAGATCTCCGAGATCGAGGCGGGCCGGAGGCCGACCGACGTGCTGCGCCGCGACCGGCTGAGCCGGATCGACCGGGCCACCGTGAAGACCGCCGTCCGCGAGATCGGGGCCATCCAGGTGCGGATGGCCCGGACCGCCGACTATCTCGGGGTCGACCAGCTCGTCCAGCCCGACGACACGCAGGGCCGACGCACCCGCCCCTGACGTCACCTGGGCTGCCGACGGACCTGGGGACCCGCCCGGTCCAGGTCGAGGCATGCCGCCGCAGACCCGGCGGGCATGCCGCCGGCGGACCCGGCGGCAAAACCGAAGTGACCGCGACGTTACTGGACGACGACCATGCCGTCGTGTTCAATGTCACCCGGCGGACCCGACAAAAGGGTCCGTCGGGCCGGTTCTTCTCAGGAACCCACAGGTGTGAGCCACCGGCATGCGGTCGGCACGACGTCGTGGTCGTGCATCCCCTCCCAGTCCAGCTGCCCACTGATCCACCGACCTCCCAGGAGACGATCCTCGTGTCAGCCGACGTAGTAGAGACCGAGTACGAAGCCAGCGACAAGCACCTGAAACGGACGATCGGCCTGTTCAGCCTGATCGGCCTCGCCGTCAGCATCCAGATCGGGTCCGGCTGGCTGCTCGCCACGCTCGCCGCCGTGTCGCGGTCCGGGCCCGCCGCCATCGTGGCCTGGCTCATCGGCGCCGTCTTCTTCGGGATCATCGGCGTCGCCTGGATGGAACTCGGCACGATGCTGCCGCGCTCCGGCGGCGGCGTGCGCTACCCGCGGATGACGCACGGCGCCTTCCTGTCGTGGCTCAACGGCTGGGGCTACCTGCTCGCCGTCGTCGCGATGCCGGTCATCGAGACCCAGGCCGTCCTCACCTACGTCGGCGGCCACTGGCCGGGACTCGACTTCCTCAAGCACGAGGCCGGCGGGCCGGTCATGCTGAAGTTCCCCAACGGCATCGTCGTGGGCTGGGTCGTCCTGTGCATCTTCTTCGGCCTCAACATCTTCGGGGCCAAGCTGCTCACCGAGTCCAACAAGGTCGTCACGATCTGGAAGCTCGTCGTCCCCACCCTCACCTTCCTGCTCATGTTCAGCGCCTTCAAGGGCGCCAACTTCCACGAGCACGGCGGGTTCGCCCCGATGGGCTGGGGCGCGGTGCTCGGCGCCGTGTCCGGCGGTGGGATCGTCTTCGCCTACGCCGGCATCCGCCAGATCGTCGACTTCGGCGGCGAGGTCATCAACCCCAAGAAGAACATCCCCCTCGCCATGCTCATCGGCGGGCTCATCATCCCGCTCGTCATCTACACCCTCCTGCAGATCGCCTTCGTCGGCGCCATCAACTGGCAGGACGCCAAGGTGACCGCGGGAGACTGGGCCGGGCTCATGGCCTCGCACTGGGCGTCCGAGCCGCTCCTGGCGGCCGTGTCGGCGGCGGGCTTCACCTGGTTCGCGCTCGTCCTGCTCTCCGACGCCGTCCTCTCGCCCTCGGCGACCGGCTGGGTGTTCGTCGGGCTCGGCGGCCGCACCCTCTACTCCATGTCGGTCAACTCCGAGCTGCCGCAGGGCATGCAGCGGATGAACCGCTGGGGCGTCCCGTGGGTGGCCCTCACCGTCTCGACCGCCGTCGGCTTCCTCCTCTTCCTGCCGGTGCCGTCGTGGTACACGTTCGTCGGCATGGTCTCCTCGGCGATGGTCCTCAACTACCTCATGGCCGGTCCGGCGATGGCAGTGTTCCGCAGGGTCGCGCCCGAGCTGCCGCGCCCGATCAAGATCCCGGGCGGCGCCTTCTGGGGCGCGGCGGGCTACCTCTGCTCGCTGCTGCTCGTCTTCTTCGCCGGCTGGATGACGATGATCAACGTCATGACCGTCGTCATCCTCGGTTTGCCGATCTACTCCTCGTATGCCTCGGTGCGGGCCGGGTGGTCCCCCCGGACCTCCTCCGGCGTGCTGTCCCTCGTGTTCGCCGTCGTGTGGGTCGTCGTCGGCGCCAAGTCCGGCTGGCTGTTCGCCGCGAGCATGCAGGTCACGCACTGGTCCATCGGGGTCTACCTGCCCGTCTTCATCGGGCTGACCGCGGCCTTCGTCGCGGCGCTGTGGGCGATCAGCACTCCCGAGGGGCGCGGCCACATCCGCTCCGGCGTGTGGGTGCTCGTGGCCCTCGTGGGGGCCACCTTCATCGCCTACTTCGGCGACACCGGCCCGATGCCCCGGCTGCACTACGGGACCGACTCGCTGGCCGTCATCGTCCTCGGCGTCATCACGTACGTCTGGGGCGTGCGCAGCGGCTTCCGGACGTGGGAGATGGACCAGGTCGT
This sequence comes from Nostocoides sp., assembly GCA_039812405.1. GTDB lineage: Bacteria > Actinomycetota > Actinomycetes > Actinomycetales > Dermatophilaceae > Nostocoides. The sequence continues at coordinate 9,501 of JBDIAL010000055.1, forward strand.
CGCCTCGACGCTCGCCGAGCACGAGGCCGAGAAGGCGGCCGCGGCCGCCACGGCGAGCTGACGCCCGCGCCGGCGCACATCCGGCGGGTCCGGTGGGTCACCACCGGGCCCGCCGGCCTATGCGGTAGGGCAGGATGACGACCATGGACCGGCAACAGGAGTTCGTGCTGCGCACCATCGAGGAGCGCGACATCCGTTTCGTGCGGCTGTGGTTCACCGACGTCCTCGGCACCCTGAAGTCGGTCGCCGTCGCACCGGCCGAGCTCGAGGGCGCCTTCGCCGAGGGCATCGGGTTCGACGGCTCGGTCATCGAAGGCTTCGCCCGGATCTACGAGGCCGACATGCTGGCCCGGCCCGACCCGTCGACCTTCCAGATCCTCCCGTGGCGGGGCGAGAACCCGGGGACGGCCCGGATGTTCTGCGACATCTCCCTGCCCGACGGGAGCCCGAGCATCGCCGACCCCCGGCAGGTCCTCAAGCGGGCCCTCGGCCGGGCGGCCGACGCGGGCTTCACCTTCTACATCCACCCCGAGATCGAGTTCTTCCTCCTGGAGCGCAGCGCCCAGAGCGGCGAGCACGCCGTCCCCATCGACACCGCCGGCTACTTCGACCACGTGGCCGGTGGCAGCGGCCAGGACTTCCGGCGCTCGGCCATCACGATGCTCGAGTCGATGGGCATCTCCGTCGAGTTCTCCCATCACGAGGGGGCGCCGGGACAGAACGAGATCGACCTGCGCTACGCCGACGCCCTGACCATGGCGGACAACATCATGACCTTCCGCACCGTCATCAAGGAGGTGGCGCTCGAGCAGGGCATCTACGCGACGTTCATGCCCAAGGTCTTCGCGGAGTACCCGGGCTCCGGCATGCATACCCACATGTCCCTCTTCGAGGGTGACGCCAACGCCTTCTACGAGGCGGGCGCGCCCTACCAGCTGTCGACGACGGGACGGCGCTTCATCGCCGGCCTCCTGCGGCACGGTGCCGAGATCACCGCGGTGACCAACCAGTGGGTCAACTCCTACAAGCGGCTGTGGGGCGGCGGGGAGGCTCCCGCATACCTCACCTGGGGCCACAACAACCGGTCCGCCATGGTCCGGGTGCCCATGTACAAGCCCCGCAAGGGCAACAGCACCCGCGTCGAGGTCCGCACCCTCGACCCCGCCTGCAACCCCTACCTCGCGTATGCCGTGCTGCTGGCCGCCGGCCTCAAGGGCGTCGAGGAGGAGTACGAGCTGCCGACGGAGACCGAGGACGACGTGTGGCGGCTCACCGAGGACGAGCGGCGGGCCATGGGGATCGACCCGCTGCCCGCCTCGCTCGACGGGGCCATCGCCGCGATGGAGCGCAGCGAGCTGGTCGCCGAGACGCTCGGGGACCACGTCTTCGAGTACTTCCTGCGCAACAAGCGCGCCGAGTGGAACGACTACCGCAACCAGGTGACCGCGTTCGAGCTCGGCCGCTACCTGCCGCTGCTCTGAGTCCGGCCGGTGTCCTGAGCCGATGGTACGAATGCGCGCAGCGAGCACCGGGGCGACCCTCGCCCGGCTGGGCTTCGCCGACCCGGCCCGGGCCGAGCGGCTGCTCGCCGACCCCGCGCTCGGCGGGCTCGTCGACCCGCTCGACGACCTGTTCAGCGACGGGCTGACCGACGCCCTGTCCCAGGTCGCCGACCCCGACCTCGCCCTCCTCGCCCTCGTGCGGCTCATGGAGTCGCTCCGTCGCCAGGAGGGGCGCCGTGGCGAGGACCGCGACCTCGACGTCTCGCACCTGCTCGCCGAGCTGCGCCACCCCGGGGTGGGCCGCCAGCGGCTGCTCGCCGTCCTCGGCGCCTCCCGGGCCCTCGGCGACCATCTCGTCGCCCATCCCGAGCACTGGCGCTGCGTCGTCGAGGCCCAGCAGCGCTCGGTCGCCGAGCGGATCCGCGACCTCGTCACGGCGGTCTCCGAGCCCGGCGGGCTGACGCCCGACGACGCCCTGCGCGTGGCCTACCGTCGAGAGCTGCTCGGGATCGCGGCCCTCGACGTGACCTCGCCCGACGCCGTCGAGCGCCTGCCCCGGACCGCGGCCGCCCTCGCCGACCTCGCCGAGGCGGCCCTCGAGGGGGCGCTGGCCATCGCGGTGGCGGAGCTGCCCGTCGAGGCCGAGCGGTGCGACCTCGCCGTCCTCGGCATGGGCAAGACGGGGGGCCACGAGCTCAACTACGTGAGCGACGTCGACGTCATCTTCGTCGGCGAGCCGGCGCCCGGCCTCGACGAGGAGGTCGGGGTGGCCGCCGCCACCGCCCTCGCGACCCGGCTCATGCGGGCCTGCTCGGCGGCCACGGCCCACGGCCGGCTGTGGGCCGTCGACGCCGCGCTGCGCCCCGAGGGCAGCCAGGGACCGCTCGTGCGGACCGTGGCGAGCCATCGCTCCTACTACGAGCGGTGGGCCAAGACGTGGGAGTTCCAGGCGCTGCTCAAGGCGCGGCCGGTGGCCGGTGACCGGGCCCTCGGGGAGGCCTACCTCGCGGCGGTCTGGCCGATGGTGTGGGAGGCGGCGGGGCGCCCCGACTTCGTCGTCGACGTCCAGGCCATGCGGCGCCGGGTGGAGCAGCACGTGCCCGCGGCCGAGGCCGGACGGCAGCTGAAGCTGGGGCCCGGGGGGCTGCGCGACGTCGAGTTCAGCGTCCAGCTCCTCCAGCTCGTCCACGGCCGCAGCGACGAGCGGCTGCGGTCGCGCAACACCCTCGACGCGCTGGCCGCCCTCTCCGCCGGGGGCTACGTCGGGCGCGAGGAGGCGGCCGCCCTCGACACGGCATACCGGCTCCTGCGCACCCTCGAGCACCGGATCCAGCTCTTCCGCCTGCGGCGCACCCATCTCATGCCGACCGACCGGGCGGACCTGCGCCGGCTCGGGCGGGGGATCGGCTGCCGGGGCGACGCCGAGGCCGAGGTCGTCCGGGCGTGGCAGGCCCAGGCCCGGGAGGTGCGCCGCATCCACGAGCGGCTCTTCTACCGGCCCCTCCTCGCCGCGGTGGCCCGGCTGTCCAGCGACGAGGCGCGGCTCTCGCCCGAGGCGGCCCGGGACCGGCTGGCGGCACTCGGCTTCCGCGACCCCGGCGGCGCGCTGCGGCACCTCGAGGCGCTCACCGCGGGCGTCTCCCGCCGGGCCGCGATCCAGCGGACGCTCCTGCCGGTCATGCTCGGCTGGTTCGCCGACGAGGCCGACCCCGACGCCGGGCTGCTCGCCTTCCGCAAGGTCAGCGAGTCCCTCGGCTCGAGCCACTGGTATCTCAAGATGCTCCGCGACGAGGGGTCCGCGGCCGAGCGGCTCGCCCACGTCCTCGGGCGGAGCCGGTTCGCCGCCGACCTGCTCATCAGCGCCCCCGAGGCCGTGCGCCTGCTCGGCGACACGTCGGGCACGACCCCCCGGTCCCGCGACGACATCGCGCGGCGGATGGGCGCGGCGGCCTCGCGCCGCTCGACACCCGAGGAGGCGGTCGCGGCGATCCGGGCGATCCGGCGCACCGAGCTGTTCCGGGTCGCGGTCGCCGACCTCGACGGCGGGGTCGGGCTCACCGCGGTGGGCCGCGCCCTCACCGACCTGTCCGCCGCGCTGCTCCAGGCGACCCTGGACGTCGCGATCCGGCAGGTTGTCGAGACGAGCGGACGACCCATGGACACCCGCATCCTCGTCGTCGGGATGGGCCGTCTCGGCGGGGGAGAGGCGGGGTATGCCAGCGACGCCGACGTCATCTTCGTCCACGACCCGCTCCCCGGGGCGGCCGAGGCGCCGGCCCAGGAGCAGGCGACCGCCGTCGTCCAGCTGCTGCGCCGGTACCTGAGCCAGCAGGGGCCCGACCCGGCGCTGCCCGTCGACTCCGACCTGCGGCCCGAGGGCAGGAGCGGGCCGATCATCCGCTCCTTCGCGTCCTACGAGGCCTACTACGCCCGGTGGTCGCTCGTCTGGGAGGCGCAGGCGCTGCTGCGCGCCACGCCGCTGGCCGGCGACGCCGAGCTCGGCGAGCGGTTCACCCGGCTCGTCGACCCGCTCCGCTGGCCCGCCGGCGGGCTCACGCCGGCCCAGGTCCGGGAGGTCCGCACCCTCAAGGCCCGGATGGAGTCCGAGCGGCTGCCGCGCGGCGCCGACCGCCGGACGCACTTCAAGCTCGGCGAGGGGGGCCTGTCGGACGTCGAGTGGACCGTCCAGCTGGTCCAGATGTGCCACGCCCACGAGGATCCGGCCCTCCGCACGACGGGCACCCTCGACGCCCTCGCCGCGGCGCGGGCGGGCGGGTACCTCGACGCCGACACGGTCGCCTCGCTCGGCGAGGCCTGGTCCCTCGCCTCGCGGATGCGCAACGCCTCCATGCTCTTCCGGGGCCGGCCGATGGACAGCCTGCCGTCGGACGTCCAGGACGCCAACGGGGTGGCCCGCATCCTCGGCCTGCCCCCGGCCTCGGGCCAGCAGCTGGCCGAGCGCTACCGCCGCGTCTCCCGCCGGGCCCGGGCCGCGATGCGCCGCGCCTTCTACGACTCCCCCTGACCTGCCCCGTGGCCGGGGCCTGGCTGGGTCGAGGTAATGACGGACCCGGCGGTGGCCATGGCATACCTCGACCGGGCGGGGCCTGGGCTGGGTGGAGGTATGCGATGTCCCTGCGGTGGTCCCCGCATACCTCGACTCGCGGGCCCTGCTCGCCGTTCGAGGTAATGACGGACCCTGCGGTGGTCCCCTCATACCTCGACTCGTGGACGGGACCGCCAGCGGGTGGACGTGCGGGCCGGGCCGTCGGGGAGGGCTCCTAGACTCTCGCCCATGATGACGACGCTCGACATCCGGGGCCGGGACCTCGGGGCCCGCGAGCTGCGGGTCCTCATGCCCCGCGCCGAGCTCGACGTCGAGGCGGCGCTCGCCGTCGTCCGCCCCATCTGCGACGACGTCCGCGACCGCGGGGCGGACGCCCTGCGCGACCACGCCGAGCGACTCGACGGGGTGCGTCCCGACCGGATCCGGGTGCCGGCGGACACGATCGCCGCCGCCGTGGCCGCCCTCGACCCGCAGGTCCGGGTGGCCCTCGAGGAGTCGATCCGACGAGCCCGGCTCGTCCACGCCGACCAGCGGCGCACCGACACGACGACCCGGGTCGTCGAGGGCGGCACCGTCACCGAGCGGTGGGTGCCCGTCGACCGGGTCGGGCTCTACGTCCCGGGCGGGCGGGCGGTCTACCCGAGCAGCGTCGTCATGAACGTCGTCCCCGCCCAGGAGGCCGGGGTCGGCTCCCTCGCCGTGGCGAGCCCGCCGCAGCGTGACAACCCGCCCGCCTTCGCGGGAGCGCCGCACCCGACGATCCTCGCCGCCTGCGGGCTCCTCGGGGTGACGGAGGTGTATGCCATGGGCGGCGCCCAGGCGATCGCCGGCCTCGCCCACGGCTTCGCCGACGGCGACGACGTCTGCGAGCCGGTCTCGCTCGTCACCGGCCCGGGCAACGTCTACGTCGCGGCGGCCAAGCGGCTGCTCCGCGGCGTCGTGGGCATCGACGCGGAGGCCGGGCCGACCGAGATCCTCGTGCTCGCCGACGACTCGGCCGACGCCGACCTCGTCGCCGCCGACCTGATCAGCCAGGCCGAGCACGACGTCCTCGCCGCGAGCGTCCTCGTCACCGACGGCGCCGAGCTCGCCGAGGCGGTCGCCACCGCCCTCGAGCAGCGAGCGGCCGCGACGAAGCACTCCGAGCGGATCCGCGCGGCCCTCACCGGGAGCCAGTCGGCCGTCGTCCTCGTCGACGACGTCGACCAGGGCCTCGCCGTCGCCGACGCCTATGCCGCCGAGCACCTCGAGATCCACACCCGCGACGCGGCCGAGGTGGCCGCCCGGGTGCGCAACGCCGGGGCGATCTTCGTCGGGCCGTGGGCCCCGGTGAGCCTCGGGGACTATGCCGCCGGGTCCAACCACGTCCTGCCGACCGGGGGGTGCGCCTGCCACTCCAGCGGGCTGTCCGTCCAGTCGTTCCTGCGCGGCATCCACGTCGTCGACTACACCCGCGCGGCCCTCGGCGACATCGCGGACCTCGTCGTCGCGCTCGCCGAGGCCGAGGACCTGCCCGCCCACGGGGAGGCGATCACCGCCCGGTTCGGGGGGCACCGGTGACCGGCATCGGCGACCTGCTCCGCGAGGACCTGCGGGGACAGACGGCATACGGCGCGCCGCAGCTCGACGCCCCCGTCCGGCTCAACGTCAACGAGAGCTCCTACCCCGTGCCGCAGGCCGTCGTCGACGACGTGACGGCGGCGATGGCCGCGGCGGTCCCCGACCTCAACCGCTACCCCGACCGGGAGGCGACCGCGCTGCGGACCGCCCTCGCGGCATACCTCTCCCGCTCCGGCACCCCGGTCGAGCCCGGGCAGGTCTGGGCCGCCAACGGCTCCAACGAGGTGCTGCTCCACCTCCTGCAGGCCTTCGGCGGCCCGGGTCGGACGGCGCTCGGGTTCACCCCGGCCTACTCGATGCACCCGATCATCACCCGGACGACCGGCACGGCGTGGGTGGACGGCCGGCGCGGCGAGCCGACGGGCCCCTTCGACCTGTCCGCCGCCCGGGCCGCCCGCACGGTGGCCGAGCTGGCGCCCGACATCGTCTTCCTCTGCTCGCCCAACAACCCGACGGGCACCGCGCTCGGGCTCGACGTCGTCACCGCCGTCCACGACGCCGCGCCCGGCGCGCTCGTCGTCGTCGACGAGGCGTATGCCGAGTTCGCCCGGCCCGGCACGCCGAGCGCGCTCACCCTCCTCGCGGGGCGCGAGCGGCTCGTCGTGACCCGGACGATGAGCAAGGCGTTCGCTCTGGCCGGCGGCCGCCTCGGCTACCTCGCCGCCGACCCGCAGGTGGCCGACGCGCTCCGCCTCGTCCGCATGCCCTACCACCTGTCGACCCCGAGCCAGGTCGTCGCCCTGGCCGCGCTGCGGCACACCGACCTGCTCCTCGGCACGGTCGAGGCGATCAAGGAGCAGCGCGACCGGATCGTCGACACCCTGCCCGGCCTCGGGCTCCACCCGGTCCCGAGCGACGCCAACTTCGTCCTGTTCGGGGGCCTCGCCGACGCGCCGGCCACCTGGCGGGCCCTCCTCGACCGGGGCATCCTCATCCGTGATGTCGGCATCCCGCACTATCTTCGGGTGACGGCCGGGACGGCGGAGGAGACGACCGCCTTCCTCGACGCCCTCGCCGAGCTCGTCCCCGCACACCTGGAGGCCCGTCCATGAGAAGCACCCCACGGCGCTCTTCTCCTCCGCTTCGCCCCTCCGAACCACGCCGCTGGGTCCCCCGCGCAGCGTGGGAGGACCCCGCATGAGCAACGACGTCACCGACCGCACCGCGAAGCTCACGCGGCGCACGAGCGAGAGCACGGTCGAGCTCGCCCTCAACCTCGACGGCACGGGCACCGCCGAGGTCTCGACGGGCGTGCCGTTCTACGACCACATGCTCGTCTCGCTCGCCAAGCACTCGCTCATCGACCTCGTCGTCCACGCCGAGGGCGACATCGACATCGACGTCCACCACACCGTCGAGGACGTCGCGATCGTCCTCGGCGACGCGCTGCGGGAGGCCCTCGGCGACAAGTCGGGCATCTCGCGGTTCGGCGACGCGACGGTGCCGCTCGACGAGGCGCTCGTCCTCGCCGTCGTCGACGTCGCCGGGCGGCCCTACGCCGTCCACGAGGGGGAGCCGGCGGGGCAGGAGTACGTCCTCATCGGCGGGCACTACACCGGGTCGCTGACTCGGCACGTCATGGAGACCCTCGCCCACCACGCCGGGATCGCGCTGCACGTCCGCGTCCTCTCCGGCCGGGACCCCCACCACATCGTCGAGGCCCAGTTCAAGGCGGTCGCCCGGGCGCTGCGGGCCGCCGTCGCGCGCGACCCGCGCGTCACCGGCATACCGAGCGCCAAGGGCGCCCTGTGACGTCGCCGTGAGCACCGGCGTCCTCCTCCTGCACGGGCCGTCCGCCGCGGTGGCCCGCTGGGTCGGACGCGGACTGGTCAGCGCCCGGGTCATCGGCCACGGGCCGTGGACCGCGGTCCAGGTCATCGGCGACCGGGCCCGCTCGGCCCCGCCCTACGACGACCCGGCGCGGGCCCTCATGGCCCGGCCGGTCCGGCACCGGCTCCGCCCCGCCGTCGGGTTCTTCGTCTCCGAGGGGACCGGCGTGCTCACCGTGCGCCCGGCGGGCTGGCGCAGCCCCCTGCGCTGGCTCGTCTGGCGT
>JBDIAL010000056.1:0-17692 GCA_039812405.1 Nostocoides sp.
CCGCACCTCGGCGGGCGGCGGACCGTCGACCAGCCTCGCGACGCCGCCGACGGTCCGGGCGGTGAGCGGGCGCTGCGCCGCCACCCTGATCCCGTGGGCGTGCGCCAGCTCGACCATGGTCGGGGCCGGGCCGGCCAGCGCCTCCCGCTCGACGAGGTTGACGGGCACCTGGCGGTGCCTCAGGGAGTGGTCGGGCCGGACGCTTGTCGCGAGACCCAGCAGTCGCGGCAGGCTCAGCGCCGCGGTCGGGCGGAGGGCGTCCGCCTCGCCGGGTGAGGACGCCCCGGGGGTCGCCTCCTGCGTGACCGCGCTGCTGCTCACCCCGTAGGACCCGGCTCGACCGCACCGGACGAGGCGCTCGCAGACCTCGAGCGCGGCCCGGAGCTGCTCGTCCACCCTCTCCTCCCTCTGCGCCTCCCCCGGGTCACCGCCGAGCAGGGCGTGCTCGGGGTTGTGGAGGAAGAGCGTGTCGACGTGGTCGAGGCGCAGGCGGTCGAGCGACACGTCGAGGCTGAGCTCGATGACGGCCGGGTCCAGGCTGTAGTAGGCGTCGTCGGAGATCCGCCGAGCCGCCCGCGCCAGCAGCTCGGGTCCGAGGGCCCGGGCCAGGCTCGGCGAGATGTAGCCCGCCTTGGTCCAGACGACGGCGTCGTGACCGCCGGCATCCGCGAGGCACGCGCCGACCAGCGACTCCGCGGACCCGTCGCCGTAGTTGCCGGCCGTGTCGACGACGCCCCACCCGTGGGCCAGCGCCGTGCAGAGCGCCTCCCGGTGCACGGGGTTGTCGGCGCGCATCCGGTAGGTGCCGAGACCCAGCGACTCCGACGCGACGGACATCAGCTGGTCCTGCCCGCAGCCGTCGTCGCCCGAGGGAGGGGGTGTCGGCGGCAGTACGTCTCGTAGGAGAAGTTGTAGCCCTGCCCGGTCAGGTCGACCCCGGCGACCCACTCACCGTCGACGCGGACGTGCGTCGCCCAGGCCTCGGCGACGGCGTCCAGGAGCTCGTTGCCCAGGGGGGTCATGAGCGCGCCGTACGGCCGCAGCCGCGCGAGGTCCGTGGAGAACCGGGTGAGGACGAAGGCATACCGCCCCCGCAGCTCGTGGACCGTCTCCCCGTCGGCCGGCTCCTCGTCCGTCGCCTCCTCCAGCCAGCGGTGGAGGACATCCGCCATGAGCGCTTCGGTGACCGTCCCGTGCCAGAGGACGTAGAGGTCCCGTCCGTGCCCGCTCGCACCGTCGACGGGCACCCGGCCCGGATCGGTGGTGAACCACTGGGCGGGGTTGGCCGCGGCCGCCATGAGGACGTTGTGTCCCCCCTGGTGGGCCAGGTCCTCGACGAGGAAGACCGCCCCGGAGCCGAGAGCCATGTTGCAGAAGGCGGCGCCGAAATAGGCGGCATCCGCGAAGGAGTTGCAGTCCTCCTCGCGGAAGAGGACCACCTGCTCCAGAGCGGTGCCGAGCAGGCTCGACAGCTGCGGGTCGAGACGCTCGATGGTCTCCCACGCGGCGTGGAGATCCGCGCCGTGCTCGCGCCAGGTGGCCCTGACGGAGGTGCTGCCGTGTCCGGCCGCCCGCTCGATGCAGGCGACGGCGCTCGGTAGGTCGCGGGTGACCGCCTGGACGGCGCGGGACAGCCGGTCCTCGGGCTCCAGCCCGGCGAGCAGGGCCCGACCGGGGCCGGTCTCCCCGTCGCGCTCGCGGCGGACCCTCGCATACCCGAGGCCCGGCAGGTGTGCGAACCCGTCCCGCCCCGCGACGGCGGGCACGCTCGCCGGCCGGTCGCGGGCGGGGGCCCAGCTCGCGGTGAGCTGGCCGAGAGTGGCCTCCTCCGGCTCGGCAGCCCGAGCGAAGTATGCGAAGAGCGCCGGGTCGAGCGCGGGCGGCTCGGAGCCGGGGGGCGGCGGTGCGACGCCACTGGCCTCGACGAGCTTGGCGATGCCGGCGCGGTAGCTATCCACGCCGGCCGTGGTCCACGGTTGCAGGATGTCGATGACGGACAAGGGTTCTCATCTCCCAAGGGGGGTGGAGTGCGGGAGGGTGGGCGGACGTCTGCCCGCCCACCGCACGGGACCCGACCTCACGTGAGGGTCAGGGCGGCGACCTTCCGCTCGTTGGCCACGGCCAGCTGAGCGTCGAGCTTCTGGAAGACGGGGACGAGCTCGTCGACCCAGACGCCGGTCTGGGCGAAGACCGCGCAGTGACAGTTCATGAACGCGCCCGCGTTGAAGTTGGCGGCCAGGGCGCGCACCTCCTCGGCGTCGTCCTGGGCCAGGAAGTCCTGGATGGTGAGCCTCTTCGCGTCGGACATGTGGAGTCTCCTTCTCTGGGTGAGCGGGTCCTGGGACCCGGTGGCGACACAGGTCGTCGCCGCACTGGTGAGGAGGATGTGGTGCGAGTGGTAATACGTCATGACGTGATGCGACCTGCCAGCGCCAGGGGGCGGGCAGGGTCGGGGCCTACGAGGACGATCTCTGCTTCGGCACCGGTGAGACCCAGGTGCGGGCCCCACAGCTCGGGCAGGTCGCGAGCTTGCGCATCGGGAAGCTGTGCGGGAGGAGCGACGCCTTGAGCGGCGGGATGCTGAAGACGTGTCCGCAGTTCGAGCACTTCCAGTCACGCTGGCTCGCGAGCGCGACCTGGCTGGTGAAGACCACGACGACGAGGACGATCGGGAAGTATGCGGTGTGCACGGGTGTGGCTCCTCATGGATGGTCCGCGGTGGGCGGGCGACGGCTCAGGCGTGCTGCGTCGCATACGTCTCGAGGACGGCGGCTGCCGTCCCGGCCTCGGACGCGACGACGACCCCGAGCGGCACCCAGGTCGTCGCGACGAGTGCCGCCCGCCGTGGTGTGGTCGACGGGTCGACCGGTCATGGCGTGACCTCCTTCCGGACCGGGGTGAGCGGGGTGCCGAGGGGATGCCCCGCGGCCTCGTCATCGCGCGACCAGACGGAAGTATGCGCGCCTTCGATGGGTGCTCCCCCAGAGCCGCCGTCGGGTCCGGGTCGGGCCCCGCCGCCGAGCGTCACGGGGCGACTGGGCGGCTGTGCTCGCTGCCCGCGCGGTCGTCTCGCGGTCGGTGCCCGCGGGGGCTCAGGTCAGCTCGTAGGTGAGTGTCAGGGGCATGTACGGGTAGTCGGCGTGGGTGGACTCGCTGACGCAGCTCCCGCTGATGCCGTCCAGGCCTCCGGTGCCGGAGCCGGGGATGACGGTCATCCGTCCGGACGCGGTCGTGCCGTCGTAGGCTCCATCGCCGCGCAACGCGAAGGTGCCCTCACGCCCGTCGAGCCGGCCGGACAGGCGGAGCATGGTCACGTAGTCGCTCGTCCCGTCCGGTCGGTAGTAGGCGAGCATGCTCGCCGACCCGGACTCCAGCCCGTCGGCGCCGTCCTCCAGTCGGACCTGGGCGCGGGTGATCTTGCGTCCGTCGCCGAGCTCCTCGAGAGCCGACTCGTCCCAGTCGCCGATCCGAAGCTTCGTCACGAGGGTCGTCATCCCTCCAAGATATGGCTCTCCCGACCCGTCCGGGGAGGGTTGGGGGCACGTCAGGGTGCGAGGCTCCGCCGTCCCTCGCCGTTCGTGGCCACGGTGGTGCGATCGGTGAGGACGGCGGTGAGCTCACCCAGGGTGCTGCGGAAGGTCTCGACGAGGTCGCCGGGGCTCGGGTCGGACGCCCAGCGCTCGACGCTGACCCGGAAGGCGACCATGCAGGCCTCGGCCGCGAGCTTGGCGGCCGCCGGAGAGGCGCCTCGTCGGCGGATCGCCGTCGCGATGACCGCGGCGAGCTCGGCGTGCTTGGCGAGGTCGCGCTCCCGGAGCTCGGCGCTGCTGAGGACGACCGTCCGGCGGAGTCTGATGTGCTGCGGGTGCTGCTGCATGAGCCGGCATCGTGCCTCGACGGCGAGCTGTGCCCACTCGATCGCGGTCGACCCGGCGGGGGCGTCCTGGATCACGGCGGCGAAGTCGGCCGCGACCTCGTCCATGCCGTGGAAGGGAACGTCGCGCTTGTCGCCGAAGAGCCGGAACACCGACCGCTCGTGCATGCCCGCCCGCTGCGCGATCTCGGCACCGGTGGTCTGCGCGTATCCCTGTTCCGCGTAGAGCTCGTAGGCAGCCTTCGCGAGGCGGCCTCGCGCGTCCGGTTGCCAGCGTCCCATGCATACCAGTCTAAGTGATAGCAGTGAATGCCATCGCGTGCTGTAAGGTGATGGCATTCACTGCTATCGAGAGGGACACCATGAAGGTATTCGTGACCGGAGGCTCGGGCTGGGTCGGCTCGACGGTGCTGCCCGAGCTCGTCGGCGCCGGGCACGAGGTCGTCGGGCTGGCGCGATCGGACGCGTCGGCGCAGACCCTGGAGCGCCGCGGGGCGGTGCCCGTCCGGGGAGACCTCACGGACGTGGAGGCACTGCGTCGCGAGGCGGCCGCCGCGGACGGCGTCGTGCATCTGGCGTTCCGCCACGACTTCGCGGACTTCGCTGCGGCCGCTGCTGTCGATGCCGAGGCGATCCGGACGCTCGGCGAGGCGCTGCGGGGCACGGGCAAGCCGCTCGTCGTGACCTCCGGCACCCCCGCTCTGCCGGGGAGGACGGCAACCGAGGACGACCCGGCCCCTGCCGTGGGGCCGGTGGGAGCGCGTGCGGCGAACGCTGCCCTCGCTCTGGACCTGGCCGGCGACGGCGTGCGGGTCTCGGTCCTGCGACTGCCCCGCTCCGTCCACGGTGCCGGCGACTCGCACGGTTTCGTCGCGCGGCTCGCCGAGATCGCGGCCTCGAACGGCGTGTCCGGCTACGTCGGCGACGGGAGCGCGCGCTGGCCCGCCGTCCACGTCGCCGACGCCGGGCGCCTCTTCCGGCTCGCGCTCGAAGACGCTCCCGCCGGGTCCGTGCTGCATGCGGTCGGCGATGAAGGCATCGCGTTCCGCGAGATCGCCACCGCGATCGGCCGTGATCTCGGTATGCCGGTCCGGCCCGTGGCCCCGGAGACCCTCGGGTTCCTCGGCGCCCTCGCCGCCGTCGACCAGCCCGCCTCGGCAGTCCGGACCCGCGAGCTGCTCGGCTGGGCGCCGGAGCAGGAGGGCCTCCTCGCGGACATCGACGCCGGCGTCTACCGCCCGCGGGCCTGACCGCGGGGCCTGGCTGCGTCCCCAGGGATGCATCACTGATGCGGATCGATTGAATCTGTAGTGCTACCTTGAGGGTATGAGGACCACGGTGCGGCTCGACCCGGAGGTCGCCGCGGCGGCCGAACGGCTGCGCCGGGAACGCCGCATCGGCTTGGGCGAGGCCGTCAACGAGCTTGCCCGCGCGGGCCTCGCGCGTGAGCAGAAGACCACGCGGTTCCGGCAACGGACGGCGAGCGTCGGGCTGAAGGTCGACGTCACCGACATCGCCGACACGCTGGAGCTGCTCGACCACGACGACGCCGAGGGACCCCGGTGATCGTCGACGCCAACGTCCTGCTCTATGCCGTCGACAGCCAGTCCCACTTCCACACCACCGCGCGCACGTGGCTGGAGGAGACGATGAACGGCGTCGAACGCGTCGGGCTGCCATGGGTGTCGCTGATGGCGTTCCAACGCATCATCACCCACCCCCGGGTGACGGCGAGCCCGCTGACCCCGGCGGACGCATGGAGCTACATCACCGACTGGCTCGACGCCGACCAGGCCTGGGTGCCGACCCCCGGAGCCCGGCACCGCGACATCCTCGGCCGGCTCCTGGTCAGCAGCGACCTGCGCGGGAACCTCGCCACCGACGCGCACCTCGCCGCGCTCGCCATCGAGCACGGGACCGACATCTGCTCCTTCGACAGCGACTTCGCCCGCTTCGAGGGCCTTCGCTGGATCAGCCCCGACCGTCGCTGACGACGCCCGCCCGGCCTTGTGGTCGGAGTGCTGTGATATGGCTCTCGTCATGACCGGCTTCCTCGCCTGGGTGGCTCATTCCGGAGTCGTGCAGGGCGTGATCATGGGCCTGACCTTCGCGTTCCTGACCACGGTTCTGGTGTTGAACGCCGTGGCGCGGCGTGAGACGACGACGGTCGACGGCTGGAGTGCGATCCGCAAGGCTGGTCACCCGGGCAGCGGACTGCTGGTGCGTGCCGCGCTGCAGAAGGCCCTCCCGGTGGTCAACGTGTTCGAGGAGGCCGCCTACTGGACCGCGACCACGGATGCTGCCGGGGCGCGTCTGCGCGGCGCGCACGCCTACCGCCTCCACTTCGCGGCCGGCGGGCTCCCCCCGAACGACGCCTTCTGGTCGCTCACCGCGACCGACCCCGGCGGCTATCTGGTCAGCAGCCCGACCGGACCGTCGAGCGTCGACAGCCACTCCGGCCTGGTGACGAACGCCGACGGCTCCGTCGACATCCTGCTGCAATCGCAGCAGCCGCCCGGTGCTGCACAGAACTGGCTCGCCACCCCTCCCGGACGGTTCACGCTCATGCTCCGTGCCTACCTGCCGGGCGTCGCCATCGTCGACGGCGACTACCACGTCCCGCCGGTGGTCGAGGTGCGGCGGTGAATCGCCTCGTCCTGAGACACGGCACCCCGGTCACGATCGTCATCCTGGCCCTCTTCGCGTGGGTCGTCACCAGCCGGATCATCGGCGGCGGCGTGCAGGCGGTCGTCCTGCTCGCCGCGACGGCGGCGGGTGTGTGGGCGGTCGGAACGGTCGTCTTCATCTGCCTCTGGCCGCGGATCACCGTGGGCGGCTTCCACCGCATCCTCACGAAACGCGGCTTGGGCGGCGGTCCGATCCCGGTCAACACGCTCTACGCCGTACCGGAGAGCCCATCCCGATCCGCGGCGAGCGGAAGCGTCGTCGCGACCGGCACGGACGACCTGCTCTACATCGGCGGATGGCTGGACGTGAAGGACGGGCCGCGAGTGCTGCACGTGCCGGACATGGACGACCGCTACTACTGCGTGCAGTTCACCGACCCGGCGAGCGGCGCCACCTTCGCCTATGTCGGCCGGCGCACGACCGGAACGGCCGCCGGCGACTTCCTGCTGTGCGCACCGTCATGGGACGGCGACACGCCGGGTGGCATGGCCAGGATCGACATACCGCATCGGGCTGCCCTGCTCATCGGTCGAGTCTTCGTGGCCGACGAAGACGACCGCCCCACGGCATACGAGCTCGCGAAGCAGGTCCAGCTCACGCCGCTTGCTCCCGGACGTGGGCGTCAGGCGGGTCTCCCTGCATGAATCCGACCCATTCGGACAGTCTCATGCAGGAAGGGGTGCCGGGTCGATCGCCTGGGCTACCCCCATGCCCTTGGCGGCGTTCGGGCTGCGGCGGGGCTGAGCCCCAAGGGGATGCGCTCAGGCGGCCGTGTATCCACCGTCCACCGGCAGGACGGCGCCGGTGATGTGTGAAGCCTCACGCGAGCTGAGGAAGACGATCGCGTAGGCGACCTCCTCGGCCGTCGCGATCCGGCCGAGCGGGATCGACTCCTCGCGCATCCGGCGATAGGCGTCGGCGTCCGGGGCCCGGTTGATCGCGGCCTCGATGACCGGCGTCAGGGTCAAGCCCGGTGCCACCACGTTGACGCGGATGTTCCGGGGCGCCCACTCGATCGCGGCACCCCGGGCCAGGGCGATCACGCCGCCCTTGGCCGCGGAGTACAGGGTCTCCTCCGCCTTGCCGATCATGCCGAGTCGCGAGCTCACGCACACGATCGAGGCGCCGGCATCCGACGCCAGGGGCGCCAGGTGCTTCATGGCGAGGAACGTGCTCAACAGGTTGCCGTCGAGGACCGCCCGGGCCTCCTCCAGGGGCATGTCGACGAGCGGGCTCGATCGCTGCAGGCCATGGCACAGCACCACCGCGTCGATCTCGCCGAACCGTCGGGCCGTGGCGTCGGCGAGCCGACCCGCGAAGTCCTCGTCGACGAGGTCGCCCGACAGGTACAGCTCGTCCGGAGCCAGACCCGGCATCTCCTCCCGCCGTCCGGTCAGTACGAGCTGTGCCCCTTCGGACCGGAACAGGTCGACGGTCGCCTGCCCGATCCCACTGGTCGCTCCCGTGATGACGGCCCTGACGCCGTTCAACCGCATACGACCCACCTCTCCTTCGTCGCCTCGCTCAGCGCAGGCGGCCACGCGCGGCCACCTGCCAGGTCCACCATTCGGTCGCGTCGGTCCGGGTCACCACCAGCTCGTCGAAGCTGTTGACGACCGGGCATACGTGGTTGGGGATCACGGCGACAGCCTGCCCCACCGACAGCCGGCCGCTCGTCGGCATACGCAGATAGCCGTGGTACTCGTTGAGCCGGAAGAGCTCCGGTCCGTCCACCATCGTCCCGCCCGACGCCACTCGTCCGTAGCCCTTCCGGGGATTCCCTTCCCGGCCGAGGGCCTTCGTCCCCACATCGACGATGACCTGCCCAGGCACCTGGTCGCTGACGACCGTCGAGGCGACGAAGAGCGCGACCTGCTCGGGCAGACAGGCTCCGAGCCGCACGGTGTCCAGGTCACCGAACACGTACTCCCCCGGGCGCAGCTCGGTCACCGGACCACCGGGGCTGTATGCGGCCGTCGGGGTCGATCCCGCGCTCACGACCTCCGCCGTGACGCCGACCGACGCCAGGCTGCGGACGGCGGCCGTCAGGGCGACGGTCTGGTCATGCGCGGCACGGACGCGGGACTCGCGATCGGCTCCGCCGTGTCCGGGATAGGTGTACACCCCGACCGGACGGAGGCCACGGTCGCGGGCCAGCGCGGCGAGTGCACCGGCGTGTTCCGGGCGGGTCCCGGATCTGCCTGCCCCGCAGTCGATCTCGACTACCATCTCGACCAGCTCGACGGCTTCGCCCAGGGCCGCGGCCAGTCGCTCGATCGCCTCTGGCCCGTCCGTCCCGATCCGCAGCCGAGCCGCCTGCGCGAGTCGGCGGATCCGCGACGGCTTGGATCCCGACGCCCACAACGGGTAGGCGATGAAGATGTCGGGGAACCCGGCCTCGGCGAAGACCTCGGCCTCGCCCACGGTGCCCGCGGTGATCCCGACCGCCCCCGCGTCGAGCTGCAGGCGACCGATCTCGACGCACTTGTGCGTCTTGACATGGGGACGCAGAGCGACGCCATGCGTGGTGGCGAACTCCTGCATCGCCGCGATGTTGCGCTGCATGACGTCCGCCAGCACGACGGGGGTCGGCAGGTCCACGTCGTCACGACCGAGCATGGCCAGGATCCCGTCGAAGGGGCTCATCGGCAGGCCCTCATCGGCAGGCCACCCCGGGGCCTGACAGCGCCGTGCCTCACGACGTCGCGTTCCAGGTGCAGATCATCTGGATCTCGACGGGAGAGCTGCGCGGCAGGCCGGCTACCCCGATCGCCGTCCGGGCATGGGCGCCGTCCTCGCCCAGCACGTCGAGCAGCAGGCGTGTCGCGCCGTCGGCCACCGTGGCATGGTCGCCGAAATCCGGTGTGGACGCGACGAACACCAGCATCTGGACGATGCGCAGCCGATCGAGCGACCCGACGGCGGCCGCCCCTACCGCGAGGCAGTTGACCGCCGCGACGCATGCCAGTCGCTGGCCGACGGCGATGTCGACGTCGGCGCCCAGCAGCCCTCGTGCCGGCAGCTCGCCGTCGACCAGCGGAAGCTGGCCGGCGACGTGGATCGCCTCCCCCACCTGGCGGAACGGCGCATACGACCCCGCTCGTGCCGTCGGAACCGTGGGGAGCTCGAACCCGTGCTCCCTCAGCCGCAGAATCGCCGTGCCGGTGCTCGCCATCGTCCTCACCCTGACCGAGGACGCGGTCAGGCCCCCAGGATGACGGGCAGCTGCGCGATGTCGGTGATGCGTTGGTATCCCAACCACGGCTGATCGTGCTCGAAGCCGCGGTCGACATAGACCGTGTGGGTCATGCCCAGGTCATGGGCCGGGCGCAGGTCGTACTGCGGGCTGGACGACACGTGGACGATCTCCTGCCGGTCCACGCCGAGCCGCTCCAGCATGCCCTCGAAGGCGCGCAGCCTCGGCTTGTAGACACCCTGCTGCTCGGAGGTGATGACCACCTCGAAGGGGGCCTCGAGGTGGTCCACCAGTGACTGGACCTGGGCATCGTCGGTATTGGTGATGATCACGAGCGGAAACGCCTCGGCGAGCCGCTGCAGTGCCTCGCGCACCCCCGGGTGCGGGAGGCGCGAGGGGATCTCGCCGTAGACCGCCTCGGCATCGCCTTCTCGGTACTCCAGACCGAGGATCCGCGTCGCGCGCCGCTGTGACTGCTCGACGATCTGGCTGAAGGGCTTCCACTCCCCCATGCACTCGTCGATCCGCAGCTGGCCCGTCAGCCGCAGGAAGTCGGCCTCCAGCGGAGGCGGGATGCGTGCGCCCATCACCCGCCGGATCGCGTCGTTGATCCGGAAGTCGATCAAGGTCCCGTTCATGTCGAACGTGACGAACCTCGGCCTGTATGCGGGATCCATGACCACGACCATCACCTCACTTTGTGTCTGATTGTAGATTGTCGACTGTTTGGGAGGCCTTGTCAACACTCCTCTCGACACTCCTCCCCGTCAGCACCGACCCGCCGATCGCCTCGTGTCGCCCTGGAAAGCCGCTGCGAGACAAGCAGCTCCGGGCTCTGGGTCTCGTCAGTCCCGGGTGCCGTCCCAGTCCCCGGGTGCCGTCTCAGTCCCCGGTGACGGCGCCCCTGCGGCACGCAGCGCCTCGGTGAAGTGGGCTGCGACATGGGCCGTCAGGGCCTCCTCGTCGCCGGCGAGCAGGCTCTGCGCGATCGCCTCGTGCTCGTCGGCGATCTGTCCCAGGTCGGTGTAGGTCCGGTGGTCCGCCACGAGATACAGCCGCAGCTTGGCCTCCCACCCGCGCCAGAGCCCACTCAGCACGCGATGACCGGACAGGTCGTAGATCAGCCGATGGAAGGTCAGGTGGCCTTCGATGCTGGCTGCCACGTCGTCCGTCGTCGCCGCGCGGCGCAGCTCGGCCACCGCCTGGATCAGCTCCTGCCGGTGCGGCCCGCGCAGAGCGGGACCGGACAGCTCCATGGCATACGCCTCGACGAGTCGGCGCACCGAGGCGATCTCCGCGATCTCGCGATCCTCGACCGCCATGACGAAGGCGCCGCGGTAGGGGATCTTGACCGCGAGCCCGTCCTCGACCAGCCGGGCGAGCGCCTCGCGGACCGACGCGCGGCTGATGCCGAGCTCGGTCGCGATGAGCGCCTCGCGCAGCTGCTCACCGGCACGGATCGTGCCCTCGAGGATGGCGACGCGCACCACGTCGTACACGTCGTCCGGCGTGGTGGTGCGGAGCCCGGGCCAGCTAGCCATCCGTCGGCCGCCGTCGCCTCGCTGCCGTGTCCTGCTGGATCGGGGTGGGCCCCAGCGGATTGCTCGAGCCGGACCTCGCCCTCCCGGTGACCATCCCGCCCCCTGACCGAGCCTCTCGAACCGGGCCGACCCGGCAGGATGCGGTCGTCGCCGGCCACCGGCCCGTGTCACATGATGCATCAATATAGATGGCAACGGTTTGCGGACGCGATCACCTCACCCGCGAAGTCGTTCGAGGCTGTCCAGCAGCGTGGTCAGCCCGAACTCGAAGCCGTCGTCGCTCAGCTGCGCGGGGTCGGAGTCTTGGGCGAGACGCATCCACCAGGCGAAGTCGGGGTGCCTCGTCAGCGCCTGCTCGAGGTAGGACTCCATGCCCGCAACCGAGTCAGGTGCCGCGGACTTGCTCTGCGTCGCCGCCAGCAGACCCGCTCCGACGGCGAAGGACGAGATGAGCGAGTTGACGTGCACGAGCCGGCCGCCGTCGAAGCCTGCTGCGCGGAGCACGCGGATGACGCGGTCGCTGGTCTCGATCGCGTTCGGCCCGACCGCGGGGTAGGCGCCCATGAGCTGCATCGTCCAGGGGTGCCGCTGGACCATCTCGCGCAGGCCGCGCGCGTATGCGTCGAGGCCCGCCCGCCATGTCTCCGGCGCGGCGTCGGGAATCTCGACCTCGCCCATCACCTCGTCGGCGACGAGCTCCAGCAGCCCGTCTCGGCTCACGACATGCCAGTACAGGGATGTGACCGGCTGACCGAGGCGGTCGGCGAGCTTGCGCAGGCTGAACTGTGCGAGTCCTCCCTCGTCGAGCAGGGACACCGCGGCGGTCACGATGCGTTCCCGGCTCAGCGGCTCCTCCGTCCGGTGCTCCGATATCCGGCGGTCCGTCCAGACCGAGCTGCGGGGCGTGGGCGACCGACGAGCCATGCCGTGCTCCCTTCCAGCCCGGACCGCAGGCACCGATAGCCGTACATTGTACTTGAGTCGTATACTGTACGAGTTATCGATGATTGTATGAGACTGGATCACCGATCGCCCCGAGACGCGATGACGACGTCCCGGTCTCACCGGAAGGAGCCACGCACCGATGGCCCGATTCCTCTACTCCGCCACCATGTCTCTCGACGGGTACATCGCAGGACCCCGCGGGGACATGTCCTGGATGGTCCCCTACCTCGGGCCCAACCCGGTCGTCGACGCCCTGATCCCACAGGTCGGAGCACTCCTGGTCGGCCGGCGCACCGTCGCCGGTGACGACCCGTACCGCGACACCCCGCACGAGGGCGAGCCGTTCGGCGGCGGCTGGAGCGGGCCCCAGTTCGTCCTCACCCGTGACACCAGCCTCCGCAGCGACCACGACGACCTGACCTTCGTCCACGACCTTCCCACCGCGATCGACCTCGCCGCCCGGGCCGCCGGCGACGCATACGTCAACGTCCTCGGCGCCCAGACCGCACGCGCCTGCCTCCAAGCAGGCCGACTCGACGAGATCCTCGTCAGCATCGCGCCGGTCATGCTCGGCGGCGGCACCCGCCTCTACGAGCTCGACCCGGCCCGCCCCGTCGCCCTCGAACACACGACCGTCCAGGACACGCCGCCGAGCATCACCGCCTGGTACCGCGTGCTCCACCGGTAGGCATCCTGACGGCCGGACGGCGTCCGGCATACCGGGGCGACCTGGCTTGCCGACGCCGGGGTGCCGCTTTCGGTCCCCTGGTCCACAGGGAGCCGCCGGTCCGTGGCCTGATCGCGGTCGAGCTCGACGCGTCGAACGGCCGGGGACCAGAGGGGGGACCACGCGCACCATGACGAAGCCCAGGCGAGAGACCTGCTCTCACCTGGGCTTTTCCGTCGGGATGACAGGATTTGAACCTGCGACCCCCTGACCCCCAGTCAGGTGCGCTACCAAGCTGCGCCACATCCCGCGATGTGAATATTCGGTTATCTGGGCGTCGCGGAGAGGGCCAACCCACTCGAGGTCAAGTGTGCTATCAAGCTGTGCCACAGCCCGTGACTGCTCTCACCGAGCGTCGGAAACCCTATCCCACCGACCCGCGGGCGGCCGAATCGGCCGGGTCAGGCTCGGCATACGGAACCTCACGGGGGAAACGGTCACTGTGCGGGGGATGCGTACCCCCGCACAGTGACCGTTTGTGGTGGAACCCGATAAAGGTCCCGGATCGGGGGCCCGGATCGGGGGCCCGGGTCGGGGGCCTGGGTCGGGGGCAGGGCTCGGAGCGGGCCGGGGTGGGGGCGGGGGCGGGCGGTCAGCGCTTGCGCTTCTCGCGGACCCGCACCGAGATCTCGAGGGGGGTTCCGTCGAAGCCGAACTCCTCCCGGAGCCGTCGCTCGAGGAACCGCCGGTACCCCGCCTCGATGAACCCCGAGGCGAAGAGCACGAAGCGCGGCGGCCGGGTGCCCGCCTGGGTGGCGAAGAGGATCCGTGGCTGCTTGCCCCCTCGGACGGGGTGCGGATGCCCGGCGACGATCTCGCCGAGGAAGGCGTTGAGCCGGGCCGTCGGGATCCGGGTCTCCCACGAGTCGAGGGCGCGGTCGAGCGCCGGGACGAGCTTGTCCAGGTGTCGTCCGGTGCGGGCGGTGACGTTGACGCGGGGGGCCCACTGGATCTGCACGAGCTCGCGCTCGATCTCCCGCTCGAGGTAGTAGCGGCGCTCCTCGTCGAGCAGGTCCCACTTGTTGTATGCGACGACGAGGGCTCTCCCGGAGTCGACGACCTGCTGGATGACCCGGATGTCCTGCTCGGCGATCGGCTCGCTCGCGTCGATGAGGACGACGGCGACCTCGGCCTTCTCCAGGGCCGACTGGGTGCGCAGCGAGGCGTAGAAGTCGGCGCCCCGGGTCTGGTGGACACGGCGCCGGATGCCGGCGGTGTCGACGAACCGCCACATCCGTCCCCCGAGCTCGACGAGCTCGTCGACGGGGTCGCGGGTCGTGCCGGCGACCGCGTCGACGACGACCCGCTCGGCCCCGGCGAGCCGGTTGAGCATCGAGGACTTGCCGACGTTGGGCCGGCCGAGGAGGGCGACGCGCCGCGGCCCGCCGGGTGCGTAGACGCCGCCGACCGACGAGACGGCCGGCAGGACCTGCAGGAGGGCGTCGAGGGCGTCGCCGCTCCCCCGCCCGTGGAGCGCGGAGACGGGCCACGGCTCGCCGAGCCCGAGGTTCCACAACGCCGCGGCGTCGGCCTCGAACCGCTGGTCGTCCACCTTGTTCGCCACGAGCACGACGGGCTTGCCCGCGCGGCGCAGGAGGCGCACGACCGCCTCGTCGTCGTCGGTCGCCCCGACGACCGCGTCGACGACGAACATGACGACGTCGGCGAGCTCGACGGCGATCTCGGCCTGCTCGGCGACCCGCAGGTGGATGCCCGTCGCGTCGGTCGACCAGCCACCCGTGTCGACGAGGGTGAAGTCGCGGCCGGCCCACTCCGCGGCATACGCAACCCGGTCGCGGGTGACCCCGGGCACGTCCTCGACGACGGCCTCCCGCCGACCGAGGATGCGGTTGACGAGCGTCGACTTGCCGACGTTCGGCCGGCCGACGACGGCGACGACGGGCAGCGGGCCCCCACCCTCCTCCGAGCCCGGCTCGGGGCCCTCGCCGGACAGCAGGTCCTGGTCCTCGGCGCTGAGGTCGAAGGCGTCGAGCCCGGCCCGCAGCGCGCGCTCGACGTCCGCGTCGTCGACGGCGCCGGCCCCTGGGCCCTGGTGGGTGTCGGTCTCGCTCACCGCGCCATTCTCCCCCATGGCCCGGCCGGGCGTGACGCGTCGCTCACGGACACCTGGCCCGTCCCCGGCGCAGCCAGGTGTCCGTATGCGACGCATCGGCCGAGGCGGGCGCGGCGTGGGTGCGGGACGGCGCGGGATCGGCCGGCGGGGCGCGTCGGCCGACCGGTTGGTGCGGCGGGCTCAGCGCACGGTGGCTGCGGCGCGCACGACGGCGAGGACCGCGGCGACCGAGCCGTCGAAGTCGAGGTCGGAGGTGTCGACGGTCACGACGCCGTCGGCTGCGACGGTGAACTCGGACACCGTCGAGTCCTCCCGGTCCCGCCGGACGATCTGGTCGTGCGTCGCGGCGACGGCGTCAGCCGAGACCGAGCCGTGCAGCTCTGCGGACCGGCGACGCAGCCGGGCCTCCTCGCTCGCCGTGAGCAGGATCCGCACGTCGGCGTCCGGCGCGACGACCGTCGTGATGTCGCGCCCCTCGGCGACGACGCCCCCGGTGGCGGCCGCGATGGCGGCCATGGCCTCCCGCTGCCGCTGCTGGAGGACGGGGCGGACGAGCGGGTTCGTCGCGACGGCGGAGACCCGGGTCGACACCTCGGTCGTGCGGATCTCGGCGCCGACGTCCCGGCCGCCGACCGCGACGGTCGGCGCGTCGGGGTCGCTGCCCTGCTCCAGGGGCAGGTCGGCCGCGGCGGCCCCCACCGCGGCCCGGTCGGCGAGGTCGATCCCGCGGTCCAGGCACCACCACGTCAGGGCGCGGTACATCGCCCCCGTGTCGAGGAACCCCACGCCGAGCTCACGGGCGACGGCGCGCGACACGCTGGACTTGCCGGACCCCGAGGGCCCGTCGATGGCGACGATCACGAGGGGCAAGCCTAACGGTGGCTCACCCGTGCAGCCGCCAGCCCCGCTCCTCCAGCGCCGCCCCGAGCCGTGCCCCCGCCCCCGGGACGACGAGGATCTCGGCGAGCCCGAACGGCTGCCCCAGCCCGTGCTCGAGCCGCAGGTCCTCGAGGTTGACCCCCGCGTCGCCGACGTCGGAGAACAGCCGCCCCAGCTCGCCGGGACGGTCCGGCACGAGGACGACGACCGTCTCGTATGCCGTGTGCGCTCCGCCGTGCTTGCCCGGGATGCGGGCCTGGCCGCTGTTGCCCGCGGCGACGGTGCGGGCGAGGACGGCCCGGGCTCCCCCGGCCGGGCCGGTGGGCGTCGCGACGAGGGCGTCGAGGGCGGCGACGACAGCGTCGAGGTCGTCCCGCAGCGCGACGAGGACGTCCCGGACGGCGGGCGCGTTGGCCGCGAGGATCTGGGTCCACAGCTGGGGGTCGCTCGCCGCGAGCCGGGTCACGTCGCGCAGCCCCGGACCGGCGAGCTCGACCGCCCCGTCGGGCACGTCCTCCAGCCGGGCCGCGACGAGGCTCGCGGCGACCTGCGGGAGGTGCGAGACGACGGCGACGGCGGCGTCGTGGGCGTCGGGGTCGACGACGACGACGGTCGCCCCGATGGCGGCGCCGAGCGCCTTGACCGTCGCGACGGCGCGCGGCGAGGACTCGGCGGAGGGCGTCACGACGAACGCGCGACCCTCGAAGAGGTCACCACGGGCGGCGACCACCCCCGAGCGCTCCCGGCCCGCCATGGGATGCGAGCCGACGTACCGCGCCAGGTCGGCCCCCCGGGCCTCCAGCTCGCGCAGCACGGCGCCCTTGACCGAGGCGACGTCGGTGACCACGGTGCCCGGCCAGCGGGCCAGGGCCTCGGCGACGACGGAGGCGGTGACGTCGGGCGGGGTCGCGACGACGACGACGTCCGGGTCGGGATCGGCCTCGCCGCGCAGGTGGCCCGCCTCGAGGTCCTGGGCGAGCGCGGCGGACGTCGGCGACTGGTCGGACAGGGTGACGTCGTAGCCGGCCCGGGTCAGCGCGATGCCGAGGCTGGCCCCGATGAGGCCGGTGCCGACGAGGTGGACCGATCCGTTCACAGGCCCGCGGCCCGGTAGAGCGCGGTGACCTCGTCGGCCGTGAGGACCCGCCACTTGCCCGCCTTGGTGTCCCCGAGCCGGATCGGGCCGACCTGGGTGCGGACGAGGTTGACGACGGGGTGCCCGACCGCCTCGAGGAGTCGGCGGACGATGTGCTTGCGGCCCTCGTGGATGACGATCTCGACGATGGCCTTGCCGGGCTTGCTGTCGACGAGCCGGAAGGAGTCGACGGCGACCGGCCCGTCGTCCAGCTCGACACCGGCCCGCAGCCGTCGGCCGAGGTCGCGCGGCACCGGCCCGGGCACCTCGGCGAGATAGGTCTTCGGCACGCCGTACTGCGGGTGCTGGAGCCGGTTGGCCAGCTCGCCGTCGTTGGTGAGGAGCAGCAGCCCCTCGGTGTCGGCGTCGAGCCGGCCGACGTGGAACAGCCGCGCGTTGCGCTCGCCGAGGTAGCTGCTGATGTCGATGCGGCCGCGCTCGTCGTTCATCGAGGTGACGACGTGCTGCGGCTTGTTGAAGGCGAGGTAGACCCGCGAGGAGTCGGTCTGCACCCGCTCCCCGTCGACGTGGATGACCTGGCGCGTGGGGTCGACGCGGACCCCCAGCTCGGTGACGACGTGCCCGTCGACCTCGACCCGGCCCTGGGTGATGAGCTCCTCGCAGGCCCGGCGG
>JBDIAL010000057.1:0-17477 GCA_039812405.1 Nostocoides sp.
GCGGGTGGCGGCGCGCCAGACGACGCCCGGCTCGGCCGTGCGGTCGATCGTCACGTCGCCGGCGCCGGGCCCCAGGGTCACCGCGGTGGGGACGTCGGGGGCCGCCTGGGCGAGCCGGTCGAGGGAGGCGAGGCTGGTCCGGTCGACCCCCAGGGCGGAGAGGACCTTCCCGAGGATGCGCCCGCCCTGGGTGGCGCCGAGGAGGCACCAGCGGTCGCGGGCGGCGCTCCACCCGACGGTGACGCCGCCTCCGGTGAGGTCCTCGACGACCTCCTCGGCCAGCCCGGGCACGGCGGTCCGCAGGAGGGCCTCCGCGGTGCCGCACGAGTCGAGCTCGTCGCCCGTGGCGTAGCAGCCGAGGCCGATGGCCGCGGCCTGGTGGTCGTGGCCGGCGATGGTGAGGACCGCGCCGTCGATCGCGGCGAGCGGGCCGCTCGTCCGGGCCGTGCCGACCGGGGCGCCGGCGGGCACGAGGTTCGCGAGGAGCCCCTCGTGGGCCCCGGACCACTCGATCGTCTCGGCCCAGGGGCGGGCGGTGTGCAGGTCGAGCCATCCGGTGCGGGAGACGAGGGACAGCTCGCTGGCCGGCTCGCCGCCGAGGCCGCGCACGACCCACTCGGCGACGCTGTAGCGGCGCCGGGCCCCCGCGGTCGAGGGGACGTGGTCGCGCAGCCAGCGGTGCTTCGTCAGGCTCCACTGGGTCCACAGCGGCAGTCCGGTCCGGCGGGAGAAGCGGGAGCCGCCGACGTCGGCGACCAGGGCGGCGAGCTCGGCCTCGTCCCGGTGGTCGTGCCAGGCGATGACCGGTGCGAGCGGGGCGTCCTGGGCGTCGGTGAGGACCCCGGACTCGGCCATGCTCGCGACGCCGACCGCCACGACGCGGTCCTCCGGGCGCGCGGCGAGCGCGTCGGCGAGGGCGGCGCGCGCCGCGTCGAGGAGGAGCTCGGCGGAGGTCTCCTCGCCGGACTCCGTCGACGTCCACGTGGTCGGCGCACGCCCGACGGCCAGCTCCTCGCCCTGCGGCGTGAGGAGCAGGGCCTTGACCGACGTGGTGCCGACATCGACCCCCGCGATCAGCGGCTGTGGCATTAGCACTCCCAAGTGCAGTTAGTTGGGATTGGTTGGATATTGTTGTAGCACTCGCCGGCGGTCGCCGTCAAGCCGTGGATGCGTGTTTACCTCGGACGCCCGCGCGTGGTTCGCTGGTCCCGTGCCCGGCGAACCGGCCGATCCCCGGCCCCTCCGCGACCCGGACCGGGTCGACGCTGCTCCCGTCGACCCTGCCGCTCCCGACGACCCCGGTGCCGCCACCCCTGACGATCCCGGCGCTGCCGCTCCCGTCCGTCGTGCTCCCGCCCCGGTCATGCGGGCCGTCGACCAGGCTCGGATCGATGTCGCGGAGGGGCGCCTCTGGCGGGCCCGGGACCTGCTGGCCGAGCGGGTGGCCGAGCACCACGACCTCACCGCCCTCGACGCCCTCGGCCAGGTGCTCCACGACATGGGCGACCTGCCGGCGGCGGGCGCGGCGTGGTTCGCCACGCGCCGCATCGGCGACGACGTCGACGCCTCGGTCGCGGCGTGGCGGGAGCGCTACGACGACGACTTCGCCGCGATGTGGCGCAGCCTGCCGCGCTCGGCCCGGATCCATCCGGGGCCACGACGCCTGGAGGCCCTGCGCGAGCGGGCTCGCCAGGTGCCGCCCGACCTGCGCGAGGAGCTGTCCCGGCCGGGTTCCGCAGCGCCCGAGCGCGGGTCCGGTGGGCGTGGCGCCCCGGTGACCTCGGGACGGCGGGCGGAGACTCTGTCGCGGCCGCCCCTCGACGGGTCGTTCCAGCGCGCCGACGGCACGGTGGGCGCTGACGACGACCCGGAGGGATCGGGCGGGTCGGGAGGTCCGGACGGGGCGACGATCATCGCCTGGATCCTCGCGGCGATCTTCGTCGTATGCGCCGTCGTCGGGCTGGTGACGATCCTGCACTGGATCGTGCCGTGAGACCTCCGATCCGGCGACGGCCTCAGCCGACGATGCAGGCGGTCGCGACCCGGCGGAACCCCACCCGCTCGTAGACCCGGGCCACCGCGTCGTCCTGCGCGGACAGGAAGCACGTCGTCACGCCCCGGTCTCGCGCGTCCGCGGCGAGCTCGGCGGCGAGCGCCGCGCCGATGCCGAGCCGCCGGGCCCCGGGGACGACCGCGATCCCCTGGATCTCGCTCGTCGACCCGCGGGGGCTGTGGCTGCCGCCGCCGACGGCCCGGCCGAGTCCGCCGCCGGTCCGCTCGAAGGCTCCGACGTATGCCATGAGGCCGGCCTCGATGGCGGCGGGCCGGCCGCCGACCGGCTTGTCGTCGACGACGTCGCTGTCGTGGAACCCCGCGTCGACGGCGCCCATGACCTCGCCGAGGTGTCGCGAGTCGCCCGGCATGAGCTCGAGGGCATACCCCGTCGGTGGGCTGCTCGCGAGGGTCACCGTCTCGTCGAGGACGAGGAGCGGGCAGACGGCGACGTCGAGGCCCGCCTCCCGGGCTGCCGGGAGGAGCGAGGGGGTCGTCTCCTCGACCCACTCCAGCGCCCGCGGCTCACCGAGCTCGCCCTGGCGCGCGAGCACCGCGCGGACGTCGTGGACCGTGATCTCCACGTCGAGGCCCAGGCGTGGGCGGGCGTAGTAGGGGTAGCTGCGGGAGTCGCTGCGCACGAAGAGCGTCAGCGGCCCGATGTCCTCGGTCGTCGTGAAGGGCCGGGGCGCCGCGTCGTAGTACGTCTCGAGGGTCAGCAGGAGGCCGGCGGATGGCATACCGGCATCCTCCTCCTCCCGGCCGTGCGCCGCCCGGGTCAGCGGCGACGGTCCGGGCGGGCGGCCGGCATGAGGAGGGCGGGGACGAGCGCCAGGAGGGTCAGCCCGACGGCCCAGGCGAACGCGGCGTGGAACGCCGCGACGGTCGAGGCGGCGCCGGCCGTGAGGACCGCGGCGAGGATCGCGGTGCCGAACGATCCGCCGACCTGCTGGAGGACCCGGGTCAGGGTGCTGGCGTCGGGGACGCTCGGGCGGGGGACGTCGCGGAAGGCGCCGGTGACGATGGCGATGTTGGCACCGCTCAGGCCCGCGCCCCGGACGACGAGTGCGCACCCGAGCAGGAGGTGGCTCGTGTGGGGTCCGGCGAGGACGTAGGGCACGGTGCCGAGCGCGCACAGGCAGATGCCGGCGAGCACGAGCGGTCGCGCGCCGACCCGGTCGACGACCATGCCGACGGGGCGGCTCAGCAGGGCCCCGATCCCCTGGGGCGCGAGCAGCAGCCCGGCGACGAGGGCGTCCTCGCCCCGGACCTCCTGGTAGTACAGCGGGAGGAGGAACATCGCGGCATACAGCGACAGGCCGGAGAAGAACAGCACCCCGCCGGCCGACGCGAACGACCGGATCGCGAAGAGCCGCAGGTCGACCAGTGATCTGCCGGGCCGCGCGCGGCTGTGGAGCAGGTAGCCGACGGCCAGGACGGCGCCGAGTGCGAGCGGGGCCCATGCACCGGGGCGCGCGAACCCGCCGTGGGCCGCCCGGGAGAGGCCGAGCAGGATCGCGACGAGGGCGGGGCTGAGGAGCAGGAAGCCCGTCACGTCCAGTCGGGCGGGAGGCCGGTCGGCCGAGCGGATCGGGGGCCGGGGGACGACGAGTCGGGCCAGGACGATCGCGGTGAGGCAGATCGGCACGTTGAGGAGGAAGATCCAGCGCCAGCTCGCGTGCGCGAGGACGACACCGGCGACGACCGGGCCGACGATCGGCGGGAACAGGCTGACGATCGTGACGATCGTGATGACCCGGCCCAGCTTCTCCCGGCCCGCCGCGCGGACGAGCATCGTCTGGACCAGCGCCTGGACGAACCCGGCCGCCGCGCCCTGGAGCGCCCGGAAGGCGACGAGGCTGGCGAGACTCCAGGCCATCCCGGAGAGCACCGACCCGGCGGTGAAGACGGCCAGCGCGCCGATCCACAGCGGCCGGTCGCCGAGCCGGTCGGTCGCCCACCCGCTGAGCGGGATGGCCGTCGCGAGGGCGAGGAGGTAGCCGGTGGTCACCCACTGGACCGCGGAGACTCCCGCGTCGAACCGGACCGACAGGGTATGCAGCGCCACGCTGGCGACCGTCGTGTCCAGCAGCGGCGCGATCGCCCCGAGCACGAGCACGAGGGCCAGTCGGACGAGTGGCCAGCCCAGCGGCTCCAGGGCCGGTCGGCCCGCTGCCTGCGTCGCCTCGTCCATCGCTCGACCATCGCCTGATCATCGTCCGGGTGATCTAAGAAACACTTTGTGTCTTATAGCCACCGTAAGATAAGAAACAGGATGTATCTAGAGCGAGGAGATCGTGCGGTGACGGGAGACCCGGAGGTGCCCGAGCCTCCCGAGTCTCCCCAGTCTCCCGAGGGATCGCAGGGACCGGGGCGGCCCCGACGGCACGGGGCGGCCCTGCAGACGGCTCTGCTCGACGCCGCCTGGGAGGAGCTGCAGGCCGTGGGCTACGCCGGCTTCACCGTCGACGCCGTCGCGCGACGGGCCGGGACCAGCCGGCCCGTCCTCTACCGTCGCTGGTCCAACCGCGCCCAGCTCGTCCTCGCCGCCGTCCGCGCGCATGCACCCTCGCTCCGGCCGTCGGACTTCCCCGACACGGGCCACCTGCGCGGCGACCTGCTCGCCGAGCTGCGCCTGATGCGCGACCGCTACGGGCGGATCGGCCCGGACATCGCCAACGGGCTCGCGACCGAGCTGGACCAGCTGCCGCCGGACGTCCTCGACATGTTCCCGGGCATCACCGCCGAGATCGTCGCCCGTGCGGCCCGACGCGGCGAGATCGGGCCGCACCCCGTCCCGGCCCACGTCCTCCTCGTCCCCCACGCCGTGCTCCGCCACGAGCTCACCCTCCGTCACCGCCGTCCCGGCGACGCCGACCTCGCCCTCCTCGTCGACGACGTCGTGATCCCCGCGATCCGCCACGCCTCCGACCGCCCTGCCGGCCGCCGGACCCTACACTCGCCGACGTGACCAAGCAGCGGGCCGAGGTCCCGGAGAAGGACCGCCAGGAGCGGATCCTCGACGCGGTCGTCGCGCTGTTGGGCAGTCACGGGATCTCCGGCGTCACGATGCGAGCCGTGGCCCGTGAGGCCGGCGTCGCCCTGGGGCTGGTCAACTACTACTACGAGGACAAGAGCAGCCTCATCCGCGCAGCCCTGCACCGGATCGAGCAGGACGACGTCGCGCTGGTGGCCCCCGATCCCGCACTGGGGCCGGAGGCCCAGCTGCGCCGCGCCCTCGGACGCGTCTCGGACCCGGCATACCTGACCACCGAGTACCTCTCGCTGCGGCTGCAGCTGTGGGCGCTGGCCCAGGCCGGCCCGGAGTTCGCCGAGATCAACGACCGTGCCCAGAAGCGGTACCGCCAGGGTCTCGCCGACCTCATCCGCGCCGCCCGCCCCGAGGCGTCGCGGGCCGAGTGCCTGCGGCGGGCCGCCGACATCGCGGTCATCCAGAACGGCATGTGGCTCACCGCGCTGCTCGGCCTGGACCGGGCCTCCCTGCGCCGCTCCGGTCGGCGATGCGAGGAGCTGGCCCTGGCGCCCTGACGCCGGTAGATATTGAACGATCGTCCAAACACCGGTCTATGCTCACCGCCATGGCGGCTGTGACGATTGACGAGGTGCGCTCCATCGGCATGGGGTACGACCCCGATCCCGGCGCGTCCATGTCGCTGCGGGCGGCGGCATACACCGAGCCGGCCTGGGCGGCAGCCGAGCAGGAGGCGGTGTTCGCGCGGACGTGGCAGTGGATCTGTCACGTCGAGAAGGTCGCCGCGCCGGGCAGCTACGTCGCCGCCACGGTGGCGGGCATGCCGGTCGCCGTGGTGCGCGACCGGGCCGGGACGCTGCGGGCGTTCTACAACGTGTGCAAGCACCGGGCCCACGAGCTGCTGTCCGGGTCGGGCACGACCCGCACCATCGTCTGTCCCTACCACGCGTGGACCTACGACCTGTCCGGTGGCCTGCGGGCGGCCCGGCGGGCCGACCGCATGACCTCCTTCGACAAGGACGAGATCTGCCTCGACCAGGTCCAGGTCGAGGAGTTCGGCGGGTTCGTCTACGTCAACCTCGACCCGGCCGCGGCCCCGCTCGCGCAGCAGGCGCCCGACCTGGCCGCCGAGATCGCCCGCTGGGCACCCGACATCGCGTCCCTGACCCACGCCAGACGGCTCACCTACGACGTCGCGACGAACTGGAAGAACGTCGTCGACAACTTCCTGGAGTGCTACCACTGCCACATCGCGCACAAGGAGTTCGTCGACCTGGTCGACATGAGGACCTACGAGGTGATCACCCACGGCATCTGGTCCAGCCACTTCGCCGACGCCGGCACCCACGCGAACTCCGCCTACGACGTGTCCGGCGCCACCGTCACCACGCACGCCGTGTGGTGGCTGTGGCCCAACACCTGCCTGCTGCGCTACCCCGGTCGCGGCAACTTCATGGTCTTCCAGGTCGCTCCGGACGGCCCGGAGCGGACCCTGGAGACCTGGGACTTCTTCCTCGAGACGCCCGAGCCGACCCCGGCCGAGACCGAGTCGGTCCGCTACATCGACGACGTCCTCCAGCAGCAGGACATCGCGCTCGTCGAGAGCGTCCAACGCGGTATGCGGACCCCCGCCTTCGACCAGGGCCGCATCGTCTTCGACGCCTCGCGGTCCGGCAGCGGCCTGTCCGAGCACGGGGTCCACCACTTCCACGGACTGCTGCTCCAGGCATACCGGTCGTTGGTCGGCCTGACCGAGCCGGACCCCGGACCCGTCGGACCAGACTCGGCCGCTGCCCGGCTCGCCCACACGGGAGCCGACCATGTCACCTGCTGACGCCTCGGTGCCTCGGTCGACGCGGTCCGAGTCGACGCGGTCGGAGTCGCCTGTCGAGGCGACACCGGCCAAGACGCCACCGGCCGGGCCGACACCGGCCGCGGCCGGGCGGGTCGCCGCCCTCGGCGGCGGGCTCATCGGCCGCAGCTGGGCGGTCCTCTTCCTCGCCTCCGGCCGCTCGGTGACGGTCTACGACCCCGATCCCGCCACCGGGGACCGCATCCGGCAGACCCTCGAGGAGGCGTGGCCCGTCCTCACCACGATCGGGCTCGCCACCACCGACCGGCCGACCGGCGAGCTGGTCCTCTGCGACGACGCCCGGGAGGCCGTCGACGGCGCGTGCTTCGTCCAGGAGAGCGTCCCCGAGCGACTCCCGCTCAAGCACGCCCTGTATGCCGAGATCGAGCCGGTCCTCGCGCCCGGGGCGATCGTCGCCTCCTCCGCCTCCGGGCTCACCCTGTCCGAGCTGCAGGCCGGGTGGGCGGACCCGGCGCGGCTCGTCCTCGGCCACCCGTTCAACCCGCCCCATCTCATCCCCCTGGTCGAGGTGATGGGCAACGACCGCACCGCCCCCGGTGTCGTCGCCGCCGCGCGGGCGTTCTACGAGTCGGTCGGCAAGGTCACCATCGAGGTCCGCCGCGAGGTGCCCGGCCATGTCGCCAACCGGCTGCAGGCCGCCTTGTGGCGGGAGGCCATCCACCTGGTCACCGAGGGCGTCGCCACCGTCGACGACGTCGACACCGCCGTCGCCGCCGGCCCCGGCCTGCGCTGGGCCGTCATGGGCCCCACCCTGCTGTTCCACCTCGGCGCCGATGACGGCGGCCTGGCCACCTTCTGCGACCGGTATGCCGACAGCTTCAACCGCTGGTGGGACGACCTGGGCACTCCTCACCTCGACCCCGCCACCGTTGCCGCGCTCGTCGCCGGACTGGGTTCTGGAGCGGGCGGATCGGGTGGCGCCGCCGGATCCCAGGACGTCCGTGCCCTGGCGGCGATCCGCGACGAGCGCCTCACTGCCGTCATCGCCGCAACCCGAGGCAACCCCGCCGCCGGGTGAGCCCCGCGGGTACCGTCGCCCGCGGTCGCGGCCCTGACGGCTTGCCACGGGGGGTGGCGAGCCGGATCTCCAAACGGTGACGCTCACCAGGCTTGTGTTTGACCGGTGCCCAGTCAGCATGATCACGAGGGCTATACCATCGGCCGGTCCTCGCTCGAGACCGGCGGTTCCAGGCTGCGACTACCCGTGGTCCTGATGAGCCGTGAAAGCCTCGCTCCATCTTCCTGGTTTCTGCTCGAAGCTGCGCGCCAGCTCTCGCAACTCCCGAGGTGCCGGCCAGGCGGCACCTGTCGCCAGGGCAACGAGGTATGCCTCGAAACATGCACACACGAGGTCCTCGCTTGGACTCGCGAACAGGGCTTTAAGCCTGTTACGTATGTGATCCCCGACCTGGGGTGCATAAATGGCTATCAGTGCGCTTGTCAAGTGTGGTGTGTGGTCCTTGCTGGTGAGCGTCCAGCCTAGGACTCGTCTGATGTAATTCAAGTTCGCGGACACGTCGTCGGGCGAGGCCTCGAGCGGCAGAAACCACAGCGAGTCACCCAGCTCCCATCGACCTTCAATCACGTCTGCCTTTGCGCTCTGCACTGCGACCGCGTCCGCAGTCATGTCCACAGGGCAGGTGGTCAGGAGCGATGTGATCTTCACCTCCTCAGGGCAGTCGAACTTCGTTACGCCTAGAACGCGCATGTCGTCGGGGTTTATCGGTAAGGCGAGTTCTTCGCGAGCCTCTCGGGCGATTGCTCGCAGCGGGTTAGGAACGTGGTCTTCGTCATTGTCGGGGCTGAGGCCGAATCTGGCTCTCATCTCGAGATTCCCATTGACGCCCGGTGTGAGATGCAGTGCGTTAATAACATACTTCGAGCGTCGGCCTAGAACCATGTAGCCATCGCTGGTCACTGGCATACAGGAGAGTGTCAGGACACTGGCTTCTCCCTGAAGTCGATCCGCCGGTAAGCCCAGCCCTCTGGGCGCCGGGTAGTGGGTGGCTCGGATCGCGTCATAAGACGTCTCACCAACATCCAGCATGAGTCGTACCCACCCGCTGGTCGGGTCTCGCTCTTCGAAGATGCGGCGGACGGATGGAAGGACACCATCGAAGCTCCTCCCCTTCTTAGGGTCCCCCGCGAGCGTCTTCTCCTCTGCTTCAGTCAGATTGAGATCGATGATTCGTACCCCGTCGGACTCGGCGATATCGCGGCCCAATTCCCCAGCGACGCAGCGCTCGAACCGATGGGTCACCCCCACCGTGCTGATGGCTACCCCTGGGGCACTGGTCATTGCCAGGTGAGTGAGGCTGAGCGCGGCGTCCCTGCGTCTATTCATCACGATGAGTGGGGGATTCTGGTGGGAATCCGTCGACACGCGACCTCGAGCGAAGTTCGCGTTGATCGATAACCTCCTGGCGGTTCCGTCAGACAGCATGGCCTGCTCGAGTACCACAGGTGCATTCCCGCCGCCGAGAGACCCACGGGACTTCAGCAGGAGACTCATGGCCTGGTATCCCTGTGCAAGCTGGTTCAGCTGACTCGTAACCTTCAGCTCGTCGTCTTCCTCAGACCGAGGGGATCCATCCAAGGTGAATCGTCCATCGTCATCTTCGCTGAAGGACTCGTCGAGCCAACGCAGCTCGCCGGCCACAGTCGTCGGATGCTCCCCGTGGCTGATCTCGGCGACACGCTGGTTGATTGCCCTCCTGACTCTCCGCCGATCTATTCCATGGGAGTGAAGCACCTTGCCGATCGTCCGGTGGCGGGCGCGTCGCAGAAGCCAGATTACAAATGGATTGCGTCCACCCAACCACAGAACACAAGCGGCTATAGCGATGAGGAGAGTAGCGGAGTCGGCAGCGATAGATACGAAGGTATCGATGTGGCTCAGGTTCATGGCGTGTTCGACGTCCCAATATCAGACGGACGTCCGAGGCAGGGCAGCGAATCTGTCTGGAGGGAGCATCTGACGATGGGGTGACTCTTCATGCGGTGATCTTGCCATCGCGTGGTGGTCACGAGTGGCATCCACTCTCTGCTCTGTCAAGCCGCGTGGGTGGTGACGGGTGCGGACATGGCCGTGTGGTTAAGTCCCGGGAGTGGTGCAAGGAGCCGGGAGTGTCCTCGCTGAGGTGAGGAGGCCATCGCATGAGTCTTTGCGTGTACCCGCCAAGGAACACGTGAAAGGAAGCCACGCGATGGCCTGCCTCAGTCTGCCCTGCTGGAGATCTTGGATGCGATCAAGGAGGCCGAGGCCGATGTGCCGATCGGGTCCGGGAGTCGGCGGCGACGATCCACCTAGCCCTGATCGAGGCCGAGGCCCGCCTCGGGCAACGCAATGGGTACCGGTCTCGGACCCTGTCGACAACCGCTGGTGACTTGGAGGTGCGGATTCCCCGACCGAGCGGACCCCTCGGTGAGGAGACTGCTCCGGGCGCGGTGTCTGGACTGGGCGTGTCCCACCCGATATCTGCGGATCCCGATAGGGACCCGCCTCACGCTGAGGGCTGCGGCACCGCCCAAGCGGCCCGGAGACCCTGCCTCCGGGAGGCCATGGGCTTCGTGAAGCGGGGCGTGACGCCGCTCTTCCAGCACGCGAGGATGTCCAGGCCGATGGTCTCCATGAGCTTCAGCTCGTCGGTGCGTCCGGCGATCAGGTTGGTGATCTCGTCGGTGAACGCGGTGAAGTCGCGGCCGAGGGTCGCGAGCAGGTCCTGGTCGTCCGAGGTGTAGGTCGACGGGTCCTTCACGGGATAGATCTCCGGCCCGTCGCCGCCCAGGAAGCGGTCGCGGATGTCCATGAACTTCTGGTAGTGGCTCTGGGCGGGGCTGGGGTCGTCGAGGGTGTTGCGGAACGGGACGGGGATGTCACCCTGGGCCGTCGCGGCCTCCCCCTGGTCGCGGATCACCTCCATGAGCTGCTCCATCTCGTCCAGACCGTCCTTCCCGTCGGACCGGACCACCAGCGGGGCCAGCTCGGGGTAGAACTCCTCGAACCAGTAGACCTGGTTGACCCCGCCGACGATGTGCGACTCCAACTGCTGCGCCCCGTGCCAGAGGGCGTCGTAGAACTCGCCGATGCTGCCGTACTCGTTCACGTCGTCGCGGTAGTCGGGCTCGCCGCCGGTGTCCCACTCCGGGAACTCGATCAGGCACATCGCGTTGATCCGCTGCTCGTCGAGGGGTCCGATCTCGGCGCTGTACGGGCTGAACCGTCGGGCCGGGTTGCTCGGGTCGAGGTCGAAGTCGAGGTGCGGGATGGTGGTGCCCTCGTAGACGAAGATGTCCGGCGTGATGAGCGGGCGGTAGCCGAAGGCGTTGGCGATGTTGCCGACCAGCTGCAGGTGCAGCATCTCCTGGTTGGCGACCGACCGGATGAGCGGGCATGCCTCGTCCTGCGGCTCGACGATGGAGAGCATCGCCGACAGGTAGTACGGGATCGTCCAGGCCTCCAGGTTGGCCGCGGCCTGCAGGTGGGTGTGCATGTGCCTGATGTCCCAGTCGCCGATCGCAAGTCTCACGGCATGCCTGCCTTCCGTCGTCGTGCTGCCAGCCGAGGAGATCGGCGGACCAGCGGTGAGGATGCTAGCGGACATTTCGGGACGAAGGACACCCATACCTCATGAATATGGAGGAACCGGACTGGCGTCCAGAGCGCCTGACCGCGGCTGGAGGCACCTGCGCCCGGGAGTAGGGTCCGTCCCCAGTCGATCGATTCCGGGGGTGTCGGCCGGTGCCTGGGCTACGAAGGAGACGACATGAGCATCATCGACGCGCGGGTCCGCCTGCCGCAGGACCGGCGGCCGGACCAGCGTTACACCGCGCCGGCTCGGCTCACCGAGCAGTACGACCGGGTGCTCGAACTCAGCGACAAGATGAACGGCGGCACGCTGCAGGGCCTCCTCGCCGAGCTGGACGCCGCCGGCATCGGGCAGGCCGTGCTGCACGCCGAGTCCGAGGGCGGCGAGGACGCCGACGCCCTGAACGAGGCCACGCGAGCCGTCGTCGCGGAGCACCCCGACCGGTTCGTCGGCGTGGGCTGCATCGACGTCGGCTGTCGCTATCCGACCCAGATCGCGCGACAGGTGGACCGCGTGGCCGATCTGGGGATGCTCGGGGTCTCCTTCCAGCCGGCCTTCTTCGGGCTGGACATCGACGACCGTCGTCTCTATCCGCTGTATGCCCGCGCGGAGGATCGCGGTCTCATCGTCGCGGTGCACACCGGGATCAGCTACAGCCGGATGCACCCGATCCGCCACGAGCGCCCCGAGCTGCTCGACCAGGTGGCCTGCGACTTCCCCGACCTGCGCCTCATCGCCTGCCACGCGGGATGGCCGTGGGCCACCGAGTTCGCCGCTGTCGCGCGCCGACACCCGACGGTCTACCTCGAGTTCGGTGGCCTGGCGCCCAAGTACGTCGCTCGACCCGGCACCGGATGGGACGCGTTGTTCGGCATGCTGCCGACGTTGCTGCGCGACCAGGTGCTCTACGGCAGTGACTGGCCGGTCATCCCTCCGACCCGCGCCGTCCGGGAGTGGCGGGAGTCCGGGCTGCCGGACCGCGCTCTCGACGCACTCCTCGCCGGCAACGCCCGGCGCCTGTTCGGTCTCGCCGGCGCGGGCCTGGCTGATCCGGCATGAGTGACTCCTTGGCATACCGGCTCTCGCAGGCCGCTGCCGAGGTGCCGGACCGCGTCTTCCTTCGTTCTCCCAGTGGTGATCTGACGTATGCCGAGTGCGACGATCTCGCGCGACGCGCGGCTGCTGCATTGTGCGGCTTGGGAGTTGGGGCTGGTGACGCCGTCGCCTTCCTCCTGGGCAACAGCGCGGAGCAGGTCGCCTGGTGGGCCGCCCTGTCCGACCTCGGAGCCCTGCACGCTCCGCTCAACCCCGCTCTCGCCGGTGAGCCGCTGGCGCACGCCCTCCGGGTCTCCGGCGCCGGCCTGGTGGTCGTCGAGGACGACCTGGCCTCGCGCGTGGGCGAGGTGGCTTCCCGGAGTGGGATCGCGGATCTGCGTGTCGTTCCTCGCAGTTCGCTGCAGGATCTGTGCCGTGCGGCTCGACTCCATCCCTCGCCTCGTGATCTCTCGTCTCGCGCCGTCAGCCCTGACGACCTGGCGACCGCGACGCTGCTCTTCACCTCCGGCACCACCGGGTCGTCGAAGGCGTGCGCACTGTCGCACCGCTACCTGCGCCGTGCCGGCGAGCTGCACGCCACGTACGTCGGCATCACCGAGGACGATGTCCTCTACTGTCCCTTCCCGCTGTTCCACATCGACGCGGCGACGCTCACGGTGTCCGCCGCTCTGGCCGCACGGGCGACCGCAGCCCTCGACGTGCGGTTCAGCGCAAGCCGGTTCTGGGACCGCGTGCGGGAGTTCGATGCCACGGTGTTCAACTTCATGGGCGCCACCCTCACCATGCTGTGGAAGCAGCCTCCCACACCGCGCGACCGCGACCACCGGGTCAGGGTTGCCTGGGGTGTGCCGATGCCCGAGTGGGCCGCGGGCTTCGAGGACCGCTTCGGGGTCGCGCTGCGCCAGGTGTACGGGCTCACCGATGCCGGCGTGCCGGTGTACGACCGTGTCGTCGGGCCGCGTCGACCCGGCGCGGCGGGCCGTGTCATCGACGAGTACGCGCTCGCCATCGACACCGTCGCAGCGCGTGTCGGTGACCCTCCCGGGGTCGGCGAGATCCTGGTGCGAGGCCTCGAGCCCGGCCTGGTCATGAACGGCTACCACGGCATGCCGGAGGCGACGGCGGACACCATCGTCGACGGTTGGGTGCACACCGGCGACCTCGGCAGCCTCGACGACGACGGCTACCTGACCTTCCGCGGGCGGCTGTCGGACTCGGTCCGCCGCCGCGGTGAGAACATCTCCGCAGCCGAGGTGGAGCAGCTGCTGGAGTCGCATCCCGCGGTGCTGGAGGCTGCTGTCGTCGGCGTGCCGAGCCCGTTGACCGAGGAGGATGTTCTCGCCTACGTCGTCCTGCGTCCCGGGCGGGTCGTGTCGCCCGCGTCCCTGCACCGCCACTGTGTCGAGTATGGCGCCCGCCACCTCGCGCCACGCTTCATCGTCGAGGTCGACGAGCTGCCGAGGACACCCACCCAGAAGGTCGAGAAGCACCGCCTCCGTCGCTCCGCGCCGGACCCGTCGGCCTGGGACGCCGAGAACGCCTGACCGAGGTGGCCGAGGTGACCGAGGTCCCGGCCCGGCGAGACTCCCCGTAGCCCGATCACGGGAGTCGATCCGAGGTGCTGGCTGGCGCCGGATCCTGTGCGGGCTCGAAGGCCTGGTCGAGTTGGGTGATCAGGCGGTAGACCGCGTCGTACAGGGGCGTCAGGTCGAGGCAGCTGGTGGCCCATCTCGAGGTGGCAGCAGATGGTCAGACCGCCGACCGGTTGGATGCCTCATCCGCGAGCAGCAGGGGAGGCAGTCGTGAACCGCAATTGCCCGCTTGTTGCCCGTCAGGGTTGCGGGGCCTGAGATCACCGCTCGATGATGTCCCGACCAGGCCGTTGACCAGCATGAACGTGGTGGAGCCGATGACGGGAATCGAACCCGCGTGTCCAGCTTGGGAAGCTGGCGCTCTACCATTGAGCTACATCGGCAAGCGCCCGAGTGCCGGACGGCTGCGGGCGCGCGAGGAAGTCTAGCCCAGCCACGGGGAGCCGCCGACCACCAGGTCCACGGCATCGAGGGGCCGCAGGGTCGAGCATCCGCGGGGGAGCAGGCCCAGCAACCCTGGCTCGCTGGGTGAGTCGTTCCCGGTGGGAGGTGGTGGCCGAGGCGGTCAGGGAGCGCCGAACCCTGGTGGGGAAGCTGGCAACAGCTCTGACTCGGGTGATCTTCCCCAGAAGGAAAGCCCACACCCATATGGAGGGGCAGGGGCGGAGGGCATGTCGTGGACGGCGACGGCGACCAACGGCCTCGAGGAGTCGATGGGGCAGTGCCGGAGACAGACGGTGTCCGAGGTCGTAGGCCGCCGGCCGGAGCTCAGCCTGCAACCGGTCGAGGTATGCCAGGGATACCGCAGGGACATCGGATACCTCGACCCGGCCCAGCCTGCAACCGGTCGAGGTATGCCAGGGATACCGCAGGGACATCGGATACCTCGACCCAGGTCCCACGGCGTCGAGGGGGCTGCGGGGGAGGCGAACATCCGCAGGGCGAGCGGCTCCGGCCGGCGGTCCGGTGACCACGGCGTGCTGGGCGGCGGGTGCGCGGTATGCGATGTGGCCCGACCACCCCGCCCGGCCCCGTCGCATACCGCACACCCCGCACACCTGGGCCATCCGGACGACGCCCGGTAGCCTGACGCCCGTGCTGCTCTCCGACCGCGACATCCGGGCCGAAGTCGACCAGGGACGCGTCGTCCTCGATCCGTGGGACCCCGGGATGGTCCAACCGTCGAGCGTGGACGTGCGGCTCGACAAGTATTTCCGCCTCTTCGACAACCACAAGTACGGCGTCATCGACCCCGCGCTCGACCAGCCGGACCTCACCCACCTCGTCGAGGTCGACCCGGACGAGGGGTTCGTCCTCCATCCGGGGGAGTTCGTCCTCGGCAGCACCTACGAGCAGATCACCCTGCCCGACGACCTCGCCGCCCGCGTCGAGGGCAAGAGCAGCCTGGGCCGGCTCGGGCTGCTCACCCATGCGACGGCAGGGTTCGTCGACCCGGGCTTCAGCGGGCATGTCACCCTCGAGCTCTCCAACGTCGCAACCCTGCCGATCATGCTGTGGCCGGGGATGAAGATCGGGCAGCTGTGCTTCATCCGCCTCTCCAGCGCCGCCGAGAGCCCCTACGGCTCGGCCACCTACGGCTCGCACTACCAGGGCCAGCGCGGTCCGACGGCGAGCCGCAGCTTCCAGAACTTCCACCGCAGCGAGGTCTGACCCGGGCCAGTGCGCCCGTATGCGGGGTGGCTCCGGTCCGCCCGCGGGCTGCGGTATGCGGGGTGGTGGCGTTCGCGGGGTCGCGGCGGAGGTCTGTGCCGGGCTCAGGGCTGGTCGGTCGGCTGGCCGGCAGGCTGCTCGCCCGCCACCCAGCCCTCGGGCTCGACCCAGCTCGCGACGTTGGCCATCCGCCGCTGGGTGGCGACGACCTCCCGCACCGCCTCGGTGATGACGCTCCGGTCGATGGGCGAGACCTGGTCGACGGTGAGGACGTCGGAGGGACGCTGGCCCGCCTCGACCTGGAGGATCTGGTAGCGCAGCCGGATCCGCTGGAGCACGGCGAAGACCTCCTGCAGCCGCTCCGCGTGCTCCGTCGAGAGCATCGTCGTGCCGCCGGCGGCAGCCAGCCGCGCGGTCGTCGAGAGCTCGTCGGACCCGGCGAGGAGTGCCGCCCAGCGGGCCATGTTGACGACGGGGAGGATGGCGTGGTGCTTCACGTCATAGGTGTCGGCACGGCGGGTGAGGACGTCGAGGACGCGGGGATGGCGCGGGCGGGGCCCGAGGGTCAGCTCGAGCATGACCCGGAGGGCGCCGGGGTGCTGCCGCACGGCGTGGAGCTCGGACAGGGTGTCCTCGCGCGTCCCGTGGATGACGCGCCCGTCGGCGAGCAGCGAGGTCATCATCGCCCCGTTGCCCTTGCCGAGCATGGGCGCCGCGGCCCACGCGGCGCTCGCCGCCCGCCAAGTCGACCGGCGCCGGGCGAAGGGCCGGTGACCCGCCGTCGCGCCGTCGGCGTCGTCGCCGAGCCCCGCCTCGCGCATGAGGGTGTCGACGTCGGCGAACCCGGCGATGTAGCCGGTGATCTCGTCGTCGGTCAGGTCGTCGTCGAGCACGGCGGCGGAGTCGACATCGGAGCTGAGCACCGCCTCGCGGCGCCCGTTGCTGCCGAGGACCAGCCAGGTGAACCGGGTGGGATCCAGCCCGTGGGACCCGATGACGATGAGGTCGAGGGCCCGCCGGATCGTCGTGTCGATGAGCGCGGAGTAGAAGGCGATCGCCTTGCCCGACGACAGGCCGCTGGCGAGCAGCTCGGCGATCGTGGCCGGGATCTTGCGTCCGGCCCGACGCAGCTCGTCCGGGGTGGTGGCCCGGCGCAGCTGCTCGTGGAGCGAGACGCTCGTCGCCGTGGCCGACACCGCGAAGTCCCGTGGCCTGATGAGCCCGCGCAGCTCGCCGGCCGCGTCGGTGACCGGGAGGACGTCGGCCCGCGTCTCGATGAGCCGGACGAGGGTCTCCGCCGCGGAGTCGCCGAGCGTGGCGGGCGTCGGCGACTCCTCCATGACGTCCTCGGCGCGGATGGCGGCAGGCTCGCGACCCGTCGCGACGACCTTCCGGCGCAGGATCTCGTCGGTCACGAGGGCGAACCGGCCCGCCTCGAGCCCGACGACCGCGCACTGCTGGTCGTGCGCGGTCATCTGGCGGGCCACCTCGTCGACGGCCGCGTGGGCGGGGACGACGAGCGGTCGCTCGGTGAGCAGCTCGTCGACGAGGGCGTAGCTCGGGGCGCCGGCCGGGGCACGCGACACGGCGGCGACCTGCTCGGCGAGGAACCGGGCCCCGCGCCGGGATGCGAAGGCGGGCGCCGCGGCGTG
>JBDIAL010000058.1:0-17318 GCA_039812405.1 Nostocoides sp.
AGGCCGCCGACGAGCGGGCCTCCCGCGCGGCGCAGCGCAAGAAGCTCGTCGCGAGCGCCCGGAGCAACCCCAAGGCCGCCGCGCGCGCCATGCTCGGCGACTTCGGGTTCTCCCACGGCCAGTGGAGCTGCCTCGAGCGGCTGTGGGCGGGCGAGAGCAACTGGAACTACCGCGCCTACAACTCCAGCTCGAGCGCCGGCGGCATCCCGCAGGCCCTGCCCGCCGCCAAGATGGCGAGCGCCGGCTCGGACTGGGCGAGCAACCCCGCGACCCAGATCAAGTGGGGCCTCGGCTACATCAAGCACATCTACGGGACGCCGTGCAACGCGTGGAACACGTGGCAGTCCCGCTCCCCGCACTGGTACTGAGGACGCGCCGACCTCACCGCGTCGCAGCGGGTTTCGCGGCGCGATGGGTGTCGAGCGCCTCGTCGAGCTCGGCCTCGGTGATCCGGCCCTCCGCGACGTGCCCCCGCGCCAGGACGATCTCCCGGATCGGCCGGCGGGTCGCCACCGACTCCTTGACGATGCCGGCCACCTCCTCGTAGCCGAGGTAGGCGTTGAGGGGGGTCGCGATGGCCGGCGAGCCCTCGGCATACGACTGCATCCGGTCGACGTCGGCGCGGATCCCGTCGACGCAGCGGTCCGCGAGGAGCCGGCTGGCGTTCGCCAGCAGGTCGGCGGACTCCAGGACGTTGCGGGCGAGGACGGGCAGCATGACGTTGAGCTCGAAGTTGCCGGCCTGCCCGGCGACGGTGACCGTCACGTCGTTGCCGATGACCTGGGCGCAGACCATGACGGTCGCCTCGCAGATGACCGGGTTGACCTTGCCCGGCATGATGCTCGACCCGGGCTGGAGGTCGGGGATGAAGATCTCGGCGAGGCCGGAGCGCGGGCCGGAGCCCATCCAGCGCAGGTCGTTGCAGATCTTCGTCAGGCTGACGGCGACGACCCTGAAGGCACCGCTCAGCTCGACGAGCGCGTCCTGGGCGCCCTGGGCCTCGAAGTGGTCGAAGGCCTCGGTGAACGGTATGCCGGTGCGCTCGGCGAGGATCTCGA
Source organism: Nostocoides sp. (assembly GCA_039812405.1). Taxonomy (GTDB): domain Bacteria; phylum Actinomycetota; class Actinomycetes; order Actinomycetales; family Dermatophilaceae; genus Nostocoides. The sequence goes on from JBDIAL010000058.1 coordinate 1,059, forward strand.
TGACGCCGGTGGCGAAGCCCGGGGCGGCGTTGAGCCCGGTGCCCGCCGCGGTGCCGCCGAGCGGCAGCTCGTGGGTGGCCTGCGCGGCGTGCCGGACCCGCTCGCTCGCGAGGGCCATCTGCCGCTGGTAGCCGCCGAACTCCTGGCCCAGGGTGACCGGCACGGCATCCATGAGGTGGGTGCGGCCGGCCTTGACGACGTCGTCGAACTCCGCGGCCTTGCGGCCCAGCGACTCGGTGAGATGTCGCAGGGCGGGCACGAGCCGCTGCTCGGCGGCGATCGTCGCCGCGACCCGGACCGCCGAGGGGAAGGTGTCATTGCTGCTCTGGCCGGCGTTGACGTGGTCGTTGGGGTGGACCGCGACGCCGCCGTCGCGGGTCGCGATCGTCGCGATGACCTCGTTGACGTTCATGTTCGTCGAGGTGCCCGAGCCGGTCTGGAAGACGTCGATGGGGAACTGGTCGTCGTCGTCGCCCCGCGCCACGGCCCGCGCCGCTGCCGTGATCGCCTCGGCCCGCTGCGGGTCGAGGACCCCGAGGCGCTCGTTGACCTGGGCCGCGGCCGCCTTGATCTCGGCGAGCGCGTGGACGACGGGCAGCGGGACGGGCCGCCCGGAGACGGGGAAGTTCGCGACGGCGCGGGCGGTCTGGGCGGCCCACAGGGCCTCCGCCGGCACCTCCACCTCACCCATCGAGTCGTGCTCGATGCGGAAGCCGGGACGAGGGGACGACGCTGGTGATGGCATACCCCCATCATCGCCCCGGCCCTCACAGCTTGCGCAGGCGGATCCGCTCGACGGCGTGCGTCTGGTCCTTGCCGAGGATGAGGCTGGCCCGGCCGCGGGTCGGCCGGACGTTCTCGCGCAGGTTCGGCTCGTTGATCCGCTCCCAGATGCCGGTGGCCGTCGCGCGCGCCTCGGCATCGGAGAGGCCCGCGTAGCGGTGGAAGTAGGACGCGGGATCGGCGAACGCGGTCTCGCGGAGCCGGAGGAACCGGTCGACGTACCACGCCCGGATGTCGCGGACCGCGGCGTCGACGTAGACCGAGAAGTCGAAGAAGTCGGACAGGGCCAGCCCGTTGCGGCCGTCCTGGCGCGCGGAGGAGGCCTGGAGGACGTTGAGCCCCTCGACGATGAGCACGTCGGGCCGGTGCACGAGGACCCGCTCCCCGGGGACGATGTCGTAGCTGAGGTGGGAGTAGACCGGGGCGCTCGTCTCGGGGACGCCGGACTTGACGTCGGCGACGAACCGCAGCAGCGCGCGACGGTCGTAGGACTCGGGGAAGCCCTTGCGCTGCAACAGGCCACGGCGCTCGAGGTCGGCGTTGGGGAAGAGGAAGCCGTCGGTCGTCACGAGCTCGACCCGCGGCGAGGAGGGCCAGCGGCTCAGCAGCTCCTTGAGGATGCGGGCGGTCGTCGACTTGCCGACGGCCACCGACCCGGCGACCGCGAGGACGAAGGGGGTCTTGGCGCGGGGCTCGCCGAGGAAGGTGGTCGTCACCTCGTGCAGCCCCGTCGTCGCCTCGACGTAGAAGCTGAGCAGCCGGGACAACGGCAGGTAGATCTGCTCCACCTCGTCGAGGTCGAGCCGGTCGCCGAGGCCGCGCAGCCGGGCGACGTCGTCGGCCGTGAGCGACATGGGGTGGTTGCGGCGGAGGGTCGCCCAGGCCTCGCGGTCGAGGTCGACGTAGGGCGAGGGCAGGACGCCGGCACTGGCGGTGTGGGCCACGCCCGACATTGTGGCGGATGGGGGTCCGTATGCGGGGCAGGGCCCGCGGCCGCGGTTAGGCTCTTGCCCATGTGCGGAATCGTCGGCTACGTCGGTCCTCGCGTCGACGGGACCGCCCTCGACGTCGTCATGGAGGGCCTCGCGCGCCTGGAGTACCGCGGCTACGACTCGGCCGGGGTGGCGCTCGTCACCCCGGACGGGACGGTCGTGACGGACAAGCGGGCCGGCAAGCTCGACAACCTGCGGCAGGCCCTCGAGGAGACGCCGCCACCGGCGAGCTCGACGGCCATCGGGCACACGCGGTGGGCCACCCACGGGGGCCCGACCGACCGCAACGCCCACCCCCACCGGGGCGGCGCCGACGACAAGGTCGCGGTCATCCACAACGGGATCATCGAGAACTTCCACCCGCTGAAGACCCGGCTGCTCGAGGAGGGCGTCGAGTTCCGCAGCGAGACCGACACCGAGGTCGCCGCCCACGTGCTGGCCCGCGAGTTCGTCGCGACCGGAGACCTCACCGAGGCGATGCTCCGCACGGTGCGGCAGCTCGACGGCGCCTTCACCCTCCTCGCGGTCCACGCCGACTGCCCGGGCGTCGTCGTCGGGGCCCGCCGCAACAGCCCGCTCGTCGTCGGTCTCGGCGAGGGCGAGAACTTCCTCGGCTCCGACGTCGCCGCCTTCATCGGCCACACCCGGCACGCCCTCGAGCTCGGCCAGGACCAGATCGTCACGATCACCCCCGACTCCCACCGCGTCGTCGGGTTCGACGGGCAGCCCGCGGAGGGCGTCGCCTACGACGTGACGTGGGACGCGGCGGCGGCGGAGAAGGGCGGCTACCCGACCTTCATGGAGAAGGAGATCGAGGAGCAGCCCCAGGCCGTCGCCGGCACCCTGCTCGGCCGCACCGACGCCGAGGGCAGCCTCACCCTCGACGAGCTGCGCATCCCGGAGGAGCGGCTGCGGGCCATCGAGCGGGTGACGATCGTCGCGTGCGGCACGGCGTCCTACGCGGGGATGGTCGCGAAGTACGCCATCGAGCACTGGACCCGCATCCCCGTCGAGGTCGCGCTGGCACACGAGTTCCGTTACAGCGACCCGATCGTCGACGAGCGGACGCTCGTCGTGTCGGTCAGCCAGTCCGGCGAGACGATGGACACCCTCATGGCCGTCAAGCACGCGCGCGAGCTCGGCGCCATCACCGTGTCGGTGTGCAACACGCTCGGGTCGACGATCCCGCGCGAGTCCGACGCCGCCCTCTACACCCACGCCGGGCCGGAGATCGCCGTCGCGTCGACCAAGGCGTTCCTCGCCCAGATCACCGCGTGCTACCTCCTCGGCCTCTACCTCGCCCAGCTGCGCGGCGTCGCGTATGCCGAGGACCCCCACGACGTCATGAAGGAGCTCCACGAGGTCCCGGACAAGATCGCGACGGTGCTGGGGCGGATGGACCGGGTCAAGGAGATCGCGCGGTTCATGGCCGACACGCGGTCGGTCCTGTTCCTCGGTCGCAACGTCGGCTTCCCCGTCGCCCTCGAGGGAGCCCTCAAGCTCAAGGAGCTGGCCTACATCCACGCCGAGGGCTTCGCCGCCGGCGAGCTGAAGCACGGGCCCATCGCGCTCATCGAGCCGGGGCAGCCGGTCTTCATCGTCGTCCCGGGGCCGGACACCCCGCACGAGCTGCACCGCAAGGTCGTCTCGAACATCCAGGAGATCCGGGCCCGGGGGGCCCGCACCATCGTCATCGCCCAGGACGGCGACGAGGACGTCGTGCCGTTCGCCGACGAGGTGATCCGGGTGCCGCACACCCGTCCGCTGCTCCAGCCGCTGCTCACCGTCGTGCCCCTCCAGGTCTTCGCCCTGCACCTGTCGACGGCCAAGGGTCTCGACGTCGACCAGCCGCGCAACCTCGCCAAGTCCGTCACCGTCGAGTAGGCGCCGGTCCGATGATCGTCGGCGTGGGCATCGACGTCGTCGACGTCGCCCGGTTCGCGGCAGCCCTGGAGCGGGCGCCGGCCCTGCGTCGACGGCTGTTCACCGACGCCGAGGGCGGGCTCCCGGTCGCCTCGCTCGCGGCCCGGTTCGCGGCGAAGGAGGCCCTGGCCAAGGCCCTCGGCGCGCCGGTCGGCCTGCGCTGGACGGACGCCTGGGTCGTGCGCGAGGAGGGTCGCCGGCCACGCCTGGAGGTGACGGGGACCGTCGCCGCGCAGGCGGATGCGCTGGGTGTCGTGGCCTTCCACGTCTCGCTGTCGCACGACGCGGGGATCGCCTCGGCCGTCGTCGTCGCCGAGTCCTGACCCGCGCGGCTCCCGGGTCCGGGGTCGCGGTCGGGGGCGCGTGGCAGACTGCCCCGCGTGACGACGCGCACCGTGCCGCCGAGAGGTCACCGGGCGGCACCCACCCTCGAGGCGGTGGCCGCTCGGGCCGGGGTGTCCCGGGCGACGGCCAGCCGCGTGCTGCGCGGCGAGACGAACGTCTCGGAGCGGGCTCGCGACGCGGTCCTCGCCGCCGCCTCCGAGATCGGGTACTCCCCGAACCACGCCGCGCGCTCGCTCGTCACGGGACGGGCGGACTCCATCGCCTTCCTCGTCGACGAGACCGAGGAGCGGATGTTCTCCGACCCCTTCTTCCTCGGCATGCTGCGCAGCGCCCACGAGGTGCTCGCCCGCGAGGGGCTGCAGCTCGTCTTCACCGTCGCCTCCCACGAGGAGGACCACCGGCGGTTCGTCTCGTATGCCGCGGGCGGGCACGTCGACGGCGTCCTGCTCATGTCGCTGCACGGTCGCGACGAGCTGCCGCAGCGCCTGGAGGACGTGGGCGTGCCGACCGTCCTCAGCGGCCGGCCCCTGCTCAGCTCGCCCGGCCTGTTCTACGTCGACGCGGACAACGTCGGCGGTGCCCGGATGGCGACGGAGTACCTCCTCGCGCAGGGCCGCCACACCGTCGCGACGGTCAGCGGCCCGCTCGACATGTGCGCCGGCCAGGACCGCCTCGAGGGGTACCGCGCCGCCGTGGAGGCGACGGGCCTGGCCTACGACGAGTCCCTCGTGTCCGTCGGCCAGTTCACGATGGCAGGAGGCATGGACGCGATGACCCGACTGCTGCGGGCGCGGCCGGACGTCGACGCGGTCTTCGCCGCCTCCGACCTCGCCGCGCTCGGCGCGATCCGGGCCATCCAGCACGCCGGCCGCACGGTCGGCGGCGACGTCGCGGTCGTCGGCTTCGACGACATCCCCGACGCGGCGCTCGTCGACCCGCCGCTCACGACGGTCCGCCAGCCGATCCACGCGCTCGGCACCGCGATGACCGAGCTCCTGCTGCGCCGGATCCGCGGGGAGGAGCCGACGTCCGCGACCGTGCTGCCCGTCGAGCTCGTCGTCCGCGAGTCCGCCTGATCCGGGGCGCGCCCAAGGTCACGTTTTCGCCCAAAGGCTTGACAGCGCTCTCACGACTTGCGAGGGTATCCGCCATGAGAGCGCTCTCATGGTGTCGATGAGGACGCCTCCGCTCTCGCAGGAGGAACGACAGATGCGCCTGATGCCCCCCGGCCGCCGGCTCGCGGCCACCTCGTTGGCACTCACCACAGCGGGGGCTCTCATGCTCACCGCGTGCAGCTCGAGCTCGGACTCCGGCTCCGGCTCGGGCTCGGGCACCGTCGCGTCCGACGGCCCGTGCGGGACCAAGGACAACGTCACCCTGACCGTCGGCCTCTACGGCACGTTCGGCTTCAAGGAGAACGGCATGTGGGACGCCTACAAGAAGGTGTGCCCCAACATCACGGTCCAGGAGGACGTCGTCGAGCAGTCGGCCGACTACTGGACCAAGCTGAAGACCCGGCTCGCGTCCGGCAGCGGGCTCGACGACATCCAGGCCATCGAGATCGGCTTCGTCGCCGACGTCGTGAAGAACCACGCGGCCCAGTTCGTCAACTGGAACACCGTCCCCAACGCGGCCGCCGACAAGGCCGAGTTCTACGACTGGAAGTGGAAGCAGGCCACCTCCGCCGACGGCAAGGACACCGTCGGTCTCGGCACCGACACCGGGCCGCAGGCGATCTGTTACCGCAAGGACCTCTTCGCGAAGGCCGGGCTCCCCTCCGACCGGGACGCCGTCGCGGCGAAGATGAAGACATGGGACGACTTCATCAAGCTCGGCAAGGAGTACGAGGCCTCGAGCACCAAGCCGTCCGGCTCCAGCTTCATCGACTCCGCGGGCAGCGTCTTCTCCGCGGCCGTCTACCAGGGCAAGGTCGCGTATGCCAACGCCGACGGCACCTCGGCCGTCGACACGAGCGACGGCGTCCAGACGGCGTGGAAGTACGCCACCGAGGCCGCCCAGGCCAAGATCACCGCGGGCCTCGCGCAGTGGACGCCCACGTGGAACAAGGCGTTCAGCAGCGGCACCTTTGCGACGATCGCCTGCCCGACGTGGATGATGGGCTACATCCAGGGCCAGGCCGGCGACGCCGGCAAGGGCAAGTGGGACATCGCGCCGGTGCTGCCCGGCGGTGCCGCCAACTGGGGCGGCTCGTGGCTCGGCGTCCCGGAGAAGGCGCAGCACAAGGCGGCGGCCATCGCCCTCGTCGAGTGGCTGTCGGCGAAGGACCAGCAGGTCACGATGTGGACCTCGCCGAAGCAGGGCGGTCACTTCCCGTCGAACAAGGACGCCGCGGCCGACCCGTCCGTCGCCAACGCCACGAGCGCCTACTTCGACAACGCGCCCGTCGGCCAGATCTTCGGCAAGATCGCCGACGAGCTGACGATCCCGCCGATCGGCATCAACGACACGCAGATCCAGAGCGCGTTCACGACCCAGCTGACCAACGTGGAGACCAAGGGCACGAGTCCCGACGCCGCGTACCAGTCGGCCCTGAAGTCGATCAAGCAGATCACCGGCTGAGCCCGGGGCATCCTCGAGGGAGCGCCGGCCGGCCCGGCCGGCCCGCGCTCCCTCGGCACGCCCGGCGTCGCATACCGGCAGCGGTCCCGTCGAGAAGCACTGTCCCGTATGCGATCTCCCCCGAAACCCTGGAGTCTCCGTGAGCGCCGACGTCATCGACACCACCAGAGAGCAGCAGACCGACCGGCCCGGCCGTCGCAGCCACCGGCTGCCCGGCAGCCGGATCGCCTACGCCTTCATCGCACCCTTCTTCGCCGTCTTCGCCGCGTTCAGCGTCTACCCGTGGCTCGCGACGGCGTGGGTCTCCCTCCACGACGTGCACCTGTCGACCTACGACCAGCAGACGTGGATCGGCCTGGCCAACTACGAGAACCTGTTCACCAACGAGTTCTTCTGGAACGCGCTGAAGAACACCGTGACGATCGGCATCATCTCGACCGTCCCGCAGCTGTGCATGGCCCTCGGGATCGCCCACCTGCTCAACTACCACCTGCGCGGCCGGACCTTCTTCCGGGTCGCGATCCTCATGCCGTATGCGACGAGCCTCGCCGCCGCGACGGTCATCTTCCTCGAGCTGTTCGACCCCAAGCTCGGCATCGTCAACTGGGCGCTCGGGCTGCTCCACCTGCCCGCGGTGGACTGGCAGGGCTCCAAGTGGCCCGCCCAGATCGCCGTCGCGACGATCGTCACCTGGCGGTGGACGGGCTACAACGCGCTGATCTACCTCGCCGGCATGCAGTCGATCGACACCGAGCTCTACGACGCGTCCGTCGTCGACGGCTGCGGTCGCTGGCAGCAGTTCCGCTACGTCACGCTGCCGGGCCTGCGGCCCACGATCCTGTTCACCATCATCGTCTCGACGATCGGCGCTGCCCAGCTGTTCGGCGAGCCGCTGCTCTACCACAACGGGATCCCCGACGGCGGCACCGAGAACCAGTACCAGACGCTCGGACTCCTCATGTACCAACAGGGTTGGGCCTACGACCGGCTCGGTCTGGCCTCCGCCACCGCGTGGACGATGTTCCTCATCATCGTCGCCGCCGTCGGCGCCAACCTGCTCCTCGCCCGCCGGCGGGCCCGCGCCGAGGCCCAGCCCGTCGCCGCCCTCAACCCGGGCGTCGTCGTCGAGGCAGGAGACGCGCGATGAGGGCCGGCATGCAGCTGCGCGGCAGCTGGGTCACCTACACCCTGCTCATCCTCGTCACGCTCGTCTCGGTGTTCCCGCTCTACTACACGATCGTCATGGCGTCGCACACCAACGCCGAGATGTCGGCGGCCACCCCGCCGATGCTCCCGACGCTCGACGTCTTCGCCAACATCAAGACCGCCCTGTCGATGGCGCCGCTCAACAAGGGCCTGGTGAACTCCGTCATCGTGTCCGGCTGCATCACGGTCGGCACCGTGTTCTTCTGCACGCTGGCCGGGTTCGCCTTCGCCAAGCTGCGCTTCCGCGGGTCCAACGTCCTGCTCGGCCTCTGCATCGCGACGATGATGGTGCCGATGCAGATGGGCATCATCCCCCTCTACATCATGATGTCCCGTCTCGGGCTCGCCGGGCACCTGTCGTCGGTCATCCTCCCCACCCTCGTCACGGCCTTCGGCGTGTTCTTCATGCGGCAGTACATCGCCTCCGCCGTGCCCGACGAGCTCGTCGAGGCCGGCTGGGTCGACGGGGCGCGGCCCATCCGGGTCTTCTTCTCCGTCGTCGTGCCCGCGGTGCGGCCCGCCATGGCGGTCCTCGGGATGCTGACCTTCCTCACCGCGTGGAACGACTTCTTCTGGCCCATCATCACGCTGAGCTCGCAGAACCCGACGATCCAGGTCGCCTTCCAGAGCCTGGCCACCGGGTATGCCCCGCAGCAGTCGGTCATCATGGCCGGCACCCTCTACGGCACCATCCCGGTGCTCGTCGTGTTCGCGCTCCTCGGCCGGCAGATCGTCGGGGGCATCATGCAAGGAGCGGTGAAGGGATGACGGACGTGCGCAGCTTCCCCGAGGGGTTCACCTGGGGGGTCGCCACGGCGGCCTACCAGATCGAGGGCGCCGTCGCCGAGGACGGCCGCCTGCCGTCGATCTGGGACACCTTCTCCCACACCCCTGGCGCCATCGACGGCGGCGACACCGGAGACGTGGCCTGCGACCACTACCACCGGTGGGCCACGGACCTGGACCTCATTGCGGCACAAGGTATCCCGGCATACCGGCTGTCGCTGGCCTGGCCGCGGATCATGCCCGACGGGCGGACGGTCAACCGCGCCGGGGTGGACTTCTACAAGGCCCTCGTCGACGGACTCCTCCAGCGCGGCATCCGGCCGCTCGTCACGCTCTACCACTGGGACCTCCCGCAGGCGCTCGACGACGGCGGACCCGAGGGCGGGTGGCTCGGCCGGGAGGTGCCCGCGCGGTTCGCCGACTACGCCGCGGTCGTCGGCAAGGAGCTCGGCGACGTCGTGCCGGGCTTCACGACGCTCAACGAGCCGTGGTGCTCGGCCTACCTCGGGTATGCCACGGGAGAGCACGCGCCCGGGCGCCGCGACACCCCGCTCGCCTTCCGGGCCGCCCACCACCTCAACCTCGCGCACGGCCGGGCGGTGTCGGCCCTGCGGTCCGTCGTCCCGGCGACGGCGGAGATCTCGGTGACGCTCAACCTCATGCAGGTCGAGCCGGCGAGCCCCTCGGAGGCGGACCTCGCCGCCGCGCACCACGTCGACCTCGTCGCGAACCGGGTGTTCCTCGACCCGATGCTGCGCGGGGAGTACCCCCGCAGCCTCGTCGAGCAGACCGCCCACCTCACCGACTGGTCGTTCGTCCGGGACGGTGACCTCGCCGAGTGCCACGCGCCGGTCGACGTCCTCGGGATCAACTTCTACAACCCGATGCGGGTGACGGCCGGCGAGGGTGTCCGCGGCGTGCCGGGGACCGACCGGGCCCGAGGGGTCGACATCCCGGGGCCGCGCACCGTCATGGACTGGCCGATCAGGGCGTCGGGGCTCACCGACCTCCTCGTGCGCGTCGCCCAGGACTACCGGCTGCCGCTCGTCATCACCGAGAACGGCACGTCGGGCACGACGGAGACCGAGCGTCCCGGCCCGGACGGCACCGTCCACGACCTGCACCGGATCGCCTATCTGCGCGACCACCTGTCGGCGGTCGCCGACGCGATCGACGCGGGCGCGGACGTCCGGGGCTACTACCTGTGGACGCTGCTGGACAACTTCGAGTGGGCCTGGGGCTACGACAAGCGGTTCGGCATCGTCCACGTCGACTTCGAGACCCAGGTCCGCACGCCGAAGGACTCCGCCCGGTGGTACTCCGAGGTCGTCGCGGCGAACGGGCTGACGCTCGGCTGAGGCACCGCGAGCGCCGGTCACTAGGCTGGACCGATGATCGAGGCGTGGCAGCCGGAGGACGTGTATGCCGCCGAGGCGGCGGTCGCCGACGTGCTCCCCGAGGGCGAGCTCATGGCCCGAGCCGTCGCGGGCCTCGCCGAGGTGACCCGGGCCCGGCTCGACGAGCGGGGCGGGCGGCGGGTCGTCGCCCTCGTCGGCCCGGGGAACAACGGGGCCGACGCGCTGTTTGCCGTGGCCCGCCTCGCCGAGCTGGGCTTCGACACGGCGGCGATCCACGGAGCGGCGCCGTTGCACGCCGGTGCCGAGGAGGCGGCCCGCGCGGCCGGGGTGGTGCTCGTCGACGGGGCGTCCACCGACGAGGAGCCCACCGACGGGTCCGCGTCCGTGGCGGGGACGCTCCGCTCCGCGGACGTCGTGCTCGACGGCATCCTCGGGATCGGCGGCCGACCCGGGCTGCCGGGGTTCGCGAGGCCGTGGGTCGAGGCGGTGCCCGACACGGCATACGTCATGGCCGTCGACCTCCCGTCGGGACAGGACCCGCGGGGCGAGGTGCTCGACCCGGACGGGGTGTTCGCCGACGAGACGGTGACCTTCTCGATCGCCAAGCCGGTCCATCTCCTCCCCGCGACGGAGCCGACCGTCGGGCTGCTCACGACGGTCGACATCGGCGTGACCGCCGACCGCGACCCCGCCGTCGTGCGGATCACCCGGGACGACGTCGCCGGCCGGTGGCCGGTGCCGGGCCCGGCCGACGACAAGTACACCCGCGGCGTCCTCGGCGTCGTCGCCGGCGGGGAGGGCTACACCGGCGCGCCGGTCCTCGCCTGCACGGCCGCCGTCTGCGCCGGGGTCGGGATGGTGCGCTACGTCGGGACGCCGGCTCCGGAGCAGCTGGTCCGGATGCTCGTGCCGGAGGCGGTCCTCGGGCCCGGCCGGGTCCAGGCCTGGGTCGTCGGCCCGGGGCTCGACGTGACCTCGACGGCGCCCGGGGCCGCGGCACAGCACGACGTCGCACGGCAGGCCCTGGACTCCGACCTGCCGGTGCTCGTCGACGCGGGCGGTCTCGACCTGGTCCGTGGGCGACGGGCCGCTCCGACGCTGCTCACCCCTCACGCGGGGGAGTGTGCCCGGCTGCTGACCCGGCTCGAGCGGCGCGAGACCCCCGTCACCCCGGAGGAGGTCAGGACGGCGCCGGTCCGCCATGCCCGCCGCCTCGCGGCGCTCACCGGCGCGAGCGTGCTGCTCAAGGGATCGACGACGATCGTCGTGAGCCCCGATCCCGACGCCCCGGTCCACGCCCAGCACGACGCCCCGCCCTGGCTGGCCACCGCCGGTGCGGGCGACGTGCTCGCCGGTCTCGTCGGCGCGCTCCTCGCCGCCGGGCTCGAGCCCACCGCGGCGGGCGCCCTCGGGGCCCTCGTGCACGGCGTGGCCGCGGACGCGGCGAACCCCGGCGGACCGGTCCGCGCGCTGGCGGTGGCGGAGGCGATACCGGCCACTGTGGCGCGTCTTCTGGCCCGGTAGGCCCGACCGCTGCCTAGGATTGGCCCCACCATGTCCTCCACCGACGCCTCGTCCGCCGGCGATCCCGCCTGTCACCTCCCGGCCGGAGCCTCGGGCTGCGTCGAGATCGACCTCGCGGCCATCCGCGACAACGTCGCCGAGCTGGCGCGCCGTGCCGGGTCGGCCCAGGTCATGGCGGTCGTCAAGGCCGACGGCTACGGCCACGGGGCCGTGCCGGCCGCCCGGGCGGCGCTCGCGGGCGGCGCGACGTGGCTCGGCATCGCCCAGCTCGAGGAAGCGCTGCGGGTCCGCTCCCACGGGATCCACGCCCCGATGCTCACCTGGCTCTACCCGCCGGGGGCCGACTTCGCGGCGGCCATCGCCGCCGACATCGAGGTCACCGTCTCCTCGACGTGGGCGCTCGACGAGCTGCGTGCCGCGGCCGCGGCCACCGGGCGCACGGCGCGTGCCCAGCTCAAGGTCGACACCGGCCTGCTGCGCAACGGCGCCTACGGCCGGGACTGGACCGACCTCGTCGCGGCGGCCGGCCGGGCGCGCGCGGAGGGGTCGATCGAGGTCACCGGGGTCTGGTCGCACTTCGTGTACGCCGACGAGCCCCAGCACCCGACGGTGCGCCTCCAGCAGGAACGGTTCGAAGAGGCGGTGCGCGACCTGGAGCGGGCCGGCATACCGCCCGGGCTGCGTCACCTCGCGAACTCCGCTGCCACGCTGACGAATCCGGCCGTCCATTACGACCTCGTCCGGCCCGGCCTGGCCGTCTACGGCCTCTCGCCGGTCCCGCAGCTCGGCGGCCCCACGGCATACGGGCTCCGGGAGGCCATGCGGCTCACGGCGGCGCTGGCGCTCGTCAAGCGGGTCCGGGCGGGCGAGGGCGTGAGCTACGGCCACCAGTACGTCACCGAGCGCGAGACGGTCCTCGGGCTCGTGCCGCTCGGGTATGCCGACGGCGTCCCGCGGCACGCGACGAACCGCGGCCCGCTCCAGGTCGGCGGGCAGCGCACGCGGGTCGCCGGCCGGGTGTGCATGGACCAGCTCGTCGTCGACCTCGGTCCGTCGTATGCCGGGGGAGCCGGCGACCCGGTCGTCGTGTTCGGCCGGGAGGCGGACGGCGAGCCGACCGCGCAGGACTGGGCCGAGGCCGCGGGGACGATCAACTACGAGATCGTCACCCGGATCGGCGCCCGGCTGCCGCGGGTCCACCTGGGGGGAGACGACTGATGGCACCGAGTGGGAAGGCCACGGCGGCCGGCATCGGGCTGGGACTGGCCGCGGCGGCCGCCGCCGCGGGCGTCGGCATCGCGGCGGAGCGCGCGAGCCGGGGACGCGACCTCGAGACCGGGCGGATCGACGAGTGGACGAGCCCGACGGGCCGGCAGACCGTCGCGATCGCCGACGACGGAGTGCCGCTCAACGTCGTCATCGACGAGCCGGAGGGCGGTGTCCCACCGGGGCGTCCGACGATCGTGCTGTCCCACGGATACTGCCTCAGCCTGGAGTGCTGGGTGCTCCAGCGCCGGGCGCTCGCCGAGGCCGGCTACCGCGTCGTGCTGTGGGATCAACGCAGCCACGGCGAGTCCGGCCACGCATCGAAGGACAGCTGCACCGTCTCCCAGCTCGGTCGCGATCTGCGCCGTGTCCTCGACGAGCACGTGCTCGAGGGGCCGATCGTCCTCATCGGCCACTCGATGGGCGGCATGACCCAGATGGCATACGCCCGGCAGTTCCCCGAGGAGTTCGCCGAGCGCGTCGTCGCCGTCGGGCTCGTCGCGACGAGCGCCGGAGGCGGGCCGATGGTGACCCTCGGGCTCGGCCAGGCGCTCGGCGGCCTCGTGGGACGCGTCGGACCCGACGTGCTATGGCGGCTCGGCCGCTACCAGTCGACGCTCGACCCGCTGCGCCGCTTCGGCCGGGGAGTCGAGGACGCCGCCGTCGCGCGGTATGCCTTCGGGTCGCCGATGTCGAAGTCGTCCATCCGGTTCGTCGGGGACATGATCTTCCGGACGCCGTTCTCGGTCATGTCCGACTTCCTGCCGGCCCTCGAGCACGTCGACGAGCGGGAGAGCCTGCGGCACTTCGTCGGCATCGACTGTCTCGTCGTCAACGGCGAGGCCGATCTCATCACCCCGCCGGAGCACAGCGTCGCGATCGTCCAGCGGGTCCCGGGGGCCGAGCACGTCGTCATCCGCGACGCCGGCCACCTGCTCATGCTCGAGCACCCCGACGTCGTCAACGAGCAGCTCCTCGACCTCGTCGACCGGGGCGTCCGGGCCGCCGCGCACGGGATCTCGCCGACGACCAAGCCCCGGGTGCGCCGGATCCTCACCGACCTGACCCGGCTCAAGGGGGCGCCGTCCGCGCAGCGACCCCGGGCCCGCCCGCGTCCGGGCTCCGGCGAGGCCACGGGCTGAGACCCCGGATGGCCTCGCGTCACCTCCTTCCCACCGCGGACGACACGCGGGCCTTCGGCGCACGGCTCGCGACGCAGCTGCGGGCGGGTGATCTCGTGCTGCTCACCGGGGGTCTCGGAGCGGGCAAGACGACCCTCACCCAGGGCGTCGGCGAGGGCCTCGGCGTCCGCGGACCCGTCACGTCGCCGACCTTCGTCATCGCTCGTGTGCACCCGTCGCTGGTCTCCGGGCCGCCACTGGTCCATGTCGACGCCTACCGGCTCGGCGGCCTCCTCGAGCTCGACGGCCTCGACCTCGAGGAGTCGCTGGAGGACTGCGTGACGGTCGTCGAGTGGGGCCACGGTCTCGTCGAGGGGCTCTCGGAGGACTACCTGGAGATCTTCCTGTCGGGCGACGACGAGCGGACGGCCGTCGTCGAGGGTCACGGTCCTCGCTGGGCAGGCCTCGAGGTCCCGTCGCCCTGAGCCCGGTACTGCCGGCCCTCGCGACGAGTGTGCGCCTCCCCGACGCGCGAGCGAGACCGGTCGCCCGGCCACCGGGACCGTCGCGGTCAGCTCGGGCGAGGACAGCCGCCACGCCTGGTCCGGTAGCCCGGGTGGTCGATGGGTTCCCGCACCCGGGTATGCCGCGGGACCGGCCCGCCCGCACGCGACGGTGCGGGCGGGCCGGTCCGCTCAACCTCGGCTCACAGCGAGGCGCCGATCGGCCGCTTCCATGCGGTGAGCGGTGCGCTCGTCCAGCTGCCGTACGTCGCGTTCGGCAGGACGATCCAGTCGTTCCCGAAGTGCTTGGCGTACGTCTTCACGAGCCGGTGCGACGTGGCGAGATCCGCGCCCTTGAAGTCGCCGCTGAAGTCCGCGAGGCTGTCGCCGAGCTGCATGACGAGGGTGTGGTGGCGCTCGATGTCCGCCCGGCGGACGGCCTTGGAGGGCCCGAGGAGGAGGACCTGGCGCTCGTTGACCTGCGGGAGCTTCAGCTTCCGGAGCGTCGCGAGGGTCGCCGCCTTGTTCTCGTCCGAGCGGTCGGAGACGTAGAAGACCTTCACCCCGAGGCTGTCGGCGTGGTGGAAGAACGCCGATGCGCCCGGGATGAGCCGCGGGTTGCCGTGCAGCTCCCAGTCGCTCCAGGTGTCCCACGCCGTGTAGTCGTGGCACGCCTCCATGTCCCTCACGAGGAGTGCGCTGTTGTCGATGGCAGTCTCGTCGAGGTCGGTCATGACGGCGAGGTGGGCGCGCTGCGACTTCGGGTACTTCGCGACGATCCGGTCGAGGTTGCGCGTCGCGACCGCGTAGGACTGGCCCTGCAGCGCGGCGGCCTCGGCCGACTGCTGCTGGTAGCGCAGCCCCATCGCATACTCGCGGACCGCGCACGTCGAGCCGGTCGACCCCTGCGTCGCGCGGTCCGCGCCGTGGCTCGGACCGGTGAGACCGATGGTCACACCCGCGACGAGACCAGCGACGCCCAGCAATGCTCCTGATGCCTTCACCGTGTTCCTCCTGACCGGTGGGAATGAGACCTCGCATGGTGTCGGTGCCACGCCGCGCTGTCAATGCCCAGGGTGACGCGCCGAGCGTCGACGCGAGGCGGAGAAGGAGCAACGCCCGCTCTATGCGGACGATTTCGCGCGGTCAGTGCTGGTAGGTGCCGACGATGATCGCGCGGGCCAGCGTCTTGAAGGCGAGGTTGAACGACACGACGGCGGCCGAGGCATCGCTGTCGACCCCGAGGGTCGGCTCGCCGACGGCGTGGACGACGACGTAGTAGCGGTGCACCTGGTCGCCCTCGGGCGGCGCTGCTCCCATGAAGGCCTTCGGCCCACCGTCGTTGCGGCACATGAAGGCGCCGCCCGGCAGCTCGGCTCCCTCGGCGCCGGCCCCCGTGTCGAGGGAGGTGACGTCGGCGGGCAGGTCGACGAGCACCCAGTGCCAGAACCCGGACGGCGTCGGCGCGTCGGGGTCGAAGCACGTGACGACGAAGGACCTCGTGCCCTCGGGGGCGCCCGACCACGACAGCTGGGGCGAGGTGTTGCCCAGCGCCGCGACCTGCTCGTCGTGCAGGGGCGCGCCGTCGGTGACGTCGGCGCTCGTCACCGTGAACGACGGGACCTCGGGGAGCAGCTCGTAGGGATCCGGGGCGACGGGGCGGTCGAGGCTCATGTCCCGAACCTACAACCCCGGCGGCCCAGTGTCCCCAGCGTCCCCACCCCGGCTCGCACCTGCCGGCCAGTGTCCCCACTCCGACTCCCACCCCCGGCCGGATAGCCTGACGCGGTGCTCCTGCTCGCCCTCGACACCTCGACGAGCGCCATCACCGTCGCCGTCCACGACGGGTCGACGGCGCTCGCGCGCCGCGCCG
>JBDIAL010000059.1:0-17297 GCA_039812405.1 Nostocoides sp.
GAAGCACCGGTATGCCGTCCGCGCCCGTCGTCGTGAGCGGCCCGCCCCGGCCGGCCGCCGGCCCCGGACCGGGCGCGCTGGGCAGGGAGTAGGGGCCCGACGGCATCGGCGGGGCCGGCGCCCGCTCCGGGCGCACGAGGGGGACGTCGAGGGAACGGTCGCCCACGGCATACCGGAAGCACCAGTGCAGCCGCGCACGGTGCCCCCTCTCGAAGCGGACGTCGAGGGCGAGGCGGGGCGCCCGGACCTGGGGGATCTCGACGGTGCCGTCGGACGACCCGAGCGTGGCTCGCCGCTGCAGGGCCGGGCAGAACCGGGTGAGGAAGCGGTCGACATCCTCGGCCGGGATGCACAGTGGCTCGCCGTCCGCGACGAGCCGGGCGAGCCCGGGGTCGAGGGTCTCGGCGAGCCGGGCCAGGACCAGCCCGTCGGCCGTCTCGACGAGCAGCCCGTGCGGCGGCTCCCCGACCAGCGTGACCGGACCCTGGACGCCCGGGACCGTGACGGACGGGCGCGCCTCGATGCCGTCGGCGCTGCGGGTCAGGTCGACGACGACCGGGACCGGGTCGGGAAGCAGGCGGACCGGGAACTGCCCCTTCTGACCGCTGACGACGGCGACACCGGCGGCGAGCGCATCGTCGAGCAGTCGCCACAGCCGCGGACCGAGGTGGTCGGCGTCGAGCATCTGGCTGCCCGAGTAGAAGTAGCCGTAGGGGCCGGTGCTCTCCACCCTCCGGAAGGCCAGCACGGCGTCACGATGGTCCGGTCGGTGGGTGTGCCGATAGGCGTACTCGAGCTCCTGCCAGCCCGCGCCGGTGCGCACCCAGCCCCCCTTCGCGCCCGGGGCGAGCGGCCGCAGCTGGAGCCGGCGGCCCAGCCGCGGACTCCCGGCAGGCCCCCGTGCATAGCGCGAGGCCACGGGCTCCGACGCCTTGCCCACCGAGACGAGCAGGGCGAGCGGAGTCCCGGACGGAGCAGCCGAGCTGGCCGCGACGGCCTCGACGGTCGGGGTGAGGAGGGCCTCCCACGCCGGGGGCCCGGCGGGCTTCCGGCGGGCGGGCGACCGCTCATCCGCGCCCCGCGTGCCGGTGCGTGGAGCGGTCTCCGCCTGCTCGAGTCGAGCCCGCATCTCGAGGAACACGGCGACGACGTGCTTGCAGTCGACCTGGAGCGGACAGGTGCACTCGGTCGTCCACGTCATACCCGTGGCCGGGGAGATCGCCCCGGGGTCCTCGGGCCACTCCAGGCGCAGGCACGTGGCATACGACCGGCCCTGGCTGCCCTTCACCGCGGCGATGATCGTGCGGCCGTCACCCGCCGCCACGACGTTGCGGACATGCCCGGCCCGGAAGTAGTCGAGCCCCCGCGCGAAGGCGTGCCTGCCCAGCTCCTGCTCGAGGTCCCGCTCGGTCACATGGGCGACCCATTCGATGGGTGGCTCGATGGTTGCCACGCTCACGATTGTCCTCCAGCCAGCCCGCGCGTCGTCCGTCTGCGGACAGGCTAGGCGAGAGCACCGACAGCCCGGCCGCGCGACCGGCGGGTCAGGAGCCCGGCGTCGCGACCCGGACCCCGGCCGCGCCCCTCGAGGGGGTCCAGGTCGCCCCGAGGCGACAGCCGGGACCGTCGACGGACAGGACGGGCGCGTCCCACGTGCCGCCGATCGCGGTGTAGGTGGAGCGCATCGGATCGGTGCAGCCCGTGGCGGCCCACAGCTCGTCGGCACCGGGCTGACCGACCTCCACCACCACCGCGGTGGGCGAGGACACCGCGGCCC
This sequence comes from Nostocoides sp., assembly GCA_039812405.1. Taxonomy (GTDB): domain Bacteria; phylum Actinomycetota; class Actinomycetes; order Actinomycetales; family Dermatophilaceae; genus Nostocoides. Next base: position 1,778 of record JBDIAL010000059.1, read on the forward strand.
CGGACGGCAGCTGGGCCGCGGCGAGGAGGACGGCCCCGACGATGCACACGGTGCTGACGGCGAAGGCGCGCCGGAAGGCCGCGAACCGTGTCTCCACCGTATGCAGCGCCGACCACTCGCTGATCGCCACCATGGCCGGACCGAGCCGGTCGAGAGGCGACCCCTCGCTCCCTTCCGCCTTCCCGCCCCCTCGCGCCTCCTCCCCGCCCTCGCCGAGCCAGGCGTCGAGGTCCGCCACGAAGGAGGGGGCGGAGTCGTAGTAGGGCAGCGCCACGCCGGCCCCGATCGCCGTGCCGACGACGCCGTCCGGGTCCCTCACCAGCTCCACCGGCAGCGCCGGCCCGGCGCTCAGCACGGCGGCCCCCGTCCACAGGATCCAGGTCACCCCACCCGCGAGCACCACGCCCGCCAGCAGCACGAGGGCATGGCCACCGACCCAGCTGCGCAGTGACACCGCGCCCTGGATGCTCTGGACCAGCTTCGGGCCGAGCGTCACCCCCGCCCCGACGAGGGTCGCCACCGGCACCGCGGCGGCGAGCCACTTCGTCGTGTCCCGGTAGGCGTCGCCTGCCGCTCCGTAGACGCCCATCGCACCCTCCGCCGCCGAGTCTCCACTGCCATCGCCCGGCACCACCGGTCACTGCCGGCTGGGACGCCCCGGTGAGGAATGCCTATGAGGGAAGGTATCATCTACCTAGACGTCGAGGTAGAATTATCCGAGCCCGATCCTCACCCACCGGCCCTCACCAGCCAGGTGCGATGACAGCACTCGAACGAGGTGGTCACCATGTCGCAGCCGTTCGGCCCGGTGCCGGTCTCCCGCCTCAAGGCCGAGACGGCCGCGGTCTTCGGAGCCCTGGCGCAGGGACGCACGGTCCTCGTCTCCCGCCATGGTCACGTCGTGGCGCAGATCGACCCACCGGACCAGCTGGGAGACTTCGAGGGTCTCATCACCTTCGCGGTGACCGGCCGGGTCGACGGCCTCAACGAGCTCTCGGCGACGACGATCGGCCAGCGGTCCCCCTCCCGGATCATCCGCGCCGCCGAGGACGGCGTCCCCGCCTACGTCACGAAGGACGGCCGGCTCCTGGGCTTCCTCCGCCCCCGGTCCACCGACCTCACGAAGGACGGCCGGTTCCTGCGCTTCCTCCACACCCGACCCACCGACCGCGGCGACGGGGGCGCCGCCTGGGTCGAGCAGCAGGTCACCGCCTACGAGCTCGCCCACCCGGACGCCACGGCCGAGGAGCTCGCGGCATACATGGACGGCCTGCAGGGCACGGCGCAGCCGAGCACGACGACCGGGCCGCTCGCCTCGCCCGACGTCTTCGCCACGAAGCGGGTGACCGTCACGCGGGCGGCCGCGCTCGGTCTGCAGGTCACCGCCCTCGTGAGGTCCGGCCGCGTCGACGAGGCGGAGCAGGCCTACCACGACCTCCTCGGCAGCATCGACGGGGTGCTCGGCACCGAGGCGGCGGCCGCCTACGCCCCCGAGGTCACCGAGGTCGTCGGAGAGGCCATGGTCTCCATGGGGACCGTCTTCGTGAAGCAGGGCCGCCCCGAGGAGGCGCTCGTCGCGACCCGCGAGGCGCTCGACCTCCTCGCGTCCGGCGGCGAGTGGGCCGCCCAGGAGTAGGCGATCGCGCCGCCGGGGTGCCGCGGCACCCCGGGGACCCGTGCCCTCCGGCGCCATCGCCCTGCCTGCTTGGCGCCCGCCCACCCCGTCGCTAGCCTGGCCGGACAGTCCGGTGACCGGGTGACCGTCAGGGAGGCGCGGTGGGCAGAGGCGTCGTCGCGTGGCGTGACACGACCGTGCAGGAGACCTGGGGCTACCGGGTGCAGCGGTTCGGCGAGCTGTGTCCGCAGCTGGCAGCCGACCTGGTGACCCTGACGTCCGGGGGGACGCTGACACACCGGCCTGGAGTCCTCGAGCTGTCCTGGGACGACGCCACCGACCCGGGCACCCTGACGATCCGGCGGCCCGACGCCTCCCGCGTCGTCGACCTCACGATCAGGCCGCTCTCGGCGAGCGAGCTCCGGGACCCCGACCCGCGACCTTCGCCTCCGACCCCCGACGACTGGCGCTCCGGACCCCGGGGACAGGTGTGGGAGCTGTACAACTGTCGCGTCATGACCTTCCTCCACCGACCCAACTAGCCGAGTCATCCCCGTCATCCCCGGGTGACGTGTCCGGTGTCCCTGCGATGGTCCCCGCATACCTCGACCGGCGGGGGCTGGGCTGGGTCGAGGTATGCGATGTCCCTGCGGTGGTCCCGGCATACCTCGACCCGCAGGGGGCCGGGCTGAGTCGAGGTATGCGATGTGCCTGAGGTGGTCCCCGCATACCTCGACCCGCAGGGGGCCAGGCTGGGTCGAGGTATGCGATGTGCCTGCGGCGGTCCTGACATACCTCGACCCGCAGGGGGCCGGGCTGGGTGGAGGTATGCGATGTGCCTGAGGTGGTCCTGACATACCTCGACCGGCAGGGGTGGGGGCGGAGGCGGTGGCGTCCGGCAGCGTGTATGGATGCCGGTGAGCGTGTCGGGTGGACCCGCGCGGGCGGGCGCAGCCCGGTGGCCGGGACGACGGGCGCCCACCTGCCCACCCACTACCCTGAAGCGGTGTCCGCTCGACCCAAGGCCTCCGACGTCGCCAGACGGGCCGGGGTCAGCGTCACCGCCGTGTCGTTCGTCTTCAACAACAACGACGTCGGCAACATCGCCCCGGCCACCAAGGACCGCATCCTCGCCGCGGCCGAGGAGCTGGGCTACACCCCGGACGGGATCGCCCGCAGCCTGCGCACCCAGCAGACCCACATGCTCGGGTTCGTCACCGACGAGATCGCCTCGTCCCCGTTCGCCGGCCGCCTGCTCGCCGGCGCCATGGACGCGGCCGCCGCGCGCGGCTATGCCGTGCTCGCCTCCGATAGTCGCGACCACCGCGACCGCGAGCAGGAGGCGGTCACTGAGCTGACGCGACGCAAGGTCGAGGGCGTCGTCTTCGCGACGATGGGTCTGCGCGCCATGCCGATGCTTCCCTCGACGCGGCTGCCGATGCTCCTCGCGAACTGCCTCGGCCCCGACGACTCGCACTTCTCGGTCATCCCCGACGAGGTGCGCGCCGGGCGGGCGGCAGCGACCTATCTCACCGGTCTCGGCCACCGGCGGGTCACGATGCTCACCGGGCGCACGGTGAGCCGACGCTTCCCCCAGGGCAACATCTCCGGGCCGCTGCGCGTCAAGGGCTTCCGCGCCGGCATGCGCGCGGCCGGGGTCACGGCGGGCGAGTATGCGACGACCGACGCCGGGTGGTCGATCGACACCGGCCATGCCGCGGCCCTCCGCGTCCTCACCGACGCGGCGGGGCGGGTGCTGCCCGCGGACCGGCGGCCGACCGCCGTCTTCGCCGTCAACGACCGGGTAGCGACGGGCGTGCTGCTCGCGGCCGCCTCCCTCGGCCTGCGGGTCCCGCAGGACCTGTCCGTCCTCGGGTTCGACGACCAGGACGCGCTGGCCGCCCAGGTGGTCCCCTCCCTCACCACCCTCGCCCTGCCCCACCGGGCCATGGGGCGCCGGGCCGTCGACGTGCTCGTGGAGTCCCTCGAGTCGGGCACCCCGCCACCGGCGCGCACCGAGCTCCTCGAGTGCGAGCTGCTCGTCAGGGACTCGGTGGCCCCAGCGCCGTCACGGTGACCGACACGCCCTCCGGGACGTCCACCGACCACGGCCACCCTCCCACGAGCCGCCACGACGAGGGGGGCGTGTCGTCCCCGGGGTAGACCTCGACGACGTCGCCGTCGACCCACGCGGTCGTCCCGGCGTGCCGTCCGACGTCGACCGCCCACGCGCCGCCGACGAGCCGGGCGAGGCCCCCTCCGCCCTCGCCCGGCCCCTCGACGACGTCGACGACCGCGGCCGACGGCAGCGCGATCCGCTGGGGCCCACGCTGCGGACCCGAGGCCGCGCGGCGGAGGGAGTCGACGGCCGGCTCGATGCGGCATACGAGCGTGCCGTCGGCCGCCCGCGCCAGCCGGCGCGGGAAGGACAGACACCCGGCGACGAGGTCGCCCTCCTCGAACCGGTCCTCCTGCAGGATCCACCCGAACAGCAGCGGGTGCTCCCCGTCCTGCACGGCCTGGGGCGCGTAGAAGGCGTCCCCGAGGTCGAGCCGGGACACCCCGGCGGGCACGAAGCGGGGCACGCCGTCGTCGTCCACCACCTCGCCCTCGACCGCGACGACGTCACCGAGGGCGTGGTCGAGCTGGAGCGACAGGATGACGACGGGACGGCCCTCGACCCACACCAGCTGGGGGCACTCCCACACGTCGGAGGCCACCGAGTCCCACATGGGGTCGGCGTCGTGGGCGAGCCACACGTCGACGAACTCCCAGTGCTCGATGTCGTCGCACGAGAAGAGGAGGACGGCTCCGCGGTCCCCGGAGAGACGGGCCCCGTGCAGCGCCCACCGGCGGCCCTGCCAGGTGAAGACGAAGGGGTCCCGCATGACCTCGACGTCCGCGTGCCGGGGGGTCTCGCCGACGACGATCGGGGGACCCCACGTGTCGAGCTCGTCGTCGAGGGCATACCGGATGCAGCTCACGCTCTGTCGTGAGGAGTCGGGCACTCCGGAGTATGCGACGGCCGGGCGGTCCAGCCCCGGCACGAACACCCCTGTCCAGCAGCCGAACTCGTCGGGACCTCCCGGGGTCGGGGCGAATGCCACGGGGTGCTCGGTCCAGGTGGCCAGGTCGGGGCTCGACAGATGGCCCCAGTGGATCTGGTCGTGCACCGCGGCATACGGGTTGTGCTGGAAGAACACGTGCCACCGGTCCCGCCACCGCACGATGCCGTTGGGGTCGTTGAGCCATCCGGACCGCGGTCGCGCGTGGAGGCTCGGGTCGACCGGCACCGGCTGGTCGGCGCGGGGGGTGGCCGTGGTCACCGGTGGCTTCCGGCGGTGAGGCCCTCACGCAGCGTCCGCTGGCCGAAGACGAACACGACGAGCGCGGGGATCATGGAGATGACCACGCCGGCGAGCACCGTGGCGACCGATCCGGTGCCCATGTTGCCCTGGAGTGAGACCAGGCCGAGGGGCAGGGTGTAGTTGCGTTCGCTGATGAGCATGATGAGGGGCCTGAAGAACTCGTTCCAGTGGTAGTTGAACGCGAGGATACCGACGATCGCCAGGCCGGGGGTCGCCAGTGGCGCGTACACCGAGAAGAAGGTCCGCCAGGGTCCCGCCCCGTCGATGGACGCCGCCTCGCCGAGCTCGTCGGGCAGACCGAGGAAGTACTGCCGCATGAGGAAGGTGCCGAAGGCCGTCGGGATCGCGGGGAGGATGAGCGCGAGGAGCGTGTCCGACAGGCCCATGCCGCGGATGAGCATGAAGACCGGGACGATCGTCACCTGCATGGGGACCATCATCGTGGCGAGGACGAGGCCGAACAGCAGCCCGCGCCCGCGGAACTCGATCTTGGCGAAGACGTAGCCGGCCATCGCCGCCGTGATCATCTGACCGGCTGCGCAGCACAGGGTGACCAGGGCGCTGTTGACGATGAGCAGCACCATGTCGACCTGCTGGAACACCGCGTGGTAGGCGTCCAGGCTGAGGTTCTTGGGCACGAGGCTCGGCGTCGCGCCGAGCGACTCGGCCGGCGGCTGCAGCGAGGTGAGGATGGTCCAGACGACGGGGCCGACGGTGAACAGGGCTGCGATGACGAGGAAGACGATCTTGCTGACGGAGCCCAGCCGCATCGACAGCGGGCGCCGCGACGCACGCGTCGCGAGGGATTCGGTGGTCATGGCGGGATCCTCAGCTGTAGAAGACGAAGCGGCGGGAGAGGCGGAACTGGAGCGCGGTGACGAGCATGATGAGGACGGTGAGGACGAGGCCGATCGCGGATGCCCGACCGAACTGCAGCTGCTGGAAGGCGGATTCGTAGATCACCATGACCGCCGTGCGGGTGGAGTCACCGGGGCCGCCTCGGGTGAGGACGTACGGCTGGTCGAAGATCTGCAGGGCGGCGATGATCGCCATGACCGACGCCACGAGGATCGTGGGGCTGACGAGCGGGAGGGTGATGCGGGAGAACTGTCGCCACCCCGAGGCCCCGTCGATGGAGGCCGCCTCGTAGACCTCGCGGGGGATGGACGCCAGGCCGCCGAGGAAGAGGAGGAAGGAGAACCCGAAGTTCTGCCAGACGTAGACGAGGATGACCATGACGATGGCGCCGGGCCCGGAGTTGAGCCAGGGGACGGCCGGTATGCCGATGTGCCCGAGCATCCAGTTGACGAGGCCGAACTGCTGGTTGAACAGGTAGGCCATCATGATCGACACCGAGGCCGCCGACAGGATGAGCGGGAAGAAGAACACCGACCGGAAGACCGACCGCAGCCAGCCCGGGAGCTTGCTCTGGACGAGCGCGGCCAAGCCGAGCGCGACGGCGAGCTGGAGGGTGACCGTCGTGACGACGAAGAGGATCGTGTTGAGGAACGACCTGCGCACCGTGCCGTCGGCGACGATGTCGATGAAGTTGTGCAGGCCGACGAACTTGGGTGCGGAGATGACGTCCCAGCGGAAGAAGGCCAGGACGAGCGAGCCGAGGATCGGCAGGAAGGTGAAGAGCGCGAGCCCGCCGACGGTGGGGATGAGGAAGACGAGGGCGAGCCGCTGCTCCGAGCGCCGGGTGCGGGCGGCGGTGTCCGAGGTGGAGGCGTTGCGGCCGGTCGCCTTCTCGGTGTTCACGACGGTGGTCATGTCGGGGCTCCTTGCTCTCAGGCCTGGATCTTCAGGGCGCTGGTCAGGTCGCGGTCGAGGGTGCGCAGGTTGGAGCGCATCGCCGCCCTGCTCCCCGCGGTGACCGCGCCGGAGACGTTCTTGATGAGCGCCGTCTCGACCGCGGCCTGCTGGGGAGGTGCCGGGATCGGGGCCGAGGGGAAGTTGTCGAGCGTGTCGTAGAAGACCTTCCAGTTGGCCGGGCCCTTGCCCGCATACAGCTGCTCGTTGCACATCGAGCGCCGGGTGGGCGTCGTGTTCGGCGTGGGGAAGGCGAGCTTCATGCCCTCCTTCGAGACGCAGAACTTCACCCACTCCCAGGCCTCGTCCTGCTTCTTGGAGGTCCGCATGATGGCATACCCGGAGGCGCCGAACTGGTGCCTCTGGGACTGCCACTTGGGGAAGAACTGGACGTTGTACTTCGTGTCGGTCATCCCCGCCTCGTGGAGGCCCTCGACCCAGTAGCCGCCGGCCGGGGTCATCCCGATGCTGCCGCCGGCGAACTGGGCGACCAGCTGGTTGCCGCCGCCCTGGGCGGGGCTCGTTCCGAGGCCCTCCTGGACGATGGTGCGCAGCAGGTCGAAGGACTGCTCCACCGGCTCCGCGAGGGCGTTCGAGTGCTCCCAGAGGTAGCCGCCCGAGCGCCCCTTGGCGGCGGGGTCCCCGGCATAGAAGCGGTCCCACATCCAGTCGCCGCCGGGCGACTTCTCCTCGGTGAGGAAGCTCGTGTTGTTGATGTAGAGCCACGGGACGACCCCGCCCCACAGCCGGTTGGTCCAGTAGTAGGACACGAACGGCCCGCCGCCGGTTGTCGCCTTCTTCATGGCGGTCGCGGTGGAGAGGAAGTCGTCGACCGTCCACGACGCCCCCGGCATCTCGAGGCCCGCCTTGGACAGCGCGCCGAGGTTGAAGTACATGTTCGCCGCGTTGAAGTCGACGGGCAGCTGGAACAGCGAGCCCTTGTACATGAACGACTCGATGAGCGCGGGGTGGACGTCGTCGAAGTACTCCGCCATCTCGGCGGCGTCCCGCTTGAGGTAGGGGTCGAGCGGTGAGGCGAGACGGTCGGCGAACAGCTGGGCACCCTCGGTGGCGACGACGACGACGTCCGGCGGGGTGCCCGCGGCCACCATCGTGAGGATCTTGGCGAAGAAGTCCGCCCAGTCCGCGCCCTGGATGGCCTCGATGCGTACCGCGATGTCGGGGTGCTTGACGTTGAACGCCTTGACGATGCTCGCCCGGGCCGCGGCGTCCTGGCTCGTCCCGAGGATGGCGACGGTCAGGGCGTCGGTGCCCCGGCCCGGGATGTCGCTCCCGGTGAGGCGCGGCCAGCTCGCCGTGAGCCCGGCGAGGGCACCCACGCCGAGGACGCCGAGGGTGGCACGGCGGGTGATGTCGGTCATCGTGTGACTCCAGCCCTGGGCAGCACTGCCCACGTGTGCGGTTTCGGAACCTAAATCGATTTAGTGCGCCACAGTGTCCCGAGGCTGGAGGCATTCGTCAAGCCGGCGACTGACCCGTGGATGCCGACGGTTCGACGGCCCTCGGATGGCTCGATTGGCATACGGTCGGTGTGTGACGACGACAGGTGGGAACGAATGGGCGCGGCCGGCCGGGGACTACGGCACGGACGCGCCGTGGGTGCCGTGGGTGTGGCTCGGCTTCGGGACGCTCTACCTCGCCATCGCCGTCGTCACGGCGGTCGGGGGCGCGCAGGCGGGGACCGTCCTCACCTTCCTCGTCCTCGGGCTCGTCTTCGTCGCCGGCGGGCTGCTGTTCGTGTATGCCACGCGCCGCGGGAAGTTCGAGGTGTGGGCCGGGCTGCTGGCCGGGATCACCGAGCCGGCACCGCGAACGGCGCTCGACATCGGCTGCGGCCGCGGCGCGGTGGCCGTCGCCGTGGCGCTGCGCTTCCCGGAGGCCGAGCTGACCGGCGTCGACCTGTGGCGCTCGGTCGACCAGTCCGGCAACGACCCGGCCACGACCGAGGCGAACGCCCGGCTCAACGGCGTCGCCGACCGCCTCACGCTCGTCACCGCCGACATGACCAGGCTCCCGCTCCCCGATGCGTCGTTCGACCTCGTGACGGCGAGCCTGTCGATCCACAACGTCAAGCCGGCCGCGGGTCGCGCGGCGGCCGTCACCGAGGCGTGGCGCTGCCTGGCTCCCGGCGGGCGGCTCGTCATCGTCGACCTGCCGAGGATCCGGGAGTATGCCCGCACGCTCGGCGAGCTGTCCGGCTCACCGGTGCGGACCCGCGGCCTCGGCTGGCGGATGTGGTGGTCGGGACCCTGGATGCGCTCGCAGGTCCTCGAGGTCCGCAAGCCGTCGGCCTGAGCCCCTGCCCGTCCGAGCAAGCCGCCCGGGCGGCGGCCCTCCGGCAGGCGCCTCGTGCCGACCGGGACCGGTCTGCCTACAGGTCGTAGTCGACGACGACCGGTGCGTGGTCGCTCCACCGCTCGGCGTAGGCGGCCGCCCGCCCGGCCCGGGCCGTGCGGGCCAGTGGGGCGAGAGCCGGGGACGCCAGCTGGTAGTCGATCCGCCAGCCGGTGTCGTTGTCGAAGGCCTTGCCACGCCAGGACCACCACGTGTAGGGGCCCGGACCGGGACCGTGGAGCGCGCGGTGGACGTCGACCCACCCCAGCTCGTCGAACCACCGGTCGAGGTAGGCCCGCTCCAGGGGGAGGAAGCCGGCCCGGCCGAGGTTGCCCTTCCAGTTCCTCAGGTCCTCCTCGTGGTGGGCGATGTTGAGGTCACCCGTCACGAGGACGAGCGCGTCCTCCTCGACGGCGCGATGCATCCGGCGCGACATGGCGTCGAGGAAGGCGTACTTCTCGACCTGACGGCCCGTGCCGGCCTCCCCCGTGTGGACGTATGCCGAGACGAGGGTCACGAGCCGGTCGCCGAGGACGACGTCCGCCTCGACCCAGCGGCCCTGGTCGGGGAACGCGCCGTCGACCCCCACCCGCGTCCCCTCGTGCGGCCGCGCCGTGACGACCGCGACGCCCGCACGACCCTTCGCCGAGCCCTCCGTGTGGGCCACCGACCAGTCCCCGAACCCGGCGTCGTCGAGGACGACCGCGAGCGTCCCGTCGTCGGCCCGCACCTCCTGGAGGCACAGCACGTCGGGTGCCGCGGCACGCAGCCAGTCCAGTCCGCCGCGCCGCAGCGCCGCCCGGATGCCGTTGACGTTGGCCGAGATGACACGCACCGGCCCATTCTGCGACAGACTGCGGTGCGTACGTGCAGCGTGGTCGCGGGGCAGCGCGGCGGACAGCACCAGGCGGACGATGAGGAGCAGCGGATGGACGTCGAGGTCACCGGAGGCACGGTTCGCGGGTCGGTCGAGGACGGGGTCGCCCGGTTCCTCGGGATCCCGTATGCGGCGCCGCCCTTCGGCGAGCACCGCTTCCGGTCTCCCCAGCCGGTCGTGCCGTGGGACGGCGTCCGGGACGCGACGGCATACGGCCCCACGGCGCCCAAGGGCGACTACCCGCCGGCCTACCAGCGGCTCCTGCCGGAGCAGTCGATCCCCGGCGAGGAGTGCCTCAACCTCAACGTGTGGGCGCCGGAGTCGGCGGTCGGCGGTGGGGCGGCGCTGCCGGTCCTCGTCTGGGTCCACGGCGGGTCGTTCATGAACGGCTCGGGGTCGGTGCTCGAGTACGACGGGACGGCCTTCGCCCGGGACGGCGTCGTCTGCGTGACGATCAACTACCGGCTCTCCGCGGACGGCTTCCTCTTCACCGAGGCCGACATCGCGGCCGGGACGGCCAACCGAGGCCTGCAGGACCAGGTCGCCGCCCTCCGCTGGGTCCGCGACAACATCGCGACCTTCGGCGGCGACCCGTCCAGGGTCACCGTGGCCGGGGAGTCGGCGGGCGCGATGAGCGTGAGCACCCTGCTCGCCATGCCCTCCGCGGAGGGGCTCTTCGCCCAGGTCATCGCCCAGTCGGGTGCCACCGCCCACACCCTCACGCCGGAGATCGCGCTCCGGGTGACGGCCCACCTCGCTGCGGCGCTCGAGGTCGAGCCGACCCGTGAGGCGCTCGCCGCGGTCGACCTGCCGCGCCTCGTCAAGGCCGCGGCCGACCTCGTCACCGAGGTGCAGACCGTGCCCGACCCCGCCACCTGGGGGCCGCTCGCGCTGTCCCTGCTGCCCTTCGCGCCCGTCGTCGACGGGCAGGTCCTGCCGCGGCATCCCCTCGAGGCCTATGCCGACGGCGTCTCCTCCGGCATCCGGCTCCTCACGGGGACCAACCGTGAGGAGTCCCGGCTCTTCCTCGTCGCGCCCGGTGCCATCGACCTCGTCGACGACACGATGCTCGTCATCGGGGCCGGCGCATACGGACTGAGCCCGGAGGGCGTCGCGCACTACCGCGACAACCGTCCCGGGGCGACCCCCGGAGACGTGCTCGCCGCGCTCGTCTCCGACTGGTTCTTCGCCGTGCCCGCGGTCCGGACGGCCGAGGCCCGGGCGGCTGCCGGCGGCGAGACCTGGCTCTACCGGTTCGACCACCCGGCCAAGGAGACGAACTCCGGGTTCGGCGCCTGCCACGCCGTCGAGATCCCCTACGTGTTCGGGACGCACCGAGACCCGGGGGTCGGTGCCCTCCTCGGCAGCGACATCCGCGACTCCGTCGCCACGGCCGCGCACGGCGCCTGGGTCGCATTCGTCACCGACGGCGACCCCGGGTGGGCGTCCTACACCCCGACGGCCCGGACGACGGGCGTCATCACCGACGGAGTCACCGTCGTCGACGACCCGGACGGCGACGAGCGGGCGCTGTGGGACGGCATCCGCTGACGACCCGCACCGCCTGAGCCCGGCCCCCTCGGCGGGGCCAGGGCAGGCCCGCCTGTCCCGCTGGCCGCCGCCCCGCCGCCTCGACTGGGCGCGTTCCCTTGCTCGGTCGCCTGGACTGGGCATGTTCCCCTCCCGATGCGCCGATCCCGACCGGGACCCGCCCCGCCCGGCGAGGGGAGTGTCGGGGAGCTCGCGGACCGGCCGCACTGTGCCGTCGACCACGCGCTTGACGTGCCCGGCCATCAGACCACTACGCTACGTAGTGGAGGGCCGGCCGCGTGGTGACGACCGCATGGGCGCGAAGCCGCCGGGTGGCGAGCCACCGGCCCGCCCTCCCCAACGGCAGCGTGCCGCCCGCTCGGGCGAGCAGGCCGAGGGCGCCTACGCCTCCGCCTCCGCCGAGACCGAGGTGGCGGCGGCCGCGGCGGCGAAGCCGAGCTCGAGGTCGGCGAGGATGTCGTCGATGTGCTCGAGGCCGACCGACAGCCGCACGAGGCCCGGGCTGACGGCCGAGGCGGCCTGCTCCTCCGGTGTCAGCTGGGAGTGCGTCGTCGAGGCGGGGTGGATGACGAGGGAGCGGACGTCGCCGATGTTGGCCACGTGCGAGTGGAGGGTGAGGGCGGAGACGAACGCCTGACCCGCCGCCGACCCGCCGGGCAGCTCGAAGGCGAGGACCCCGCCGGCGCCCCGGGGCAGGTACTTCTCCGCGAGGGCGTGGTAGGGCGAGGACGGCAGGCCGGCATACGCGACGGACAGCACGTCGTCGCGCGCCTCGAGCCACTCGGCGACGCGCTGGGCGTTCGCGACGTGCCGCTCCATGCGCAGCGACAGCGTCTCGATGCCCTGGGCGATGAGGAAGGCGTTGAACGGCGACGGGGCCGGGCCCAGGTCGCGCAGCAACTGGACGCGGGCCTTGAGGATGTAGGCGAGGTTGGCGCCCAGCGGCGAGCCGACGCCCAGGTCGCGGGCGTAGACGAGCCCATGGTAGCTCGGGTCCGGCTCGTTGAACCCGGGGAAGCGCTCGGGGTCCGCACCGAAGTCGAAGGTGCCCCCGTCGACGATGACCCCGCCGATCGAGGAGCCGTGCCCGCCGAGGTACTTCGTCGCCGCATGGGTGACGATGTCCGCGCCGAACTCGATGGGCCGCAGGAGGTAGGGCGAGGGGATCGTGTTGTCGACGATGAGCGGGACGCCCACCTCGTGGGCGAGACCGGCGACCGCCTCGATGTCGAGGACGTCCGAGCGGGGGTTGGGGATCGACTCGGCGAAGAACGCCTTCGTCGCCGGGGTGACCGCCGCGCGCCACGCGTCGAGGTCACCGGGGTCCTCGACGAAGTCGACGGTCACGCCGAGCTTGGGCAGCGTGTAGTGGAACAGGTTGTAGGTGCCGCCGTAGAGCGAGGCGGACGCGACGACGTGGTCGCCCGTCCCCGCGAGGTTGAGCACGGCGAGGGTCGAGGCGGACTGGCCCGAGGAGAGCAGCAGCGCCCCGACGCCGCCCTCGAGGTCGGCGATGCGGTTCTCGACGACCTCGGCCGTCGGGTTCCCGATCCGGGTGTAGATCGGGCCGAGGTCGGCCAGCGCGAACCGGGCGGCCGCCTGCTCGGCGCTGTCGAAGACGAAGGACGTCGTCTGGTAGATCGGCAGGGCGCGCGCCCCCGTCGCGGCGTCGGGGGTCTGGCCGGCATGGATCTGGCGGGTCTCGAAGGACCAGGACATCGGGATGGCTCCTCGTCGCTGGGTCCACCGGGACCTCGCCCCGGTGGACGGTGGTGTGCCGGGTCGATCGGTGAAGGACCCGCGCTTGCCGACGCCGGGTGGCGCCGACCAGGTCGTCTCCCGGGGCACCCCACCGCGAGAGGAGGGTTGCCGCCCAACGAGCCGGGGCTTGGCGCTGGGTCTCGTGACCTACGACGGATGGTATGCGGGCCCCCGCCCTCGGGGGAAGGCGGGGGTCCGCAGTCGACAGGAGCGTGTGGCATACCATGTGGTTCGTCCGGTATGCCACACGCTCAGCCCCGGCGCCACGGCGGCGGGACGGGTGGGCCCCCGGTCACGTGGACCGGGGTCTGGTCGGGAACGCTGACCGCGCGGGTCAGTCGTCGCCGTCCTGGGGATCGCCGTGCTCGGCAAGTCGACGCATGACCTCGTCACGGTCGAATCGCCGATGCCCCCCCAGGGTTCGGATGGACGACAGCTTGCCGGCTTGAGCCCAGCGCGTGACGGTCTTCGGGTCGACCCGAAACAGTCGCGCCACCTCGGCTGGCGTCAGCAGCTGCCGGTCCTCGGCAGGTCGGTCTGGCACCGGTGAACCTCATCTCGAAACTGCGTGCATGGCAGGATTCCGTCGGCTCAGAGCCCCCCAAGCCGACGAACCCCATCCTCATGCCTCGAACCGCCCGATGGGGGCCAAACGGGGGGATCGATTCCGTCAATCCCCAAAAATGACTATCCCCCGACTAGTCCCTGTCAGATCTGCGGCCCACAGGTCCCTACGCTGGAGATCGTGCGCGACCCGCACCGTGACCGACGCAAAGGAGTCACCACCGTGACGCAGCTCGAGCCCCTCCCCACCCCACTGTCCACCCTGGTCGGGGCCACCGACCACGAGCAGGTCGTCCTCTGCCACGACCGCCCCACGGGCCTGCGCGCGGTCATCGCCCTCCACGACACCCGGCTCGGCCCCGGTCTCGGCGGCACCCGGTTCTTCCCGTATGCCGACCTCGAGGACGCCGTGGTCGACGTCCTCCGCCTCTCCCGCGGGATGTCCTACAAGAACGCCCTGGCGGGCCTCGCCCACGGCGGGGGGAAGGCGGTCATCATCGGGGACCCGGCGACCGACAAGACGCCGGAGCTGCTCGAGGCCTACGGCCGGTTCGTCGAGTCGCTCGCGGGCCGCTATGTCACGGCCTGCGACGTCGGCACCTACGTCGCCGACATGGACGTCGTCGCCCGGACCACCCGCTGGGCGACGGGACGCTCCCCCGCGAACGGCGGCGCGGGCGACTCGAGCCTGCTCACGGCATACGGCGTCTTCGAGGGGATGCGCGCCGCGGCCGCCCACGTGTGGGGAGAGCCGACCCTCGCCGGGCGCCGGGTCGGCATCGCCGGCGTGGGCAAGGTGGGGCGCCGCCTGGCCCGGCACCTCGTCGACGACGGGGCCCAGGTCGTCGTGACCGACGTGTCCGCCGAGGCCGTCGCGGCCCTCCGCCGCGAGATCCCGCAGGTCGAGTCGGTGCCGGACGCCCGCGCCCTCGTCGGCTCGCGGCTCGACGTCTACGCGCCGTGCGCGCTCGGCGCGGCGCTCGACCCCGTGACCGTCGAGGCGCTCTCCGCGCGCATCGTGTGCGGCGGGGCGAACAACCAGCTCGTGACCGAGGGTCCCGGCGGGACGGCCGACCGGCTCCGGGAGCGCGGCATCACCTACTGCCCGGACTACCTCGTCAACGCGGGCGGGGTCATCCAGGTGAGCGACGAGCTCCACGGGTTCGACCTGGAACGGGCCCGGAGGGCGACCGCGGCGATCTTCGACCACACCACCGAGGTCCTGCGGACCGCCGCCGCGCACGACCTCACCCCCGCCGCGGCCGCCGACCGGGTCGCCGAGGCCCGGATGGCGGCGGGCGGGCCGCACCTCTGGCTCCCCTAGCCCTGCATGAGACTGTCCGAATGGGTCGGATTCATGCAGGGCCCGACCACCCGCTCCTGCATGAGACTGTCCGAATGGGTCGGATTCATGCAGGGCCGGACCGCCCGCTCCTGCATGAGACTGTCCGATTGGGTCGGATTCATGCAGGGCCGGACCGCCCGCTCCTGCATGAGACTGTCCGATTGGGTCGGATTCATGCAGGCCGGTGGGCGGTGGCGCCGGCTCTGCGGGCCGCGCCCGACGTGGTGGGAATCGCGGGAAGTTGGCGGACTCATGTAGCGTTGGACCCACGA
>JBDIAL010000060.1:0-16887 GCA_039812405.1 Nostocoides sp.
GCCGCGCCTCCGGCCCGCCGCCCTCTCGTCTCCCGCTGCGGGCCCCTCGCGCTCCTCGGCGCCTCGCTCCTCGGCATACCCGCGGGGATCCTCTCCCCGTCGTGGGGGGTGTCGCTGCTCGCCGCGGCCGTCGTGGTCGTCGTCGGCGTCGTCGGGCTCTGGGCGCCCGGCATGGGTCGCCGCCCGCGGGGCCGGGCGACGCGGGTCGCCGTGCGGATGGTCCCCGCCCTCGTCGGCGCGCTGTCGGTGGGGTGGTCGACGTGGCTCCTCGGCCACCGGGACGTCGCGGTGGCCACGACCGCCGGACTGCGGGTCGTGCTCGTCGTCCTGCCGGCGGCCTTCCTCCTCGCCTCCGTCGACCCCGACGTGCTCGGCGACGAGCTGGCGCAGCGGCTGCACCTGCCGGCCCGGCCCGTCGTGGCGCTCGCCGCGGCCCTCCAGCGGGTCAACTCCTTCGGGGCGGTGTGGAGCGAGATCCGCCGAGCCCGCAGGGTCCGGGGCGTCGGCGGCGCCCGGACCCCGCGGGCGGTCGTCGGGGCGGCCTCCGCACTGACGATGGGCCTGCTCGTCCGCGCCCTCGGCGAGGCGGCGCAGCTCGCCGTCGCGATGGACGCGCGCGGCTTCGCGACGGCCCAGCGGCGCAGCTGGTATGCCCCGGCCTCCTGGCGCCGCAGCGACCTCGTCGTGGTCCTCGCCTGGCTCCTGCCGCTCGTCGTGGTCCTTGTGGTCCTCGCGCTCCGCGCCTGATCCCCCCGGAGCCGGCGGGTGGTGTCGCGGTCGGTGGTCAGAGGTTGGCGCGCAGCCAGGCGATGTCGGCGGACTGGCCCTCGACGCCGCCGGGCGTCTCGCAGACGGCAGGGGCCCCGGCCTCGTGGACGACGGCCAGCAGGTCGTCGCCGGCGATGAAGCCGGACCCGAAGTTCGTATGCCGGTCCGCACCGGAGTCGAACGCGTCCCGCGAGTCGTTGGCGTGGACGAGGTCGATCCGGCCGGTGATCGCGCGGACCCTCGCGACGATGCTCGCCAGCTCGTTGCCCCCGGCATGGGCGTGGCAGGTGTCCAGACAGAAGCCGACGCGGTCAGACCCCGACGCGGGCGCGATGGCCGACCACAGTCGGTCGATCGCCTCGAGCCGGCGCGCCATCGCGTTGTCGCCGCCCGCGGTGTTCTCGATGAGGAGCGGCACGGGCAGCTCGAGCCCCTCGACGCACTTGCGCCAGTTGTCGAAGCCCGTCGCGGCATCCTCGTCGACCCCGAGGTGGCCGCCGTGGACGATGACGCCCCGCGCCCCGATCGACGCTGCCGCGACGACGTGCTGCTGGAGCAGCTTGCGGCCCGGGATCCTGATCCGGTTGTTGAGCGAGGCGACGTTGATGGGATAGGGCGCGTGGACGTAGAGCGCGATGCCCGCCTCCTCGACCGCCGCCCGTAGACCGTCGGCTCCCCCGGCATACCGGACCACCGGGCCGCGGTAGCTCTGGGGGTCTCCGAGGAAGATCTGGACGACGTCGGCCGCCCGCGCGACCGCCTCGGCGACCGGGTCCTCCTGCTCGACGTGCGCTCCGATGGCCAGGTCCGTCATGGACCCACCGTATGCCGGGTCCCCGACACCCGTCCCGGACGGGCCCGGCCGCACGGGACCGCATACACGAGATCCCCCGCGCCGGGGCTGGCGCGGGGGATCGTTCGTGGGGTGGCGTGAGCCGCTCGGTCACGCCTCCTGGCGACGCCGCTTCGTGGCGATGACGAGGCCGAGGCCCGCCGTCAGCAGCCCGATGCCGCCGACGAGGTAGGGCGTGAAGTCTCCGGCGCCGGTGTAGGCGAGGGAGGACGTCGTATTGGTCGTCGTCTTGGCCGCGCACGTGGTGTAGACCGCGGGGGTCGTCGTCGTCTCGGTCCAGGCCGCCTTGTCGACGACGAACTCGGGGATCCTCGTCTCCGGCACGGCGACCTCGTCGACGACCTCTCGCTCGTCGACGAACGTCCACCCCTCGGGGGAGTCGGTCGTCCAGTTCGCGTCGGTGAGGTCACGCGTCGGCTCGCCGCCGGGGACGTAGTACTCGTCGTAGCCGGGCACGGCCTGGCGGTCGACCACCGTCTTGGCGTAGCCGAGCGTCGACCACGCGGGGCCGTCCTCGGGGGTGGGGATCGTCACGCTCTCCGGGACGAACGTCGCGTCGTCCTCGTCGCCCGTCGTCCCGAAGGTGTCGGTGTCCGCGTCGTAGGTGAGGTACTCGGTGCGGTCGGCCACGGCCTCCTCGTCGGTCACCGTGCGCTCCCCGACCTGCTCCCAGCCCTCCGGCGTGTCCGTCGTCCAGCTCGCGTCGGTGAGGTCACTCGTCGGCTCGCCGCCGGGCACGTAGTACTCCACGGAGGAGGGCACGGCGGCCTCGTCGGTGACGGTGCGGGTGTCGTAGTCGGTCCACTGGTCCCCGACGGGGGTGCTGACCGGGATCCAGACGGCGTCGTCGAGGTCGGTGACGGAGGATCCGTCGGCGCCGAGGTAGTAGGTGACCGCGGGGGTGGCCTGGTGGTCGACGATGGTACGGGTCTGGTCGACCGACCAGCCGTCGATGTCCTGGTCGGTGGACCAGGCGGCGTCGGCGGGGTTGGTGGAGGCCGAGCCGTCGGCGGTGCGGTACTCGGTGAACGAGGGGATGGCGGCCTGGTCGGTGACGGTGCGGGTGTCGTAGTCGGTCCACTGGTCCCCGACGGGGGTGCTGACCGGGATCCAGACGGCGTCGTCGAGGTCGGTGACGGAGGATCCGTCGGCGCCGAGGTAGTAGGTGACCGCGGGGGTGGCCTGGTGGTCGACGATGGTACGGGTCTGGTCGACCGACCAGCCGTCGATGTCCTGGTCGGTGGACCAGGCGGCGTCGGCGGGGTTGGTGGAGGCCGAGCCGTCGGCGGTGCGGTACTCGGTGAACGGCGCCACGGCCGCCTCGTCGGTGACGGTCCGGGTGTTGAAGCTCGACCACGAGCTGTCGACCTGGGTGCTGCTGTTGGTCCAGGCGGCGTCGCTGCTGCTCGTGCTCGCCGACCCGTCGGCGGTCCGATACTCCCAGTGGGCGGCGACGGCCGGGGTCGCCTGCTGGTCGACGACGGTCCGCGAGTCGATCTGCTTCCACGGCGAGCCGGGCTTGTCCGTCGTCCAGTTGCCGTCGTTGTAGTAGACCGTCTCGGTCGTGCCCTGGACGGTCCGGGTGGCGACGAGGTAGCCGCCGGGGATCGTGGTCGTCGAGCTCGTCGTCCAGTCGGAGATCTCCGACTCCGGGTTGATGTGGTAGGCGACGTTGACGTTCGGGCCGCCGTATGCGGAGAGGCTGACCGTGCCGTCGGTGGCCACCTTCGAGTAGTCGAAGTGCGCTGCCTCGAGCACCGAGGTCTTCAGCGTCCACTGGGTCCCGCTGTGCGACGAGGAGTTCGCGTTGAGCCAGTTGATGACGCTGGCGTCCTTGCCGGTGTAGGTCACCGTCTTGGACTCCAGGGCGTACTTGTACTCGGTGTAGGACGGCGACGTGACGGTCTTGGAGTACTTGTACTCGGTGTGCGAGACCTGCTTCACCGCGGGGACCTCGGGAACCCAGCGGCGGTACTGGTTCTCGGTGTGGGTGACGGCCGCGTGGCCCGGGTTGAGCCGGGAGTGGGTGTACTCCTTGTGGCTCTGCTCGGCGGTGGCGGGGACGGTGCGGGTGTAGCGCGCCTCGACGTGGGTGACGGCGGCCCGGCCCGGGACGGTGCGGGAGTGGGTGTATTCGTCGTGGCTCTGCTCAGCCGTCGCGGGGACGGTGCGGGTGTAGCGGCCCTCGACGTGGGTGACGGCCGCCTGGCCCGGGTTGAGCCGGGAGTGGGTGTACTCGTCGTGGCTCTGCTCGGCGGTGGCGGGGACGGTGCGGGTGTAGCGGCCCTCGACGTGGGTGACGGCGGCGCTGCCCGGGACGGTCCGCATCCACTGCCACTCGTCGTGGGTCTGGGCGGCGTGGCCCGGGATGGTCCGGCTCCACAGCTGCGTCAGGTGGCTCAGCTCCTCGACGGCCGGGATGCTGCGCACCCACCGGCTCTCGTCGTGGGTGACGGCGGCCTGACCCGGCACGACCGTGCTCGTCTCATGACCCGTCGCCGCGTGGTGCGTGGTGACGGTGTGGGCCGGCGTGGCGACGCACTGGCTGCTTCCCCCCGCGGCGAACGCCGGCGTCGCAACGGCTGTCAGGCAGACGGCCACCGCAACGGTGGCGAACGTGGTCCTTCTCATGGTGATGCTGTTCCCCCTGTGTGTGTTGTTGTCCCTCACGGGTCGCGCCGTCGCCACGAGGGCATCGCGGTGGCAGGCGTGGATCGCCGCCCGGCCCGTCGGCCGGGAGCGAGTGGGCGATGCCGCGCCGTCGCAGGACCTCTGGTGGTCGGTGCGGGACGTCGGACATCGCCGCCAGTCGGTCCCCGGGGTGTGCGCGATCGCGCGCACGGTCGGTCGACCGCTGGTGATGTCGATGGTGTGGTGAGGCCGTCCGGCCTCTGGCGCGGGGCGGTGCCGTCAGCGACGGCGGGTTACCGGACCCCGCGGGAGCCCTCGAGGCTCGTGCGTGTCAGGCGAGGACGCTCGTCCGCACGCTGCGCTGCCCGAGGAACGCCGGGTCTGGACCCGTCGGACCTCGCGCGAGAAGAGTGGTGCTGGCTGCCCCGTCGGCGTGCCGTGTCATTGGTTCTCCCCCGATGCCGACGCCCCCCCGGGCGTCGTTTCCGTGGTCAACGCTAGTCGGGACCGACGGTTTGCGTGGGCGGAATGGACAAACTCATGGGGAAAGGTCCGATTGTGACCTGAAACATGACGTATGCCACTGCCCGGGCCGTCCGTTCGAACGGCGCCCGGGCAGTGGCATACGGTCGCGGTGGGGGTCAGAGCGTGGCGAGCGCCTCGTCGATGATCGCGACGCCGCGGGAGGCGTCCTCGGCGCCGACGTTCGCCGGCGGCACGACGTGGAGGCGGTTGTCCGCCGTGAAGGGCAGCAGGCCGCGCTCGAGGAGCGCCGACTTGAGCGCGCCCATCGTCGCGGCCGTGACCGGCTCGCGCGTCCCGCGGTCGGCGACGAGCTCGACGGCCCAGAACACGCCGGTCCCGCGGACCTCGCCGACGACGTCGTGGCGGTCCGCGAGGGCGGCCAGCCCCGGACCGAAGACCTCGGCGCCGATCCGGCGGGCGTTCTCGACGACGCCCTCCTCGGCCATCGCGGTGAGGTTGGCGACGATGCTCGCCGCGGCGAGCGGGTGGCCGGAGTAGGTGAGCCCGCCGGGGAAGACGCGCTCGTCGAAGGCCGCCGCGATCTCCTCGGGGATGACGACCCCTCCGACCGGGACGTAGCCGGAGTTGACGCCCTTGGCGAAGGTGATGAGGTCGGGCGTGACGTCGAACGCGTCGAACGCGAACCACTCGCCGGTCCGGCCGAAGCCGGCCATGACCTCGTCGAGGATGAGCTTGATGCCGTAGCGGTCGCAGATCTCGCGGACCCCGGCGAGGTAGCCGGGCGGCGGCACGAGGATGCCCGCCGTCCCCGGGACCGACTCGAGGAGGATCGCGGCGATCGTCGAGGGCCCCTCGAGCTGGACGACGCGCTCGAGGTGGTGCAGCGCGCGCGCCGACTCCTCCTCGGGGGTCGTCGCCCAGAACTCGGAGCGGTAGAGGTAGGGCCCGAAGACGTGGACGTGGCCGCGGGCGAACTCGTTCGGCATCCGCCGCCAGTCGCCCGTCGCGACGATCGCGGCGCCCGTGTTGCCGTGGTAGGAGCGGTAGCGCGAGATGACCTTGTCCCGGCCGGTCACGAGGCGCGCGAGGCGGATCGCGTTCTCGTTCGCGTCGGCACCGCCGTTGGTGAAGAAGATCTTCTCGAAGCCCTCCGGCGCCCGCTCGAGGATGAGCCGGGCAGCCTCGGCCCGGGTCTGGTTGGCGTGGGCCGGCGCGATCGTCGCGAGGCGCTGCACCTGCTCGGTGACGGCGGCGACGATCCTCGGGTGCGCATGGCCGAGGTTGGTGTAGACGAGCTGGCTGGAGAAGTCGAGGTAGTGCCTGCCGTCGTGGTCCCAGACGACGCTGCCCGAGCCCCCCGCGATGGGCAGCGGCTTGAGGGTGCCCTGCGCGGACCAGGAGTGGAACACCGATCGGGTGTCCAGCTCGGCGACGTCGGCGTTGGTGAGGTCGGCGGCTGTGGGGTTCGGGCTGAGCGTCGTCATGTCACCCATCGTCCCGGGTCGACCCTCTCCTTCGTATGCTGGTTCTGTCCAGTCCTACCCCCTCCCTCTCGACACTCTGGCACCAGACGCCGGCGTCGCGGGTCGGGACCGCTCGAGGAGGTCTCCCGTGGTGCAGCCCACGCTCCAGCTCCTCCTGCGTCAGGAGGAGCTGCACCTGCGTCTCGTGGGGCTCGGCGCGAGGGGCGACGGCGCGCTCACGACCCCGCTCACCTGGGCGCACAGCTCCGACCTGCCCGACCCCACCCCGTGGCTCACCCCCGGCGGCCTGCTGCTCACCGACGGGGCGCAGTTCACCGCTGCGCCACCGGCCCCGGGCGGTCTGCCGCCGCGGTCGGTCGCCGTCGCCGACCCGGGCGCCTACGTCGCGCGCCTGGTCGCCGCGGGGGTCGCCGTGCTCGGGGTGTCGACCGTCGTCCACGAGGCGATCCCGGAGCCGGTCGTCACCGCCTGCCGGGAGCACGGGCTGCCGCTCGTCGAGGTGGCGGCGCGGACCTCCTTCATGGCGGTCATCAAGGTCGTCACCGACGCGGCGGCCCAGGAGAGCCACGAGCGCCTGGAGCGCTCGCTCGACGCGCAGCGCGCCGTCGCCCGGGCGGCGCTGCGCCCCGACGGCCTCACCGCGGTGCTGCGCGAGCTGGAGAAGCGCCTCGGCTGCTGGGTCGCGCTCTTCGACGGCTCCGGCCACCGGGTCCCGATCGACATCCGGATCCCGGCCCCGCCCGGCGCTCTCGACGACGTCCGGGCCGACGTCCGTCGTGCCCTCCAGCGCGGCGCGCGTGGCGGGGCACGGCTCAGCGGGGTCGGCGGGGACATCACCCTCCAGACCCTCGGCCAGCCGCCGCAGCTGAGGGGGGTCCTCGTCGTCGGGTCGACCGCTCCGCTCGGCCCGGCCGAGCACGATCTCGTGACGAGCGTCATCGCGATCGCGAGCATCGCCCTTGACCAGACCCGGGCGCTCGACGAGTCGCGGGGGCTGCTGCGATCCGGGCTGCTCGAGCTCATGCTCGCCGGGTCCGTCGAGGTGGCGGGACGCAGCGCCGAGCAGCTGTGGGGCCCCCTGCCGGCCGAGCCGGTCCGGGTCTGCGCGGTGGCCCGCGCCGCGGACGGCGACATCGGGGAGCGAGCCCTCGCCTGGGAGCTCGAGCTGTTCGCCGAGCGGCGTCCCGGCCGTGTCTTCTTCGCCCGTCACGACGGCCGGCTGGTCACCGTGACCCGGGCCGACGACACGGCGCCGGTCCGGAAGCTGCTGCAGCAGAACGGTATCCTCGCCGGATGCTCGACCCCGGTGCGGTGGGGGGACCTCGCGACCGGGCTCCGGGAGGCCCGGCGGGCGGCGATGCGGGCCCACGACGGGCGGGCGTTCGTCCGGTTCGACGACCTCGTGAGCGACGGTATCCTCGGGCTGCTCGAGACGTCCGGCGGCGCGAGCGTGGCCCGTCGGCTGCTCCAGCCGCTGCTCGACGCCCCGGCCGAGCAGCGCGACACCCTCCTCGACACGGTCCGCACGTGGATGGAGCACAACTGCGCCTGGGACCCCGCGGCACGCGACCTCGGGATCCACCGGCATACCCTGCGCAACCGGGTGACGAGCGTCGAGCGGCTCCTCGGGCTCGACCTCGACAGCTTCGCCGACCGCGCCGAGCTGTGGGCCGCCCTCGAGCTCGGGACGTGACAGCCGGACCGGCAATCGGCGACCTGGTCCGGGTCACGGGTATGCCGTCGAGCACGGATCCATGGTCCGGCCCCATGCCGTCGGCGCCCATTGCCGGTCGGTCTGCAGGAGGGTCCGGGCGCCGCGGCCGTCACGGAGCCGGTGGCGACCCCAGGGGCGGGCTCTGGAGCAGGTCGTGGAGCGCGACCATGACCGACTCGGAGACCCGGGAGAGCACGTGGCGGAGCTCGACGAGGGTGGGCTGGTGCTCGGTGCCGATGCGCACCGCCGTATAGACCTGCCGGACGGGATCGTCCGGCAGCCGGAGCAGGGGCGCCCGCGGGTGCCGCGCGGCCCAGACGAGGTCCGGGAGCAGGGCCGCGGCGTGGCCGCTCTCGACGAGGGTGACCTGGACGAGCAGGTCCGCCGACTCGAACCGCACGACGGGCTCGAAGCCGGCGGCGCGGAACATCGACTCGGCCCACGCGCGGGCCGGCTTGCCGGGCGGTTCGAGCACCCACGGCCGGTGGGCCAGCTCCTCCAGGCGCGACCCCTGGCTGACCCACTCCGTGGGGGCGTAGCAGCGCAGCGGATCGGCGAGGAGCTGTCGCTGGTCGATCGTCGTGGGCCGGGTGGGGCCGAGGCCGGGATAGGCCTCGCCCACGACGAGGTCGAAGTCGTGGGCCAGCAGGACCGAGGTCGCCGTGTCCGGCTGGATCTCGCTCAGCTGGAGGACGAGCTCCGGGTGGAGGTCCCGCAGCTCGCGCAGCAGCGGCGGCACCAGCCCGATCGCCGCCGTCTGGAAGGTCGCGGCCCGGAGGACCCCGGCGATCCCCGTGCGGGTGCGGGCCAGGTCGGCCTCGGCCCGGTTGACCATGATGAGGATCTGCTCGGCGTGGTCGGCGAGCATCTCCCCTGCCGTCGTGAGGCGCACGCGGCGCCCCACGGGCTCGATGAGCCGCGAGCCGGCCTCCTTCTCCAGCTGCGCGAGCTGGGAGGAGATGGTGGACACGCTGTAGGACAGGGCTTTCGCCACGTCGGTGATGGTGCCGCGTCGGCGCAGCTCGACGAGCAGGTGCAGTCGGTGGGCGTTCAGCATGAGGGCGCCTAAACCTTCGAGATATTCGAATAGTTCCGTCGATATTTTACTGCTTGACCTGAAGAGGGAGGGGCCGCGATCCTGGACGCATCGGCGCCGGACCCGCAGGTCGTGACGCCGAGGTCCCGCCCCCCCTGAGTCGTCTGGAGAGCCGTCGTGGGTCATCGCACCGAGTTCCGCTACCTGTCCGAGTCGGACTGCATCGAGGCCGGAGTGCTCGACGCGAGCCGGTGCGTCGACGTCTGCGAGGAGGTCTTCGGGCTCCTGGCCGACGGGGACTACCTCATGGGCGGGCCGAACCACAACAGCCACGGCATGGGCGTCGTCTTCCCGAAGGAGACGCCGTTCCCGAACATGCCCACGGCAGGGCCGGACCGCCGGTTCGTCGCGATGCCCGGATACCTGGGCGGGCGCTTCGACGTATGCGGGAACAAGTGGTACGGCTCGAACCACGCGAACCAGAGCAAGGGGCTGCCGCGGTCGGTCCTCACCGTGATGCTCAACGACAAGGACACCGGTGAGCCGCTCTCGCTCCTCTCGGCCAACCTGATCAGCTCGGCCCGGACGGGGGCCGTGCCGGGCGTCGGCGTCCGCTACCTCGCCCGCGAGGGCTCCACGGTCGCGGCCGTGCTCGGGTGCGGGCCGATCAACAAGGCCTGCTTCACGGCGATCCAGAGCCAGCTCCCCGCCCTGGAGACGGTCTACTGCTACGACATCAACGAGGACGCGGCGGCGGCCTTCGCGGCCTGGGCCCACGAGAAGTGGGGTCTGGAGGCGCACGCGGAGCCCGACCTCCCGACCGCCCTCCGCGCGGCCGACGTCGTCACGGTCGCCGCGTCGCGGATCAAGCCGCTCGTCGTGGAGGACTCCTGGTTCAAGCCCGGCGCCACGCTCCTGGTGTCCGGACCGATCCAGGCGGACGAGGACTTCTGGACCGGCACCCGGATCGTCTACGACCACATCGGCCTGCACGAGGCATACGTCGAGGAGGCCGTCGCCTCGGGCGACAAGGAGGGCTACTACGACGGGGTGATCGGCGGTCCGATCTACCGGCTCATCGATGCCGGCAGGCTGCCGGCGCTGGAGGACTCCACCAGCCTCGGCCAGATCGTGCGCGGCGCTCCCGGGCGCCGGGAGGACGACACCGAGCGGATCGCGTTCATCGCCTGCGGCATGTCGGTCTTCGACCTCGCCTGGAGCTACGACCTCTACCGGACCGCCGTGGACCGCGGTCTCGGCCAGTCCCTCGTCCTCTGGGACGAGCCCTACCGCGACTAGGACGTGGGACCCGGCATGTCCAAGATCCGCAACCGCGAGAGCCTCCTCGACCAGGGTGACGTCGCCTCCCGGCGCATCGTCCTCGACGTCACCGAGCGGACCCTGCAGCGGCTCGACTCCTACGACCGCATCCGGGGCATCACCTCGCTCGAGGGCGATGTGCTGACCATCGGCACCCGGTCCTGGGATCTGTCGGCCAAGCGTGACATCTACCTCGTCGGGGCCGGCAAGGCCTGCAACCACATGGCGATGGCGATCGACCATGTGCTCGGCGACCGGCTCACCCGGGGCATCGCGATCGTGAAGATCCGGGAGGACGGCGACCGGTTCGGCCGCACCGAGGTCCATGTCGGCGGCCACCCGATCCCCGACGAGGCCGGGTACCGCGCCTCGCTGGAGATCCTCGAGATGGTGGACGGAGCGGGCCCGGACGACCTCGTCATCGGCGTCATCTCGGGCGGCTCGTCGGCCCTGATGTCCTGTCCGATCGACGGGATCACCCTGCAGGACGAGATGGACGCGACCGACGTCCTGCTCAAGAGCGGCGCGGGCATCTACGAGATCAACGCGATCAGGCGGCACATCTCCCGGACCAACGGCGGCCGGCTCGCGCAGCGCATCGCCGCCACGGGGGCGGAGTTCATCGGGTTCGGGATCTCCGACGCCGTCGGCAGTGCCCCCACGACGGACATCGGCGTCCCCTACGAGCGCTACCTGTCGACGCCGATCGGGCCGGACCGGACCACGCTCGACGACGCCCGTCGGGTGATCGCCGACTACGACCTCGCCGACCGGCTTCCGCGGTCGATCGTCGACTACCTCGCCGCGGCCGGCCCCGACCAGGAGACGCCCAAGGCCTTCCCGGACAACACCTACTACCTCGTGAACACGCTGCCCGACTCCTGCCGCTATGCGGTGGAGGCGGCGGAGTCGATGGGGATCCCGGCCGTCGTCCTGACCTCGTTCCTCGAGGGCGAGAGCCGTGACGCAGGGACGATCTTCGCCTCGATCGCCCGCGAGATCCAGGAGTACGGCAACCCCGTCCCCGCCCCGTGCGTCGTCGTCGCGGCGGGTGAGACGACCACGCTCATCCCGGACAGCTCGACGATCACCGGCCACGGCGGGCCCGGCCAGGAGATGGTGACGGGCTTCGCGATCGCCGCGGCGAAGACCTCGGGTGCGGCGCTGCTGTCCATCGACTCCGAGGGCACCGACGGCACCTCTCAGGTGGCCGGAGGGATCTGCGACTCGACCAGCCTGGCCCGGGCCGCCGCGGCGGGCGTCAACCTGCACGAGGCCCTGCGCGGCCACGCCACCTTCGAGGCCCTCGACGCGATCGGCGACGCCGTCTTCACCGGCAACACCGGCACCAATCTCTGCGACCTCAACATCATGTACGTCCCCAGCAACCGCCCGTGATCCCGGAGGGCCCGGCCATGCGCATCACGTCCGTCACAGCGCGTCAGCTGCTCGACTGCAAGACCCGTCCCCTCGTCGAGGTCGAGATCCACACCGAGGGCGGGCACGTCGGGCGAGGAGCCGCCCCGACCGGGAGCTCCGTCGGGGCTCACGAGGCGTTCATCCTGCGCGACGGCGACCCGGGCGACTACGACGGGCTGAGCGTCCACCGGGCCGTCGACGTGGTGCACGAGGTGATCGCGCCCGCGCTGCTGGGTCGCGACGCCACCGACCAGCGTGGGATCGACGAGCTGCTGATCTCCCTCGACGGGACCCCCGACAAGCACCGGCTCGGCGGCAACTCCGTCTACTCGGCCTCCATCGCCGCCTTCCGTGCCGCCGCGGCAGGCCAGGGTCTGCCCGGCTACGAGTACCTCCGGCAGTATCTCGGGCGAGCCCCGCTGACCACCGTCCCGATCCCCAGCTTCAACATGGTCAACGGCGGCCGATACGGCGAGATCCTCCAGCCCTTCAACGAGTTCATCGTCATGCCCTACCGGGCCGAGTCGATCTTCGAGGCGGTGCGCATGAGCGTCCGCCTGTTCGGGGTGCTCGCCGACGTGCTCGCCGAGCACCTCGGCTCGGCCCCTCAAGTCGCCAGCTCATACGGCTACGTCGCCCCCTCCAGCGACCCGCGCGTGGTGCTGCAGCTGCTCACCCGGGCCATCGACCGGGCCGGCTACGGCGACGTCATGGCCCTCGCCCTCGACTGTGCCTCGAGCGAGATGTACGACGCCGCGACGCGCACCTACGAGCTGAACGGCGCGCGGGTCACCTCGGACGAGCTGATCTCCTACACCCGGGAGCTGAGCGAGGAGTTCCCGCTGATCTTCGTCGAGGACCTGCTGGACGAGGACGACTGGGACGGCTACCCCAGGGCGGTGGCCGAGATCCCCCGGACGATCATCCTCGGCGACGACCTCACGGTGACCGACCGGGACCGGCTGGCCCGCGCGGTCGAGACGCGGGCGGTCGACGGCTTCATCCTCAAGCCGAACCAGGTCGGCACGATCAGCGAGGCACTGGACTGCTTCGCGTATGCCGAGACGCACGGTCTCCTGTCCTGCCCGTCGGGGCGGTCGGGAGGCGTCATCGACGACGTGGTCATGGACTTCTCGGTCGGGCTCCAGGTCCCCTTCCAGAAGAACGGCGCGCCGCGCTCGGGGGAGCGGATCGAGAAGCTGAACTTTCTCATGCGGGCCGCCGAGGCCATCCCCGGGTGTGCGCTCGCGGACGTGCCGGCACTGGCCCGGTTCTGACCCCCTCCGAACCCCGGCGCATACCTGCGCGTTCCCGTCGCGGCACCCCGCGCGCTCCCGTCGGGTGAGTCCGGGCCTGCCGGGACCGGGGCCGGGTGAGGACCGGGGTCGGGCGAGCGCCACCGCTCGCCCGACCCCACGATCACCTGGCGACGAACAGCAGTCTCTTGTTGACGAACTCGTCCATCCCGAGGGGTCCCATCTCACGGCCGAACCCGGAGCCCTTCGCGCCGCCGAAGGGCAGCTCGGCGGCCTCGGCGGCGATCGTGTTGACGTTCGTCATGCCCACCTCGAGCTGCTCGGCGACCCGCCGGGCTCGCGCCGGGTCGGTCGAGAACACCGAGCCGCCCAGCCCGAACTGGCAGTCGTTCGCCAGCGCGAGGGCCTCCTCGTCGCTGCTGACCCGGAAGACGAGGGCCACGGGCCCGAAGATCTCCTCGCGGTAGACGGCCATGTCCTGGGTGACTCCGGTCAGGACGGCGGGGGAGTAGTAGGCGGCGGGCCCGTCGCCGAGCTGGCCGCCGACGAGGAGGGTGGCCCCGGAGTCGACAGCGCTCCGCACCTGCTCGTCGACCCGCTCGGCCGCGGTCCGCGACGACAGCGGGGCGTACTGACCCTCGCCCATCGCCTCGGGACGCCCCGGCGTCAGCCCGGTGGCCAGCCTGGTCAGCTCGTCGACGAACTCGTCGTAGATGTCGTCCATGACGATCATCCGCTTGTTGGCGTTGCACACCTGGCCCCCGTTGGTCACCCGGAAGGTCCAGGCGCTCCGGGCGACCGAGGCGACGTCGTCGGAGTCGAGCACGATCATCGGGTCGATGCCGCCGAGCTCGAGGACGGCCTTCTTCAGGTGCTGGCCGGCCAGCGCGCCCACGACGCGGCCGGCGCGTGCCGACCCCGTCAGGGAGACGCCCTGCAGCCGCGGGTCGGCGATGAGTTGCGCGACCTGGTCGTGGGAGGCGTAGACGTTCGTGTATGCCCCCGCGGGCACCCCGGCGTCGTCCATGATCGCCTGCATCGCGGCTGCCGAGTCGGGGCAGATCTCGGCGTGCTTGAGCAGGATCGTGTTGCCGAGCACGAGGTTCGGCGCGGCGAACCGGGCGACCTGGTAGTAGGGGAAGTTCCACGGCATGATGCCGAGGAGCGCACCGACCGGACGCCGCTCGACGACGGCCTTGCCCGGGACGGTGCTCGGGATCTCGTGGTCGGTGCCCAGGGAGGGCCCGTGCACCGCGTAGTAGTCGGTGATCGCGGCGGCGAACTCGACCTCCTCGACGGCCTCGGCGAGCGGCTTGCCCATCTCCTGCGTGATGATCGCCGCGAGCTCGTCCTTGCGCTCCTCGAAGAGCTCGGCGACCCGGTGCACGATGGCGGCGCGCTCCTGGATGCTGCGCTCACGCCACTCGGCGAAGCGCTCGTGGGCGCCGGCGATGGCGGCCTCGATCTCGGCGTCGGTGGCGGTCGGGACGGTCTTGACGACCTCGCCCGTCGCCGGGTTCTGGACGTGGTATGCGGGCATGTCACTCCTCGGGGCTGCGCTGAGCAGGTAATCTTGTCATACAATCAGCGGGGTGTGAGGACAATGTACCACGCGGGCGAGGGGTCACGGCTCCTCGCCGATCGGGCGCCCCACCGGCGCCCGGCGTGCGGGGAGCCGCACCTCGGAGGTGCTGGATCCCAGCCGGATCCCCGCGGCGTCGGCGGCAGCCAGGGCGCGGGTCAGGAGCCGCTGGACGGGCACCCCGAGGGTGTCGGCAGCCGCCGTCACGTCGTCGAACTCGGGTGTCACACTGGCGATCTCGCCGTCGTCGAAATGAGCGACCTTGACGGCGACCAGGACGGCCCCGACGGCGCCCGGACGGTGGTCGGCCACCTCGACGTGGAACCAGACGCGCGGCAGGGCGGACCTGCCGCGGGTGCTCCGTCGCACCCCGATCGTCGTGGTCAGCCGGAGCATCTGCCGGGTGAGGTGGTCCGCGACGGCGGCCGAGCAGAGGACGGTCAGCGTGTGGGCGGGACGGCCCTTCTTCATGAGGATGGGCACGAGCCAGGCGTCGTCCGCGCCGTCGGCCATGAGCCGGCTGAGGACACCCGGCCACAGGCGCGGGTCCTGGTCGTCGACGTTGGCCTCCAGGCATACGGACTCCTCGGCGGAGCCGGCCGCTCCGGCCGCGTCGCCGGCGGGGCCGTCCCCGATGAGGACCCGGGTGACGTTCGCATGGTCGGCCGGGTCGGCGGTGCCCGCTCCGACCCCGACGCCGCGCAGGCGCATCGGGGGCAGCGACGGCTCGGGTGCCGCGAGGGCCGCGAGGAGCGCCATCCCGGTCGGCGTGGTGAGCTCACCAGGACCGCCGCCGAGGACCGGCCATCCCTCGGCGAGGCCGACCACGGCCGGCACCGGCACGGACATCCGTCCGTGGGCGGTCGTGACGTGCCCGGTGCCGAGGGCGACCGCGCTCGCCGTCAGCCGGCCGATGCCCAGCTCGTGGTGCGCCGCGCAGACCCCCACGATGTCGGCGATGGAGTCCAGCGCACCCACCTCGTGGAAGTGGACGGCGTCGACGGCGACCCCGTGGGCGACGGCCTCGGCGGCCGCGAGCCGGGAGAAGACGGCGAGCGCCATCGACCGGACGTCCGGCTCGAGGGCCGCCTCGGAGAGCAGCGACCGGATCTCCCCCCAGGTCCGGTGCGGTGGGTCCTCGACCCGCACCTCGACCTCGACCTTCGTCGCGCGCTGGCCGGCGCGACGGGTCGGGCGGGCCGTGAGCTCGACGCATCCGGGGACCACCAGGTCGACGGCTCGCCGGACCGCCGCCAGCCCGGCTCCCGCGTCGACGAGCGCCCCGAGCAGCATGTCGCCGGCAATCCCCGCCGAGGCGTCGACCCAGGCGCAGCGGCGCGTCATGAGGGCGGGTGCGGCGCGGCGATCTGGGCCGCGAGGTGGCCCGCTCCGTACCCGTTGTCGATGTTCACCACGGACACCCCGGGCGAGCAGGAGGTGAGCATGGACAGGAGCGCCGCCACCCCGCCGAGGCTGGCGCCGTAGCCGACCGAGGTCGGGACCGCGATGACCGGGGCGCTCACCAGGCCTGCGACGACGCTGGGGAGGGCGCCGTCCATGCCCGCGACGACGACGACGACCCGGGCCCGACGCAGCAGGGGAAGCCGGTCCAGGATGCGATGCAGGCCGGCGACCCCGACGTCCATCACGAGCTCGGTCTCCCGCCCCAGGTAGGTCGCCGTCAGGCAGGCCTCGGTCGCGACCGGGGCGTCGGAGGTCCCCGCCGCGGCGACGACGACGAGCCCGCCGGTGCTCGGCCGGGGCTGCGACGGCCACGCGAGCAGGCGCGCCGTCGGGTCGTGGAAGGCATCGGGCAGCTGGTGCAGCACCGCCTCGGCCCGGGCTGCGTCGGCTCGGGTGAACAGCACGGGCCCCTCGCCCCGCTCGGCCACGGCCCGGGCTATCGCGGACACCTGGTCGACGGTCTTGCCCTCGCAGAGGACCGCCTCCGGGTATCCCCGGCGCGCGGCGCGTCCCCAGTCGAGGTCCGCGAAGCGGGCCAGGTCGTCGGGGTCGTGCCCGTCAGCCATCGGACACCGGTCGCCGCAGGGCCGTGAGGGTGAAGTGTCCGGAGCGCATCCCCCGGAGGTCCACGGTGACGTAGTCGAACCCCGCCGCCCGCACGGCGTCCTCGATCCGGCCCCGCAGGGGCTTGGCCATCGCGGCGACGAGCTGCTCCTCCGGGAGCTCGACGCGGGCGATGTCGCCGTGGTGCCGGACCCGGACCACCTCCAGGCCGAGCCGGTGGAGACCGGCTTCGGCCTTCTCCACCTGCGCGAGCTTCTCGCGGGTCACCGGCTGGTGGTGCGGGATCCGGGACGCGAGACAGGGTGCCGCG
>JBDIAL010000061.1:0-16494 GCA_039812405.1 Nostocoides sp.
CCGGTCGACCCCGAGGTGAAGATGACCCACGCGTCGTCCGCAGGCGTCGGCGGCTCGAGGTCGCGCGGCTCCGGCTCTGGCCCCGGCCCCGGCGGCTCCTGCGACTTCGCGTCGTCGGGCCCCCGCGGCTCCGGCCGGACCGTGCTGATCTCGAGGCGGTTGCCCACGACGGCGGCCACCGCCGACTCGGCGAAGACGGTCCGGGCTCGCTCCGGCGGGTCGTCGGCGTCGACGGGGACGTATGCCGCGCCGGCGAGGAGCGTGCCGAGGATCGCGACGTAGAGGTCGGTCGTCCCCGAGCGGACGCGCACCCCGACCGTCGACCCCCGGCCCACCCCGAGCTCGGCGAGCCGCTCCGCGAGCTCCCGGGCCGCCGTCTCCAGCTCACGGTAGGTGAGGACGCTCACGCCGTTGTCGACGGCGAGGGCGTCGGGCCAGGCCGCCACGACCTCCTCGAAGATGTCGACGAGCGTCCGGGGCGACGGCGCGCGCGATGCCGCCGTGAGCGAGGGCAGCAGCGCGGGTCGGGCCACGACCGACAGTCTGTCGCACCGGGCCGGGGTCGGCGGCCATCGGCCTCCCCCGGGGTGCCGTCCGGGGTCAGCCGCCGACGGTGATCGTCAGGGACGAGGAGACCTTCTGCTTGGTGCCCTTCGGCTGCGACGAGGTGCTCGTGATGGCGCGCCACTTGGAGGTCTTGGACACCGTCGCGCTCGTCATGTGCTGGGTGTTCACCCCGGTGAAGGTGTAGGTGCCGATCGTCTTCCACGACGACCCGCTGTAGGTCTGCAGCGAGACGGTCGACTTGTACTTCGACTTGTACGGGTTGAGCCAGGCGATCATGAACGGCGTGTTCGTGCCGGAGCGCACGTAGTTGGGCGCGTAGAGACGGATCGTCGAGGTCGTCGTGTTCGACCGGACGGCCTCCAGGCCGTAGTCCCTCGTGGTGAGCGGGCTCGACGCGAGCTTCGCGCCCTTCGGGGAGCTCACCGAGGTCGCCTGCGCGCGCCACGTGTGGCTGTAGG
Source organism: Nostocoides sp. (assembly GCA_039812405.1). Classification (GTDB taxonomy): domain Bacteria; phylum Actinomycetota; class Actinomycetes; order Actinomycetales; family Dermatophilaceae; genus Nostocoides. The sequence continues at coordinate 1,026 of JBDIAL010000061.1, forward strand.
AGATGTGGTAGGTCCCGGTGCCGCGACCGTTGGTCACCGTGACCGCCTTGTAGTTCTTCCAGCCGCTCGACCAGTACTGGAGCATGACCTGGCCGCTGAGGTCGGTCTGGCCCTGTGCCCAGCTGACGACGAACGTCGTGTTCTTCGTCGGTGACTGGTAGTTGGGCGTCGTGAGCAGCGGCGGCGAGCTCACCGTGAGGGGTGGCGTCGAGGAGGTGTCAGGTGGCGTCGTCGTGCCGCCCTTGCCGACGACCGTGACGTCGGAGGAGCCGACGACGTGGTTGGACAGCGAGGTGGCGGTGATCGTCGCCGTGCCCTGCGACACCGGGGTCACCACACCGGAGGCGCTGACCGTGGCGACCGTGGGGTCGCTGGAGGTCCACGAGACCGAGGTGACCGACGCGTTGGCCGGGGCCGCCGTCGCCCGCAGCTGGAGGGTCGACCCCATGGCGACCTGGGCCGGGGCCGGGGTGACGGTCACGCCGGTGACGGGCACGACGGTGTCGTCGCTCTTGGTCAGCTGGTAGAGCCGGTCGGACTGCTGCTCGACCGCCCGGGTCAGGGTGAGGTCGTTGGCCCGGAAGGCGAGCTCGTCGAACTGCAGGCTCGTCCCGTTGTAGTTCTCCGAGCCGCCCCAGGTGACGCCGGTCGTCTGGCCCCCGAGGGTGTAGGACAGCGTCATCGTCTTGTCGTGGACGTTGCCGAACGCCACCTGGTTGATGAGCTGACGCGCCGAGGTCTGCAGGGAGAAGTAGGAGTCGACGATGTCCCCGAGGGAGCTGTCGCCGAGGACGATGTGGACCGAGCAGCTGTCCTTCTGCAGCGCCGCGAGGGCGTTGAGGATGCCGATCCGCGCGCTGCTGAAGAGCGACTGGACGACGTATGCCTTGCAGTCGGTCTTCGTCCCCCCGAGCTGGGTGTTGGTCTGGCTCGCGAGGTAGTCGGCCTCGAAGTCGGTGCCCGTCCCGCCGCTCGTCGCGCTGCGCGGCGAGGGGTAGAAGGTGAAGTCGGGGTCACTGCCCTGGATGCCGCTGACCATGGCGGTCTTGAAGGCGGGCGTGAAGGTCTGGGTGACCTCCGCGTTCCAGACGTCGTCGCCGATCTGGGTGTAGGCGTTGGCGTCGCCGAAGATGGCGATGCTGAGGTTGGACTTCTTGCCGCCGCTCTGGCCGTTGAGGTTGGAGGAGGTGATCCAGGTCACGTTGTTCCACAGCTTGCCTGTCGAGTCGCGGGCCTGCTGGAGGAGGGCGTACTTGGCGTGCATGAGCGCGCCCGGGCTGTTCGTCGTGAGGCAGGCCCCGTCGCCGTGCGAGCAGAGCGTCATGACGCCGGCCTTGGTGAGCAGGTCGGCGAGCCCGCTGCCGTAGCTGAGCGCGTCGTCGATCGTCGACCGGTTGCCGAGGGTCTGGATCATCTGCTTCGCCTGGGTCGTCTGCCCGTTGCAGACGCGCGGGTACTGGTTCAGCTGGTCGCGGAAGGCGACCGTCGGGCCGAAGATGCCCGAGGTCATCGGCGTCGAGAGCGTCGTGTCGCTCGGGCTGTAGATCTGCCAGGTCCCCGTCGTGTTGCTCGCGACCTGCTGGTCCCAGTACGTGTTGTAGATCGTCGCCCGGATCTGCTGGCAGGCGGGGACCGAGGAGATGAGGTAGGCGAACTCGTTGACCGTCCGCCAGTCGACCGCCCCGTCGTTGTCACCGACCGAGGAGTAGACCTCGACGCGGGTGCCGGCGCCCGTGGTGTAGGCGACGTCCGGGGTGACCGGGGCCGGCGTGATGTTCGGCGTGGAGGCCGTGGGCTGCAGGACCGGCGTCGTCGAGGCCGGTGTGGCAGCGGCCTTGGCCTGGGGGGAGGCCGCGGACGACCCGGCACTGCTCGACGACGTGCTGCTCGACGACGTGCTGCTCGACGACGACGTGCTGCTGGGCGAGGCGCTGCTCGACGACGAGGTGCTGCTGGGCGAGGCGCTGCTCGACGAGGTCGAGGACGTGCTGCCGGAGCCGGACGGCGACGCGGAGCTCGAGGAGGTGCCGCCGGAGGTGTCCGTCGCGGAGCTCGCGGTCGCCGTGCCGGACGGCGTCGTCGACTCGTCGGCCGCGGCATACCCGGCTCCGACCGTGCTCACCATCAGGCCGGCCAGGACCAGGCCCCCGACCATCGCACCCCACCGCGCCACCAGACATCTCCCGCTACGACGATCTCGGCCCGGGGAGACCGTGTCCCCCCGAGAAGCCTGCACCGAGGAGGGCCCGTCGCCGTGTCACGTGCCGTGGTGCCCATCCATTCGGTCGTCAATGTATCAGCGCAGCCGAGGCCGCCCGCCCGGTTCAGCAACTTTGTCCATCTCGCTCCTGAACCCGTCCCGCACACTGGGATCCGGCGTCTACCCTTGGGGGTGGCTCCGGCACGGGCCAGGACGGCACGGGCCACGACGACAAGGGGGGAGCAGGCGGTGACCGCGAGGACCGGGTGGGCGAGCCGCAGGTCGGTCATCGTCGCCGCCGTGGCCGTCGTCGTCCTCGCCGTCGCGCTGGCCGTCGGCCTCGCGGGCCGCTCGGGCTCCACCCCGTCCGCGGACACCACCGCCTCGACGACCGCACCCGCCGGGTCGGCGTCGGGCACCCCGACCTCCCCCTCCGACCCGACCGGCCAGGCGGCCCCCGGGCCGTCCGGGAGGGCGACGTCCACCCGCGTCGCTTCGCCGTACTGCCAGCAGTACGAACGGATTCTGGCCGGTGGCGGGAACACCGACCAGAACGAGGACTCGGTGAGCCTCGACGAGCTGTCCAAGACCTTCGCCCAGCTCATCGACAAGTACTCCAAGGCCAAGAAGCTCGCCCCACCGGAGCTCCAGGCCTCCTACACCAAGGTCATCGACCGCCTCACGAGCATGAAGTCGGCCGTCGACGACCGCGACCTCGACCGGATCAAGGCGATGCTCGGCCAGCTCGACTCCCTCAACGACACGATGGACCGGATCCAGCAGGTGTCCCGCCAGCTGTGCGGGTGAGGAGGTCCGGGAGGGCAGGGGTCGGGGGCTGCCCTGCTGGTGGGGGCGACCGCGCCCGGGGGCGTCGGCATACAGTCGCCCCATGAGAAGCCGCCCACCGGCCAACCCGCGCCTCGCCGCGTTCGGGACGACGATCTTCGCCCAGATGTCGGCCCTCGCGCTGGAGCACGACGCCATCAACCTCGGCCAGGGCTTCCCCGACACCGACGGGCCGCGCGAGGTCCTCGACGCGGCGGTCTCGGCGATCCACGCCGGTCGCAACCAGTACCCGCCCGGCCCCGGCGTCCCCGAGCTGCTCGAGGCGGTGGCCGCCCACCAGGAGCGCTTCTACGGCATCCGTCTCGACCCGCGCACCGAGGTGCTCGTCACGGCGGGCGCGACGGAGGCGATCGCCGCGACGGTCCTCGCCCTCTGCGAGCCGGGCGACGAGGTCGTGACCTTCGAGCCCTACTACGACTCCTACGCCGCGACGATCGCGCTCGCGGGCGCCACCCGGCGCACGTCGGTGCTCCGCTTCCCCGACTTCGCCGTCGACGAGGCGTCGCTGCGAGCCGCCTTCTCCGACCGCACCCGGCTCGTCCTGCTCAACACGCCGCACAACCCGACCGGCAAGGTGTTCACCCGCGCCGAGGTGGAGCTGGTCTGCGACCTGGCCCGAGAGCACGACGCCTGGGTCGTGACCGACGAGGTCTACGAGCACCTCGTCTTCGACGGTCTCCCCCACGTCCCGGCCGCCACCCTGCCCGGCATGCGGGAGCGCACCCTCACCATCTCCTCCGGGGGCAAGACCTTCTCGACGACGGGGTGGAAGGTGGGCTGGGTCAGCGGGCCCGCCGAGGCGGTGGCCGGGATCCGTGCGGTGAAGCAGTTCCTCACCTACGTCGCCTCCGGGCCGTTCCAGCCCGCCATCGCCCGGGGACTCGGCCTGGACGACGCCCGGTATGCCGCGCTGTCCGGGACCCTCCAGGGCAAGCGCGACCTGCTCGTCGCCGGGCTCCGCTCGGCGGGGCTGCAGGTGTCGGTGCCGTCCGGGACGTACTTCGTCGTCGCCGACGCGGCCCCGCTCGGCGCGACCGACGCCCTCGCCTTCTGCCGCGAGCTCCCCGCCCGGGCCGGCGTCGTCGGCATCCCGGTGTCGGTGTTCCACGACGACGTGGAGGCGGCCCGGACGCTCGTGCGCTTCGCCTTCTGCAAGAGGGACGAGGTGCTCCGCGCGGCCGTGACCCGGCTCGCCGCCCTCGCCTCGTCCTGAGGCGTCCACAAGCCCGTGACATCGCCGGCGGTCGTCCACAGGACCCGGTCGGCTCTCGCGGGCGAGGAGGGGTCACGGCACCGTGGCGGGTATGCACATCCGGCGCCTGCTCCCGATCCTCGTGGTCCTCCTCCTGCTGCTCGTCGTCCTGCCCGACCGGGCCGTGGCCCTCCTCCCGGCGGACGGCGGCACCGGACCGCGAGCGGCCCTGCCTACGGGGCGGGCGCCGGATGTCGCGTCAGCCGACGCAGGTGCCCCTGGCGCCGCACATGCCCCTGGCGCCCCCGGCGCGAGCGGGGCGCGCCTCGACCCGAGGGCCCGATGGCAGTGGCCGCTCGACCCGCGACCGCCCGTCCTGCGGCGATACCTCCCACCGGCGTCGGCGTGGGGCCCGGGTCATCGAGGGGTCGACCTCGGCGCGACGGTCGGTGCAGCGGTCCTCGCCGTCGCGGACGGGACCGTGAGCCACGTCGGCGTGATCGCCGGGAAGCCGACCGTCAGCGTCCTGCACACCGACGGCGTGCGATCGACCTACGAGCCGGTCGTCGCCTCGGTGCGACGCGGGGACGACGTCACGGCGGGGCAGCGGATCGGCACCGTGGCCGCAGCTGGGTCACACTGCGCTTCCGCCTGCGTCCACCTCGGCGCCCGGCGCGGTGCGGCCTACCTCGACCCGCTGCTCCTCCTGGGCTCCTGGCGGGTCCGCCTGCTCCCGCTCCACGGACCCCCCGTGGCGGTCTTCTGACGGCGAGGCTCTCCCGGCCCGTCAGGCGCGGGGATGAGCCTGGGCGTAGGAGCTCTTGAGCCGCTCGATGGACACGTGGGTATACAGCTGCGTCGTCGCGAGGGAGGCGTGACCGAGCATCTCCTGGACGACCCGGATGTCGGCTCCGCCCTCGAGCAGATGCGTGGCGGCCGAGTGCCGCAGTCCGTGCGGCCCGAGGTCGGGTGCTCCCTCGAGGTGACCGAGGAGCTCGTGGACCATGGTCCGCACCTGGCGGGGGTCGACCCGCCGCCCCCGACGGCCGAGGAACAGCGCCGCTCCGGACCCGTCCACGACGAGTCGTGGGCGTCCCCGATCGAGCCATGCCTCGACGGCCCGGCGGGCCGGGGCGCCGAACGGGACCGTCCGCTCCTTGGCGCCCTTGCCGAGCACTCTGGCCACCCCGCCTCGCAGGTCGACGTCGTCGATATCGAGTCCGACGAGCTCCCCGACCCGCATGCCCGTGCCGTAGAGCAGCTCGACGACGGCCGCGTCGCGGAGGTGGACCGGGTCCTCGTCGTCCGCGCGCAGGACCGCGAGGTCGGCGACGGCGCCCGCCTCCCGAACGGCCAGGACGTCCGGGAGAGCCCGGTGCGCCCGGGGTGCAGACAGCCGCACCGAGGGGTCGGCCGGCATGAGCCCGGCGCCGCATGCCCACCGGCAGAAGGTCCGAGCCGCCGCCGCCCGGCGCGCGACCGTCGTCCGGGCCGCGCCGGAGGCGGCGAGATCGGCCAGCCAGGCCCGCAGGTCGCGCAGGGTCAGCTGCGCGGGATCGTCGGACCCCGTCTGCTCCTCCAGGTGGGCGAGGAGGCTCGAGACGTCAGCCAGGTACGCCCGCACCGTGTGCGCCGAACGCCCCCGCTCGGCGTCGAGGTGCCGCGCGAAGCCGGCGAGGGCGCGGTCGGCTGACTCGGACACCGTCCCACCGTCCCACGTCCCCGGCCCGTCGCGCCGCAGCCCGGGCCGGTTCGCTATCGTGCACGTCATGCATCGCGTGCACATCATCACCCCGCCCCCCTGCTCCTGAGCGCGGGGTGAGCGCGCCGCCGAGCGCGTCCGTGCCGCGAGCCTGAGGCTCGTGGGCTGCTGCCCCGCGTCGAGAACCCCACCCCTCTCGTCGATGGAGCCCCTCGATCATGTCCTTCCGCACGTCCGACGCCTGTGCGTCCGCCTCCACCCAGGGGGCCGCGAACCACCGCACCGACCGCCCGCGCTCCTCGCGCGCCTCGGTCGTCCAGCTCGTCCTCGCCGGGGTCCTCTGGGGCACCGGTGGCATCACCGGTCAGCTCCTCGCCGCGGCGACCGGTCTGACGGGCCCTGCCGTCGCGGCATACCGCCTCGGCCTCGGCGGCCTCGTCCTCGTCGCCTCCTGCCTGGTCCGCCGGGTCCGGATGCCTCGGGACCGGCGGGCCTGGGGGCACGTCGCCCTCCTCGGCGTGCTGGCCGCGGTGTTCCAGGCGGCGTACTTCTCCGCACTGCGGGTCGGCTCGGTGAGCGTGTCCACGCTCGTGGCCATCGGGTCCGCTCCCCTCGTCGTCCTCGTCGTCGACCGTCTGCGCGGTGCCCCGACGACCCGAGCCCAGGTGCGCGCCGCGGCTCTGGGCATCTGCGGGCTCGCGCTGCTGGTCGGGGCTCCCGAGGGCGGACAGTCCACGTCGGCCGTCCTCGCCTGTGTCGCGCTCGCCACCATCGCCGGCTCGGCGTTCGCCGGCTTCACGATGGCCGGCCGTGCCGCGCCGGCCGGGCTGGACTCCCAGGCGGCCGTCGGCCTGGCCTTCCTCGTCGGCGGCGGGCTCCTCACCGTCGGCGTGTCGGTCTCGGCGGGCATGGGCATGACCCTGGAGGCCCGGTCGATCGGGCTGCTCGCCGTGCTCGTCCTCCTGCCGACAGGACTGGCCTACAGCCTGTTCTTCCGAGGGCTGCAGGGCGCCTCGGCCGCGACCGCCGTCGTCATCGCGCTCCTCGAGCCGACGACCGCCACCATCCTGTCGGTGGTGCTCCTCCACGAGACGATCACCGTCATCGGCCTCCTCGGAGCGGCCCTGCTCCTCGTGTCCGTCGCCGATGCGGCCCGGGCGGAGGGCAGCGCCGCGCGGACGACACCCCCCGCCGGCTGACTGCTGCGCGGGCACCGCGCCCGGTCGCGGAGCGGGTCGGCCCTCGCGCTGCCTATGCGGAGGTCAGACGGGACACCCCGCCCGGTCGCGGAGCGCGTGCTCAGCGCGCCGCGGGAGCGGGGCGGGGAGCAGGAGCCTTCTGCCATCCGTCGTCACGGCGCCGGACCGCCCCGGCGACCTCGAGCCGGCCAAGTGCAGCGAGCACCGTCGAGGCCGGCAGCCCGAGCGCGGTCACCAGCGCATCGAGCCCGAGAGGACCGCGCACGGGAACCCGCCCGTGGACGAGCCGGTCGGTGTCGGACCAGGTCTCGTCGTGGGCGGCAACCCGCTTGAGGGGGGCGAGGTCGTCGCCGATGCGCCCGACGAGCTCGGCCAGCTCGGCGGCGTCCGTCACGAGCTGGGCGCCGAGGTCCCGGACGGCCTGGTGACAGCCGGCGGACACCGCGCTGGTGACCGGCCCCGGGACGGCGGCCACCTGTCGGCCCAGCCGCTCGGCGGTCCGGATCGTGTTGAGCGAGCCGGACCGCAGCCCGGCCTCGACGACCACCGTGCCCTGGGACACCGCGGCGATGAGCCGGTTGCGCTGGAGGAACCGGCTGGCATAGGGCGGCTCGCCCGGCGGCAGCTCGCTGAGGACGGCCCCCTGGGCGGCGATCCGCGCGAGGAGACGGTGGTGAGCGGCCGGGTAGGCGCGGTCGACGCCGCAGGCCAGCGCGGCGACCGTGAGTCCGTCGACGAGCAGCGCCCCCCGATGGGCGGCGGCATCGATGCCGTATGCCGCACCGGAGACGACCGCGAAGCCTCGCTCGGCCAGCCCCGCCGCGAGGTCCGTCGCGACCTGGAGGCCGTAGTGGGTGGCGGCCCGGGCCCCGACGACGGACACCGACCGGCGCAGCACCGTCGCGAGGTCCACCTCACCGCGGACCCACAGCACATGGGGCGGCCGCTCGAGGTCGTCCAGACCAGCCGGCCACTCGGCATCGGCAGGCACGACGAGACGGCACCCGAGACGCCCGGCCCGCTCCAGCTCGACCGCGGGGTCGATGCGCCGCAGCCGGTCGGCGAACGGCCGGCCCCGGCCGAGGTCACCCGCACGCACCCGGTCGAGTCCCTCCACGTGACCGGCCTGGGCCACGATCTCCGCGGCGTCGGTGTCACCGGGCTCGCTGATCCGGGCCCAGGCGACCCGCGCCAGCCGCTCCGTGTCGTCGCGCCCCGCACCTCCTCTCCCGTCCTCCCGCCCGGCGGCGTCCCCGGTTGCGGGGTCCCGCCCCGCGCCGTCCCGGCCCTGCTCACCGCACCCCACGCCATCGCGGTCCGGATCCGGCTCGGGACCCCGGTGGGGGGTCATGCCGCGACCGTCCGCTGGCGCAGGCCGAGCGCGGCCGCCACGTCGTCCGCGCCCGGCACCGTGCGGCCTGCGAGGTCGGCGAGCGTCCAGGCGCAGCGCAGCACGCGATCGTAGCCGCGAAGCGTCAGGGTGCCGGAGTCGACGGCCCGGTCGGCCGAGCGCGTGACCGGTGGGGGAAGCCGGAACGGCGTGCGCCGCAGGACCGTCCCCGGCACCTCGGCATTGAGCCGGCAGCCGATGCGACTCCACCGGGCCAGCTGCACCTCCCGGGCCCGGGCGACCCGGGCCGCGACGAGGGCGCTCGGCTCGCCGCCGGACTCCCCCAGCGCGACCCGTCCCGCGGGCGGCACGACGACCTGGAGGTCGACCCTGTCGAGCAGCGGGCCGCTGAGCTTGGCGGTGTACCGGCGGATCATGAGGGGCGTGCAGGAGCAGTCGAGCCCCTTGCCGAAGGCCCGGCCGCACGGGCAGGGGTTGGAGGCGAGGACGAGCTGGAACCGGGCGGGGAACTCGACCGTCGTCGTCGCCCGGCCGATGACGACCCGTCCCGACTCGATCGGCTGGCGCAGCGCCTGGAGGACGCTCGCGGCGAACTCCGGGGCCTCGTCGAGGAAGAGCACCCCGCAGTGGGCCTGGGAGATCGCACCGGGCCGGACGACCGGCCCTCCTCCGCCGACGAGCGCGGCCTGGGTCGCGCTGTGGTGCGGCGCGACGAAGGGCGGGACCGTGGGCAGCGAGCGCACCTCGCCGGGCAGCCCGCACAGCGACCGGACCGCCAGGACCTGCAGCGCCTGGGCGTGCGTAAGCCGCGGCAGAACGGTCACGAGCCGCTCGGCGAGCATCGTCTTGCCCGCCCCCGGCGGACCGGCCAGGTGCAGGTGGTGGCCGCCGGCCGCCGCGAGCTCCAGCGCCGTCCGGGCCTCGTGCTGGCCGACGACGTCGGCGAGGTCGACCGTCGACGCCTCCTCCGGCTCGTCTCCGGGCCCCTCCTCGGGAGCCGTCCGCGCCGGCCAGCCCTGCCCGCGGGCGAGCGAGGCGTATGCCGCGACGAGGCACGGCAGGTCGCGCGCCGCACAGACCTCGATCCCGTCGACGAGCTCGGCCTCCGCGGCGTTCTCCGGTGCCACGACGACCCGGCGCGCCCCGGCCCGCGCCGCCGAGAGCACCGACGGCAGGACTCCCCGCACCGGACGCAGCCGGCCGGACAGCGCGATCTCGCCGATGTGGACGGTCTCGGCGACGAGAGCCTGCGGCACCAGCCCGCGCGCGGCGAGGACGGCGACCGCGATGGGCACGTCGAACGCGCTGCCGTGCTTGGGGATCGCCGCCGGGCTGAGGTTGACGGTGATCCGCAGCTGTGAGAGGAGCAGCCCGACCGTCGCGGCCGCCGCCCGGATCCGGTCGGGCGCCTGCGACACCGCCGTGTCGGGCAGCCCGCTCACGACGAACGCCGGGAGGCCGCCGGTGATGTGCGCCTCGACGTCGACCATCGTGCCCTCGATGCCGGTCAGCGCCACGGCGAGGGTCCGGCCCAGCTGACCCAGGGCCATCAGCAGACCCCCACGAGGTGGCGCAGCCGGGGCCGGGCCCCCGGTGCGCGATGGATCCCCACGACGTCGATCCGCAGACCCGCCGGAGGACCGCCCGGCGGCGGCTCGTGCCCGCCGTCGGCGAGCCAGGCCGCCGCGAGCCGCCGCAGCCGGGCGTACTTGCGCCACGTCACCGCCTCCACGGGGTCGCCGAAGGAGAGGCCCGAGCGGGTCTTCACCTCGCAGACGACGAGGCAGTCGCCGTCCATCGCCACGATGTCGATCTCGCCGTGCCGGCATCGCCAGTTCCGGTCGAGGACCGTCATGCCGCGTCCCTCGAGGTAGCGGACGGCGAGGGCCTCACCCCACCGGCCGAGCTGCTGTCGATCCGTCATGGGAAGGAGGCTCGCAGGGCGAGCCGGCGGACGGCATACCCGGACGGGGCCTGTGGACAACCCGGCCCGGTGTCATGGGCCTGGGGACATCGGGGTCGGGAGCCCGTCGCGGCCCCGGGGAACGGGTCAGGACAGCTCGAGGTCGGGCAGCTCGGGCTTGGCGAGCTCCTCGACGTTGACGTCCTTGAACGTCACGACGCGCACCTGCTTGACGAACCGGGCGGGACGGTAGATGTCCCACACCCACGCGTCGCTCATCGTCACGTCGAAGAAGACGTCGCCGCCGTCGTTGCGCACCCGCACGTCGACGGAGTTGCACAGGTAGAAGCGCCGCTCGGTCTCCACGACGTGGCTGAACAGGCTCACGACGTCGCGATACTCGCGATAGAGGGCGAGCTCCATCTCGCTCTCGTACTTCTCGAGGTCCTCGGCGCTCATGCGGGCGCCGTCCCTGCCACGTCGAGGTCGGTCACCGGGTCATTCTCCCCCATCGGGAGGGGGAGGTTCCAGGACCGTCGGTGATGCTCGCACGGCCCGTGCGCCCGGAGGGCGGCGAGATGGTCCGGCGCGGCATACCCCTTGTTCCCGATCCAGCCGTATGCCACGTGCTCGGCTCCCAGCTCCACCATGAGCCGGTCCCGGGTCACCTTGGCCAGCACGCTGGCCGCCGCGACGCTGGAGCACGTGAGGTCGGCCTTGATCATCGTCCGGACGGGCGGCGTGGGAGGCGCGGACGGCCCCGAGAGCCCGTCCGCCGGGTCGGCGTCGGCCAGGGCGAGCAGCCCCGTGCGCGCCGGGTCGGTGAGCCAGTCGTGGTTGCCGTCGAGGATGACGAGGTCGGGGACCCAGCCGGCCGCCGCGACGACGGCCAGGGCGCGGGTGCCCGCGAGCCGCAGCGCCGCGATGATGCCGACGGCGTCGATCTCCTCGGGGCTCGCGTGACCGACGGCGTGCGCGACGCACCACCGCTCGATCCGCGGGACCATCCGCTCCCGGGCGGCCGGCGGGAGGAGCTTGCTGTCCTTGACCCCTTGGGGGGCGGTGCGGCAGGCCTCGTCGATGAGGACGACGCCGACGGTGACCGGCCCGGCGAGGGCGCCTCGGCCCACCTCGTCCATACCGGCGAGCAGCCGGTAGCCCGCGCGCTGGAGCGCCCGCTCGGCCCGCAGGCTGGGGGTCGTCGAGACGGGCCGGCGGGCGGGGGCGCGCCGGGTCGTGCGCGGGACGGCGCTCACTGCACGGGCGTCGACGTGACGGTCGGGGTCGACGTGGCACCGGCCGACGGCTTGGGGACGGCCGCGAAGGTGTCGGGGTAGTTCGACAGCCAGGTGATCCGGGCGAACGGCCACACGATGGCGAAGGCCCGGCCGGTGACGTCCTTGATGGGCACCGACCCGTCGGACCCGTCGCCGCTCGCGTCGTGGAACCGGGAGTCCTCGGAGTTGGAGCGGTTGTCGCCCATGACCCAGATCTTGCCGGCCGGCACGGTGATGTCGAACTGACGGTCGCTCGGGTTGACCCCGGGCTTGACGTAGGGCTCGGTGATGGGGACCCCGTTGACGCTCAGCTTGCCCGACGTGGTGCAGCAGACGACGTGGTCGCCCGGCATCCCGATGATCCGCTTGATGAGGTGGTCGTCGGACGGGTTGGGCAGCAGCCCGACGAAGATGAGCGCCGAGCGGATGCCGTTGATGACCGGCCCGTCGTCGACCTTGGGCGTCGGGGCGAGCCAGTGGTCGGGGTCGGAGAAGACGACGACGTCACCCCGCTTGAGGTCGATGAGACCCGGGCTCAGCTTGTCGACCACGACCCGGTCGTTGACGACGAGGGTGTCCTCCATGGACTCCGACGGGATGTAGAACGCCTGGACGAGCCAGGTCTTGACGACGAAGGAGAGGACCAGCGCCATGACGACGACGACGACGAGCTCCCGGATGCCGGTGCCCACCCGGGCGGCGAACGACGGCCGGGGCGGCTCCTCCCGCACGTCGGGACGCGTGCCCGGCTCGGTGCTCGGGTCGTGGGGCACCGCGTCTCCCGTCTCGTCGGTCGCCATCAGCCCGCGGACGGCAGGTCGGACAGCGTGGTGGATCGTTCCATGGTGCCCCATCGCGACAGCGGCCAGTAGCGGAGGGTCACCCGGCCGATGACGTCGGACTCGGGCACCATGCCGCCGCCGGGATCGCCGAGGTGGGCCCGGGAGTCGGCGGACTCGGGGCGGTTGTCCCCCATGAGCCACAGCTCCCCCGCGGGCACCGTCACGTCGAAGGTGATGTCGCTGGCCCGCATACCCGAGGGCAGGTAGGGCTCGGTGACCTCCGCGCCGTTGATCGTCAGGTGACCCGACGCGGTGCAGCAGACGACGTGGTCGCCCGGCATCCCGATGATCCGCTTGAGGTAGTCGGTCTCCTGCGGGTCGATGCCGAGGGAGTGCTGGACGGGGTGGAGGAGCCGGCCCAGCGTGCCGCCGGCGGGCTCGGCGGACCGGATCGCGTTCCACGCCTGCGTCCCGTTGAAGACGACGACGTCGCCGCGGCGCAGGCCGGCCGAGCCGTGGAGGCGGTCGACGAGCACCCGGTCGGCGGGCTGGATCGTCGGCTCCATCGACCCCGACGGGACGTAGAAGCTCTGGACGACGAAGGAGCGGACGACGACGACGAGCAGCACCGCGAGGCACACCTCGACGACGAGGCGCGCGAAGCGACGGGACCCGTCGCGGGCCGGCTCGGCCGGCGGGCCGGCGACGGACCGCTCGTCGGTCGTGTCAGGGGCGTCGGCGGCGCTCATGGTGCGGCGAGCCTAGCCCCCGAACCTCAGCGGGGAGCCGGGGTGTCGCGCTTCTCCTTGATCTTGGCCGCCTTGCCGCGCAGGTCGCGCAGGTAGTAGAGCTTGGCCCGGCGGACGTCGCCGCGGGTCACGACCTCGATCTTGTCGATGATCGGGGTGTGGAGCGGGAAGGTCCGCTCGACGCCGACCCCGAAGGAGACCTTGCGGACGGTGAACGTCTCGCCGACCCCGCCGCCGTGGCGCCGGATGACGGCGCCCTGGAAGACCTGGATGCGGGAGCGGCTGCCCTCGACGACCTTGACGTGGACCTTCACCGTGTCGCCCGGACGGAAGTCGGGGATGTCGGTCCTGATCGACGCCTTGTCGAGCTCGTCGAAACGCTGCATGGCTGGTTCGCTTTCTCGTGCGGTGCCACAGGTCACCCACGGATGATGGTCGTGCGTCGGTCTCACGTCGCGCCGGCTCGGGCCGCATGCCGCACGGGCGGCACTCCCCCTGTGGCGGGGGCCGGTGGTCGAGGACGCGACGAGCCAGTCTGCCAGAGCCGACCCCGTGGGAGGAAATCGCGCGGGCCTCACCTGGGCCAAGGGTGCCGGGGGGGACCGGGTGTCGGCGGGCGGGGTGACGGACGGCACGGCGGCGGCGGACGGCATACGGTGACGACGTGAGCGTCGACCCGGGGTGGCAGGTGGCCCTCGCCCTCGCCTGCCTCATGGCGATGACGGTCCTCGGGTATGCCGTCGCCTCCTTCCCCGGGGCTCCGCGGGCGGTCGTCGCCGGGCTGCGGACCATCGGCCAGCTCGGCGCGGCAGCTCTCGTCATCACCTGGGTGGTGCGGGACATCCGGCTGTCGCTCGCTCTCGTCGCCGTCATGTTCGCCGTGGCGGTCGTCACGACGGGCGGGCGCGTCGGCGCGCGGAGGGCCTGGCCGTGGACGGCGGCCGCCATGGCGTGCGGTCTCGTCCCCGTCCTGCTCGTCGTGCTCGTCAGCGGCAGCGTGCCCTTCACCGGGCTGTCCGTCGTCCCCGTGTCCGGCATCCTCATCGGGGGCGTCATGAACGCCCACTCCCTCGCCGGCCGCCGCTGCTTCGCCGCGCTCCGCGAGGAGCGCGGTCAGCTCGACGCCGGCCTGTCGATCGGCCTGCCCCGACCCGACGCCATCGGCGAGATCATCCACCGCCGGGTCCCCGAGGCGCTCGTCCCGGGGCTGGACCAGGTCCGCACCGCCGGGGTCGTCACCCTCCCCGGCGCCTTCATCGGCGTCCTCCTCGGCGGCGGCTCGCCCGCCCAGGCCGCGGCCGCCCAGGTGCTCGTGCTCTTCGGGATCATGGCGGCCCAGACCGTGACCGTCGGGGTCCAGGAGCGGTTCATCCGGGTCGGGCGGCTCCTTCCGCCCGACCTCATCGCCTCCCTCCCCCCGGGCTGACCCGCCGCCCCGGGTCGGCAGCGACACGGGACCCGCGGGGCGGACGACGAGGGCTCCGGGCGCGAGGAGGACTCAGCGGAGCGGTCGGGCCAGACGCACGGTCTGCCCACCCGCGTCGCGGCCCGGCGCGAGGGAGGTGCTCCCGGCTGCAGCCCGCTCCACGACCTCCCGGGGCCGGTCCTGACCGTCCTCCCGGGGCGGGTCCGGGCGGACGACACGGAACCCGGCCTTCCGGAGGAACCGCAGGCCCCGCTCGTCCGCGGCCGAGATCGTGACGACGGCTCGGGTCACTCCGTGCGGGGCATGGGCGAGCTGCCGGGCGAGCAGCCACCGCCCGATGCCACGCCCGCGCAGGTCGGGAGCGACGACAGGGCCCTCGACCGACCAGTGGCCCTCCTCGTCGACGCGGGCCCGGACTGCTCCGACGAGCCGGCCCTCGACCCGCAGCACCCAGGTCCCCCCCATCCCGAGCGAGACGCGCAGGGCGTCGACCGCCTCCCGCTCCGCCCGAGCCGTCTCGGGCGGAGGCACCGGCCTCCCGGGCCCGGTCGCGCCCGTCTCGCCGGGGACCCGGGAGGGCTCGAACGCGACGGCCGGAGGGGGAGGGCCGGTCTCGTCGGACCGGTCGGGCGCGGGCCCCTCGTCGGGCCGCGCGGCCCGGATCAGCGTGAGGAGCTCGCCGACGTCGCCGGGCACGGCCGGCCGGAGCGAACCCGCCCCCAGCGTCCCGGGAACGACGGCCGCGGCCGGGTCGAGCAGGTCGGGGCGGCGAGCCGCCGTCCGCTGCACCCGCTGCTCGTGCCGCCAGGCGGCGATGGCTGCATGGTCGCCGGAGAGGAGGA
>JBDIAL010000062.1:0-16227 GCA_039812405.1 Nostocoides sp.
GAAACAGATTTCAACAGATTGATTGATACTGGTTCTGACTGGCCAAAATGCCGCCAGACCTGTTGTAATGCAGGAACATTGACGCACTACCACTGTGGACACAGAACGTCACGAATAGACTCTCATCCGACACGTATCCGACACGGGGAACATGATGGGCAAGCGATCCTTCGGCCAGATCAGCCGACTGCCAAGCAAGCGTCACCGGGCCAGGTACGTGGGGCCCGATGGTCAACTGCACAACGCCCCCATGACCTTCGACACCCGGCAGGACGCGGAGGCCTGGCTCGTCGGCGAGCGTAGAAGGATCAGCGAGGACCGGTGGGCTCCCCCGAGGAAGCTCGGAGATCTGCCAAAGGTTGAGACCTTTGGCGGATACTCCGAGAAGTGGCTACGTCGCCGCGAGCTCAAGCCGAGGACGTCGGAGCACTACCGCTCGCTTCTCGACAAGCTCATCTTGCCGGCATTCCGCGACACTCCCCTGGCTGCTATCACCAGTGAGTCCGTGCGCGAGTGGTACGCCGACCTGGACAGGTCGAAGCCGACGCTCCGTTCCCATGCATACGGTCTCCTGCGAACCATTCTCGGCACCGCCGTCGTGGACGAGAAGATCGCAGCGAACCCATGCCATATCCGAGGCGCCGGCACGACCAAGCGCGCCCGCAAGATCAAGCCGGCTACCCTCGCCGAGCTCGAGACCATCGCCGCGGCCATGCCGAAGAAGTACCGGCCAATGGTCATGCTCTCGTCGTGGTGCGCGCTCCGGTTCGGTGAAGTGACCGAGCTGCGACGGAAGGACCTCGATCTGAAGAACGGGATCATTCACGTCCGTCGAGGCGTGGTGCGCGCCGAAAAGAAGCGCGTTGTGGGAACCCCGAAGAGTGAGGCGGGCGTACGTGACGTCGCCATTCCCCCACATCTGCTGCCCATGCTGCGTGAGCACGTCAAGGCGATGCCGGTCCGTGGCAGGGAGGCACTGCTGTTTCCTGCCGCCGATGGCGTGTCCCAGCTGGCACCCTCAACGCTCTACCGAGTGTTCTACCCGGCCCGGAACAAGGCCAAGCGGCCAGACCTTCGCTGGCACGACCTGCGGCATACCGGAGCCGTCCTGGCCGCACAGACGGGCGCCACGCTCGCCGAGCTCATGGTGAGGTTGGGCCACTCCACCCCGTCAGCCGCGCTCCGTTACCAGCACGCCGCGCAGGGCCGCGACGCCGAGATCGCCTCGGCGCTATCTCAGATCGCCGAAGCCGCGATAGCGCACTAGCGTCGACGGGCGTCGCGGATCCTCCGTCGGACCGTGGCCAGCACGCCGCTGCCGGAAGGTACCGGTGTTAACCGATAGCAAGACCCCGGTGCCATGGACGTGGACTGTTCGAGTCCATTCACGTCCACCGACCAGGAATGCTGCTTGACCTGCGAAAATGCAACGACGGCATGCCATCCGACACGACCGCGTGTCGGATACGAGTCGGATCGGCGGCAACCGATCAGGGCGTCCCAGCAGATGATCAGCACGTCGCGGATGCCGCGGTCGTCCAACTGGGCGCACGCCCCGGCCCAGAACTTTGTCGCGCCGTCGGTCGCCTGGCTCGAAATCGCGCCCACTCCTTGACGCCGTCCGGGTCGACCCCGACCTCGATGAGCCGGGTTCAGTAAGCCACACATGACCCGTCGCGGACCTTGACGATTGAGGGTGTCCTCGTGGATCGGCGGAAGCCGGTCCCGCGCTGACCTCCTCAGCGACGGCCTCGGTGATGTTGCATGTCGCCTTGTGGGACAGCTCGGTGCCCACCGTCCGGATGAAGTGATGGCCGACAACGCGGTGTGATCCCCTGCGCACGGGCTGATGACCTGTTGCACTAGCCCGCCCAGCCGGGTCACGCGCCCTTGGCGCCAGCGCCGCGAACGATCCGCCACGCCTTCAGGCAGCCGGAGAACTCACCGCCGCCGGCCTACGGGCCCAGTCGTCGCCTGATGGGGTCGTAGTGCTCGATGATGCTGCGCCGGAGTGCGTCGACGTCGCCGGCTTCGATGGCGTCGACGATCGCCGCGTGCGATGCGGCGGTGTCGAGCGGGTCGTCGGAGGTTGTGCCGATCGCGGCGGCGGAGATGGCGTAGATCTCCCAGAAGGCGCCGGTCAACTGGACGGCCAGGGCGTTACCGGTCGTCTCGGTCAGCAGCAGGTGGAAGGCCCGGTCGTCGGCCGACAGGTCCTCGTCCCGGCTGGCGTGGTCGCGCATGGCGTCGGTGAGACGTCGCAGGCCGAGCGCCGACTGCGGAGTGAGACGGGTGACGATGAGCTCGGCCAGGCTGGTCTCGAGCATCTGCCGCAGCTCGATGAGGTCCGACAGCACCTGGCGGTCCCCGCGGGCGTTGAGCAGCATGCCTCGGAACGCGAGCGATTCGACCAGCGCCGTGAGGCTCATCTGTCCGACGTAGGTCCCGTGGCCGTGGCGGACTTCGACGATGTCCAGGGCTGCCAGCGTCTTGACAGCCTCGCGCACCTTGGAGCGACCGACCTGCAGCTCGTGCGACAGCTCCAGCTCGGTCGGCAGCGGATCGCCCGGGGAGAGCCGGTTGACCAGGATCAGCTCCTTGATCCGCTCGGCGACCGTCAAGGCCCGGGGGGACGGCTCCAATGAGGTGGACAGGCTCGACATCGCTCTCCTCACACACGTAGGACATCAGACTACCAGCGCACATCGATCCTTCCGCGCAACAAGCGCCACCCTCATCAAATCCTCCTACTGTGGAAACAAATTGGTGAGACGCAGCGCCGGATCAACGGGCCTGGGGGTTGACAGGCATCTCGAGTGGCCCTACCTTCTAGACATCAGACGTCAGACATCCGTTGTTCCGTCGAATCAGCGAGGATTCATGAGCACTCACACGACGCCCGACAGCCTTCCCTGGCACCGGCAGCTGTCCCCTGCCCAGTGGAAGGCGTTCGCCGCCGCCTGGATCGGCTACCTGCTCGACGGGTTCGACTTCGTGATCATCACCCTGGTCCTCACCGAGGTGATGGACGAGTTCGACCTGTCCAAGGTCGCAGGCGCCACCCTGGTGTCGGCCGCCTTCATCTCCCGGTGGTTCGGCGGTCTCGCGCTGGGGGCCGTCGCCGACCGGTTCGGCCGCAAGAACGCCATGGTCGCCAGCATCGTCACCTTCTCCGTCGGGTCGGTGCTGTGCGCGCTCGCGCCCGGCTACTACGTGCTCTTCTTCGCCCGGCTGCTCATCGGCCTGGGCATGGCCGGGGAGTACAGCGCCAGCTCCACCTACGTCATCGAGTCCTGGCCGCAGCACATGCGCAACAAGGCGTCGGGGTTCCTGATCAGCGGCTTCTCGATCGGCACCATCATCAGCGCGCAGGCATACCGGTTCATCGTCCCGGCCTTCGGGTGGCGCGCGCTGTTCGCCGTGGGCCTGGTCCCCATCGCGGTGGCGTTGTGGCTACGGCGCCGGCTGCCGGAGTCCGAGGACTGGCAACGCGCCCGCGAGACCCGCGCGACGGTCGGGGGCAGCCCGGACATGTTCTCGGTGCTGTTCAAGGGCCCCCGGTCCGCCCTCAACATCGTCTCGGCGCTGGCCGCCTTCGCCGCGCTGCTGCTCATCTTCACCGGCACCGTCAGCGGCTACCTGGTCGCGGCCCTGGCCGTCGTGACGGCCGCGGTCTTCGTCTCCTTCATGGCCCAGTTCGAGGGGCCACGCTGGCCAACGGGCGTCATGCTGATGATCGTCGTCTTCACCGCCTTCCTCTACTCATGGCCCATCCAGGCCCTCCTGCCCACCTACCTGAAGACCCAGCTGGCGCTGGACCCGGGCGATGTCGCGGACGTGCTGTTCTTCGCCGGGTTCGGTGCCGCGGTGGGCTGCGTCGTGGCCGGGTTCACCGGGGACCGCTTCGGCACCCGACGCGCCTACTGGGTCAGCCTGCTGGTCTCCCAGGTGCTGATCTTCCCCGTCTTCGCCGTCGGCGGGAACAGCCTGCTCCTGCTGGGGCTGCTGTTGTTCCTGCAGCAGGTCTTCGGGCAGGGCATCTCGGGGCTGCTGCCCAAGTGGATCGGGGGCTACTTCTCCACCGACAAGAGGGCCGCGGGACTCGGGTTCACCTACAACGTCGGCGCCCTGGGCGGAGCCGTCGCACCGGTGCTGGGCGCCAGCCTGTCGGCCTCCATGCCGCTAGGCACCGCCCTTGCCGTCTTGTCCTTCGGCCTGACCGCGGTCGTCATCGTCCTGCTCATCATCAACGCCCCGTTGCGCGCGCAGCAGCTGATCCGGCCCCGGCAGGTGTGGGACACCGACCACACCGACGCCATGCCCGAGCTCGTCTCCCACTGAACCACCGATCGAAAGAGGTATGCCATGACCGCGTTGTCGGGCGTCATCCCCCCCGTCGTCACCCCCCTGACCTGGGAACGGACACTGGACGTCGAGTCCTTCGAGCGCCTGCTCGAACGGCTCATCGCCGCCGGCGTCGACGGCCTGTTCGTCCTGGGCTCGACCAGCGAGGTCGCCTTCTGCACCGACGAGCTGCGCCGCCAGGTCATCACCGAGGCCGCCCGGATCGTCCAGGGGCGAGTCCCGCTGCTCGCGGGCGTGGTGGACATGCAGACTTCGCGAGTCCTCGACCACGTGCAGGTCGCGGCGGACCTCGGCGTGGACGCCGTCGTCGCCACGGCGCCCTTCTACGCGGCCACCCCGCTGCCCCAGATCCGCCGGCACTTCGAGATCCTCGGCGACCGCTCCCCCGTGCCGGTCTACGCATACGACCTGCCCATCGCCGTCCACACCAAGCTCGACCCCGACATGCTCGTCGACCTGGGACGGGCCGGCGCCATCGCAGGCGTCAAGGACTCATCCGGCGACGACGTCGGCTTCCGCCGGCTCGCGCTGCGCAACCGCGAGGCAGGCGAGCCGCTCCGGCTGTTCACCGGGCACGAGGTCGTCGTCGACGGCGCCTACCTGTCCGGCGCGCACGGAGTCGTCCCCGGCCTCGGCAACATCGACCCCGCCGGCTACGTCCGCCTCGACAGGGCATGCCGCGAGGGAGACTGGGCCGCCGCCCGATCCGAACAGGACCGGCTCGCCCAGCTCATGGACATCTGCCTGGCCGCCCAAGGCTCCAGCGGCTGGGCGGCCGGGGTGGGCGCCTTCAAGACCGCGCTCATGCTGCAGGGCGTCATCGCCACCAACCAGCTCCCCGAGCCGTTCAGCGCCTTCGACCCCACCGACGTCGAGGCCGTCAAGACGATCCTCGCCGACCACGGACCCGCCGACTCCTGATGACACACGCGACCGCGGACCCCGCTCGGCCCCCCTGCCTCGCCGTGGACATCGGCGGCACCAAGACCAGCGCCGCGATCGTCCTGCCCGACAACACGATCCAGGCCCAGCTGACCCACCCCACTCCCGCCGCTGCCGGACCACACGCCGTCCTCGGCCAGGTCGTCTCGATGCTGCGCGACCTCGCGACCAGGATCGACCACGGCGACCCGCCGGTCGCAGTCGGCGTCGGCACCGCCGGCATCGTCGACCCCGAGACAGGCGTCGTGGTCGGCGCCACCCACCACATCCGGGACTGGGTCGGCACTCACGTCCGGCGCGACCTGGGGCGGGCGCTTCGCCTGCCCACATACGCCGTCAACGACGTCCACGCCCACGCCCTGGGCGAGGCCGTCGCAGGAGTCGGTGCCGGACTCGACACCATCCTCCTCATCGCCGCAGGGACCGGCATCGGCGGCGCGGTCGTGCGCCACGGCGAACTCGACCAAGGCCGTCACGGAGCAGCAGGGCACCTGGGTCACACCCCCTGCGAGGAAGCCACCGGCCTGCGGTGCGCCTGCGGCCGAACCGGGCACCTGGAGGCACTCGCCAGCGGTCCCGGGCTGACGTCCCTCTACGTCCGCCAAGGAGGGACCGCCGAGCGCGCCCACGACGTCGTCGAAGCGGCCCGCGCCGGCGACCGCCTGGCCGCGCAATGCGTCGCATACGCCGGCAGGGCCCTGGGCCGAGCGATCGGCGGGTGGACCAACCTGCTCGACCCCGACGCCGTCATCCTCACCGGCGGCCTCGCCCATGCCGGGCCCCAATGGCGGCAGGCGCTCACCGACGCGGCCGAGGAGGAACGCATCACCCTGCTGCGCGACTGCCCGATCGTGCCCGCCACCACCGGATCAGCCGGAGCCCTCATCGGTGCCGCCCACCACGCCCGCCTCCGACTCGCCACCGACAACCCCGGAGCCTGAACCATGCCCAGCCTCATCGAGTCCCTCCGCGGACGCCTGATCGTGTCCTGCCAGGCCTACCCCGGCGAACCGCTGCGCACCCCCCACGTCATGCCGCTGATGGCTGCCGCCGCAGTGGCCGGGGGCGCCGCAGCCGTCCGGCTACAGGGCCTGGACGACATCGCCGACGCCCGCACGACCCTCCAGGTACCCATCATCGGACTCTGGAAGGACGGAGACGAGGGGGTCTACATCACCCCCACCCTCGACCACGCCCGCGCCGTCCGAGACGCCGGCGCCCACATCGTCGCCCTCGACGCCACCAACCGGCCCCGACCCGACGGCCTCACCCTGACCCAGACCATCAACCGGCTCCGCGCCGACAAGCCCACCCTCGTCATGGCCGACTGCGGAAGCCTCGACGACGCAATCCGCGCAGCCGACGCCGGAGCAGACCTCATCGGCACCACACTCGCCGGCTACACCCCCGACCGCTCCCCCACCGACGGACCCGACCTCGACCTCATCCAGACCCTCGCCACCCGACTACCCTCCACACCCACCATCGCCGAAGGCCGCATCCACACCCCCACCCAAGCCCGGCAGGCCCGTGAAGCCGGCGCCCACGCCGTCGTCGTCGGCACCGCCATCACCCACCCCACCACCATCACCTCATGGTTCGCAGTCGCCGTGGCCGATGCGCTTGGCTGAGGTCATGGTCACGTCCGGTGCCCTGGCTCGCTCTCGGTCAGGTAGGACTCCTGGACTTCAGTAGGCGGCGAGGAACCGGTCGAGGACCCTGGCCGAGAATCGCAGGCTCTCCAGGGGGACGCGTTCGTCGATGCCGTGGAAGAGGGACCAGAAGTCCAGGTCCTGCGGCAGCAGCAAGGGGTTGAATCCGAAGCACTCGATCCCGAGCTGTTGCAGATGGGTGGCATCGGTGCCGCCGGAGATCATGAGCGGCGCGACGGTGGCAGCCGGGTCATCCACCTGCAGGGCTGCTGCCGCGCTCGACCAGAGCCGATGGCTGCTCGAGCGTGGCCCGGGTGCCAGGCCCAGAGTGCAGGCGAGCACCTGCACCTCGACCCGCTCGCCGAGGGCGGCGCGCAGCTCGGTGGTGAACTCCTCCCATCGACCGGGCAGGTAGCGACAGTCGAGCTCGGCCGTTGCCGTGGACGGAATGACGTTGCTCTGATAGCCGGCGGCCGTGCGTGTGGGGTGTGCCGTGTTCCGCAGTCCCGAGCCGACGCTCACCGCATCGAATCCCAGCAGGGGCAGCGCTCCCTGCGGGTCGTCCGGGTCGAACGCCACGCCGTGGATGTCGCAGGCGACGCGCAGGAGGGTCTCGATGCCTTCGGTGAGATGGATCGGGAACCGGTCGGAGGTGAGGCGGCCGATCGCCTCGGCAACGACGCGCACCGGGTTGTCGTCGGTGATCCGGGACGCGTGGCCAGGGGTGCCGTGTGCGGTGACCTGGACCGCGGCCCAGCCCTTCTCGGCGGTATGCACGGGGTAGATCCGCTGCTCGTCGGTAATCCAGATGCTCCACCCTCCGCCTTCGCCGATCGCCGTTCGACAGCCTTCGAACAGTCCCGGCCGCTTCCGCACGAGCCACTCCGCCCCCAGGACGCCGGCATTCTCCTCGTCGGCGAGGAAAGCCAGGACAAGTGGCCGTCGCGGCAGGTCGCCGCTAGTGACCCGGCGTCTCACGACGGCGAGGAGGCTCGCGATCATGTTCTTCATGTCCACGGCCCCCCGCCCCCACACGAACCCGTCCTCGACCGCACCGGACAGCGGGTGCACGCTCCACTCCGACGGCTCGGCAGGGACCACGTCGAGGTGGGTGTGGATGAGCAGCGGATCCAGACTCGGGTCGGCGCCCGGTATGCGGGCGACCAGGCTGGCTCGGCCCGGCTCGGACTCCACCAGCGTGGACTCGACGGACAGTCCGTCGAGAAAGGCCGCGACGTACTCGGCCCCCGGGCGTTCCGTGGAGCTGCCGAGCTGCCCGTCTAACCGGATCAGCTCTGAGCAGAGGGTGATTGCCTCCTCTTCCCATTCGGCGGTGACGGGCGGGAGCGGCGTGGGCTGGACGGACAAGGGTGTCTCCCTCGGGCAGACCGGGCGGGGGTGGGGGTCACAGGTCGAGCACGAGCCGGGGGGACCGGGCGCGTCCGACGCAGATCATCATCGTCGCCCCGGCGTCCCGCTCGGCCTGCGACAGCAGAGAGTCGCGATGTTCGGGGATGCCGTCGAGGACGGCAGTCTCGCAGGTGCCGCAGATGCCCTCCAAGCAGGAGGTGTCCGGGTATACGCCGGCCACTTCCAGTGCCTCGACGATGCTCGTCCCCGGTGGAACCGTGATGGTGACTCCGGAGGCGGCGGCCTCGACCTCGAAGGGGAGGGCCTGGTCGGCCCCGTCGTCAGGTGGCTCGGTCGTCACGGGGGCGAACCGTTCGACGACGAGGGACTCCGGCGGCCAGTGCGACATGGCGGACCCGACCGCAGCGAGCAACGGCTCGGGGCCGCAGCAGTAGACCAGCGTGTCCGGGACCGGGTCGGTCAGCACGTCGGCCAGGGGCAGCAGTCCCGCCTCGTCCTGGGGATGGACAAGGAGCCGTCCACCATCCTGGGCGATGGCCTCCAACTCCGGCAGGAAGGCCATGCCTGAGCGCCTGCGCCCGCCGTAGAGCAAGGTCCACGGGAGGCCCGCCGACGTGGCCTCGCGGACCATCGCCAGGATCGGCGTGATGCCGATGCCGCCGGCGATGAAGACGTAGCGACTCGCGGCGCGCAGGGTGAAGGTGTTCCGGGGGCCGGTGGCGGTTAGGACCTCACCGGGTCGCACCTGCTCGTGGACGGCCATCGACCCGCCCCGGCTGGCGGGCTCGCGCAGCACGCCGATGCGCCATGGCGCCCCGTCGCTGAGGTCCCCGCACAGGGAGTACTGGCGGATCAGACCGCCGGGCAGCTGGAGGCTGATGTGGGAGCCGGGGGTCCATGGTGGCAGCCGGCCGCCGTCGATGGCCTCGAGCAGGACGCCGACGACGCCGTCGGCCTCCCACCGCATCTGCCGGACTCGCAGACTCACCGTGTCCCCTTCGGGCGCGCGCCGGTTGGCGCGGACCCCGGCGGCGGGTGGCATGCTGCTCATCGCGACTCTCCCTTCTCGGGCATCGATCGGCCCAGCTACCGCACGGCCGTGAGGAACGCCTGGGTCCGCGCGTGACGGGGACTGCCGATGACCTCGCGGGCGGGCCCCGACTCCACGACCTGTCCGCCGTCGAGGAACACCACGCGGTCGGCGACCTCACGGGCGAAGCCCATCTCGTGGGTCACCACGATCATCGTCATGCCGGTCGTGGCGAGGTCGCGCATGACCGAGAGCACATCCCCCACCAGCTCCGGATCGAGGGCGGATGTCGGCTCGTCGAACAGCATCAGCTTCGGCTGCATGCAGAGGGCTCGGGCGATGGCGACGCGCTGCTGTTGGCCGCCGGACAGGTGCCGTGGGTATGCGGTGGCCTTGTCCTTCAGCCCGACCTTCTCCAGCAGACCGGTCGCCCGTGCCGCGGCGACTCCCTTGGACTCGCCGCGCACGAGGCGGGGAGCCTCGATGAGGTTCTCCATCACCGTCATGTGCGGAAAGAGGTTGAAGTGCTGGAACACCATGCCGATCTGCGCCCGACGGCGACACACCTCCCGGTCGCCGAGCTCGTGCAGCTTGCTGCCGCGTTGCTCGTACCCGACGACCTCGCCGTCGACCCTCAGCAGCCCGCCGTCCACGGTCTCCAGGTGGTTGATGCAGCGCAGGAAGGTGGACTTGCCCGAGCCGGAGGGGCCGATCAGGCATACCACCTCCCCCGCCGCCACCTCCAGATCGATGCCCTTGAGCACCTCCAGGTGACCGTAGGACTTGCGGACCCGCTCGGCTCGCACCATCGGACGGGCGTCCGCTTGTCGCGGTTGCGGGCTGCTCTGAAGCGATGTCATGGGGTCTCCGTCATCGGTCGGGGTGCGTGGGTTCGCAGGAACCTGCGCAGCTGTTGGACGGGAGTCGGCGGAAGCACCCTGTTACCCCTGGCGAAGCGGCGCTCGAGGTAGAACTGCCCGATGCCCAGGACGGTGGTGACCACCAGGTACCAGATGCTCGCCACGATCAGCAGCGGGATGGTCTGGAAGTTGCGCGCCGAGATGATCTGCGCGGAGTAGAGCAGCTCGTGGACGGCGAGCACGCTGACCAGCGACGTGGTCTTCAGCATCCCGATGGTCTCGTTGCCGGTCGGCGGGATGATGACGCGCATCGCCTGAGGGAGGACGATGCGCCGCATCGTCTGCAGCCTGGTCAGCCCGAGTGCGCTGGAGGCCTCGGCCTGTCCGTGGTCGACGGACAGGATGCCTGCCCGGACGATCTCGGACATGTATGCCGCCTCGTTGAGCCCGAGCCCGAGTAGCGCGGCGACGAGCGGGGTGACGAGGGTGTTCGCGTTGAGGTCGACACCAGGCAGCCCGAAGGTGATCCTCGGGTACAGCGCCGAGATGTTGTACCAGAACAGCAGCTGGACGAGCACCGGCGTGCCGCGAAAGAAGGAGACGTAGGCGAAGGCCGCCGACCGCACGACCGGGTTCGCCGAGATCCGCATGACCGCGAGGACGACGCCGATGACCGCGCCGATGAGCATGCACAGCACGGTCAGGTAGCAGGTGATCAGCAGCCCCTGGGCGATCGACTCGTCCCGCAGGTAGAGGTTGACCTGGTCCCATCCGAACCGTGGGTTGGTGACGACCGAACGCACCAGGAGAGCGGCGAGGACGACGATGATGGTTGCGGATACCCAGCGGCCCACGTGTCGGCGAGGAACGACCGTGAGGTCGCCCATGCCAGCCCCGGTGCGGTCGAGTTGGTCTTCGACGGTTGTGCTCACCATCGGCTCACTTCACGACCTTGCCGGCGATTGCGGTGTTGAGCGTGGTGGCCGGGATGTCCCACTTCTCCATCAGCTTGTTCACCGTGCCGTCGGCGACCAGCGCCTTCATCGCCACCGACAGGGGCTCGGCCAGGGGCGATCCCTTGCGCAGCGCCAGACCGGTTGGAGCCGGCTCGTAGTCGGGGCCGGGGGCGACTTCGAACTGGCCGTTGGATGCCTTGGCCTGGACTGACAACGAGACGCTGTCGGCGATGACCGCATCCGCTCGTCCGCTCGTCAAAGCCAGGTTGGCTGCCGACTGCGTGGGATACATCTGGGAGGCGATGGCGCTCTTGCCGTCCTTGACGCAGTGAGCCGACATCGCCGGGAGCAAGTCAAGCCCTTGGATGCTCCCGTTCTCCGCGGCGATCTTGTGTCCACACAGGGCCGCTGGATCCATCGTGAGCTTCAGGGGGTTGCCGGCCTTGACCGCGATGCCCGTCCCACCGTCGAGATAGGTGACGAAGTCGACGGTCTTGGCCCGGGCCGGCGTGATGGAGAACGCCGACATGCCGACGTCGTACTTCTTGCTGGAGATGCCGGCCAGGATCGTGTCGAACCCGGCGTTCACGTGGTCGGCCTTCAACCCGAGCGAGGCTGCCAGGGCGTTCGCGAGGTCGACGTCGAATCCCACGATGGTCTTGTTGTCCGCGGCGAAGGCCTCGAACGGTGGGTAGGAGGCGTCGTGCACGAAGGTGATCGTGCCCTTGGCCTTGATGTCGGCCGGCACCATGGCCGCAGCGGCGGAGTCGACCTCGACGACGGCCGCCGATGCCGCACCGGCACTGGCACTGCTGGTGGCAGAGCCCGCCGTCGAGGCGCTGGTACAGCCGGCGGCGCCCAGCAGGGCCATGCCGCCGACGGCAACGATGATGAGGGAACAGGGACGACGCATTGATGGGCCTTTCGAGGAGTGGACGTAGGAGAGGTAGGAATGGCGTAGGAGTTCAGGGGACCCAACGCAGGATGCGGTCCGCCGTGGGTCGGAGCCTCACGACGGCCACCTCGGGTGCTCCGAGCGCAGCGCGAAGCCAGATCGACTCGGACTGCTCCCCTTCGAGGACGAACACGTCGCCGGGTGCCAGCCAGCGCCGCCATGGGCCGACGGCCGCCGACACCTCCTGGCGCCCGCTGAGAGGGACCACGACGATCTCCTCCCCCCCTGCTCGGTGCACCTCGAGGTCGCCGTCGAGCCGGTGCAGCTCGCGGTCGGCTCGGACGTACGCGGGGTCGGCGTCGACCTCGACGCTCCAGGCATCGCGACGGGGCACCCGTCGCACGCTCCAACGCCAGACCTCGCCGCGATCGTCGGTGTCAGGACAGGCGGCCAGCACCTTCGAGCCGTCCGGCTCAGCGGGGCTCGCCCCGTCACGTACCACCATCCACATATCGGGCCGACTCAGCCGACGGCCGCGTGCGGAGTGCTCGCACGAGGTCCCGTTGGTCCGGTCGCGGTCGCGGGCTCACGCTCGGCGGCCTCAGCCCTCAGCAGCTGGGCCATCATCCGTCGGGCCTTGGCCACGCCCGCGTCCTGGGCGATGAGCACGTCGTGCTCACGTGCCGGTCGTTGCTGCATCCCCATCTCCTGCAGCGCCAGTGCGTCGGCGTCCTCGCGCAGCACGATGCCGAGTCCGGCCCGCAGCTGTTCGGTGGCCTGCGCGTCGTCGATGGCGAAGTTGCGGCTGAAGGCGTAGTAGTACCAGCTCGTCGTGGCGTCGATGGGCGTGATCCCGTTGAGGACCTTGATCAGGTAGCCCTCCTCGCGCGGGCGTCCCTGCTCCGTGATCCCGGAGTGCAGGACGTGATAGCTGGGCAGGCGGAACTCCGTGCAGTGGAACCGGTCGTACAGTCCCTTGGTCCCCATCGTCTGGGCATACAACGGGGGGGCCTCCACGCTCGGCATCAACCGATCCACGGTGACGACATCGCCGTCGACCTCGACGGTGATGCCGTGCTCGTAGATGTAGTCATCACCCACCGTGCTCGTGTGGAGGAACGACTCGTGGGTCAGATCGAGCAGGTTGTCGTGGATGAGGTCGGCACGGCAGTCGAACCGCACCGAATGCGTGACCGTCGCCCACGCCGGATCGGTCATCCAGTGGGTGTCAGGCACGGCAGCCTCGTCCGCCCGCTCAGCCGCGCCGGTCCAGACCCAGACCCACCCGTCCTTCTCCACAACAGGGAAGGCGCGGACCCTGGCGCGCGTGGGAACCGTCGACTGGGCCGGGACCCGGGTGCACAGGCCATCGCCGTCGTACTCGAAACCGTGGTAGCCACAGCGGATCGAGTCACCGTTCACCACACCGGGTGACAGCGGGTATGCCCGGTGCGCGCACCGGTCCTCCAGCACGCGGACCTGTCCGGACCGTCCGCGGTACAGCACCAGTGGGATCTCGCAGATGGTCCGCTTGACGGGCGCGTCGGTGACCTCGCTCGACCATGCCGCGACGTACCACGCATTGAAGACGTACATGTTCCGACCCTTTCCTTCGGCACGAGTGGATGCACTGTATCCAGTGTGTCCATCGTCCACAAGGGGCTATGATGCGTCCACCGTCCGGCATGGGCCGGATCGCGCGGAAGGAACGGGCAGATCTCCCAAGACGTCAAGGGCCAGTACGACGCCGCTCCCGCGCTGCTGACGCCGATCACCAGAGCACCTCGCGACGGGCAGCCGCTGTCAGTCCGGGTCTACGAGTCGATTCGGGACCTCATCGTCGACGGCCGCGTGACCGCGGACGCTCAGCTCGTGCAGGAGCAGCTGGCCGAGCAGCTCGGCGTCTCCCGCACGCCGGTGCGCGACGCCCTCAACCGTCTGGCCCAAGAAGAGCTCGTCTCGCTCGTCCCTGGAGGTGGCTACCTGGTCAACGCCCTCACCGACCATGACATCACCGAGGTGTACCAGGTTCGGGCCAGCCTCGAGACGTTGGCCGCTCGACTGGCCTGCGGTCGTCACGGACGGGTTGAGCTGGCTCGGCTGCACGCCCTCATCGAAGAGATGGCAGCGACCGACGCCGATCAGGTCAGCACCCACTTCGAGCTCAATCGCCGCTTCCACCGCGCGGTGATCGAACCCTGCCAGAACCGCGTACTGCTCTCCATGATCGACCAGCTGTGGGACTACCCGATCAACCGCAGGATCACCCAGTCGTACTTGAAGGACCCCGACAACCTCACCGTCATGGTCACCGAGCATCGTCAGATCCTCGACGCCGTCATCGCACACGACGAAGCGCGACTCGTGCAGCTCACCACCGAACACATGAGCGAGGGCTACGGCGAGACGCTGGGCGCCTGAGCGGCGCCAGACCACCTGAGGCCTCACCCAGTCAGGTCACCAGGATCGGACGTGCGGAATGCCAGTCCGTGGCCCGCTCGTAGGCGCGGCCGACGCGCAGCACCAGCCGGTCGCCGTGCCGGGGCCCGACGATCTGCAGGCCGACAGGCTTGTCGTCGGTGAAGCCGCACGGAACCGACAGCGCCGGCTGCCCCGTCATGTTGAAGGGGAAGGTGTACGGCGTCCAACTGGTCCACAGATCCGACGGCCAACCGGCGGGGGTGTCCCGTCCACGCTCGAACGCCGGGATGGGCACCGTCGGGGTGAGCAGGGCCGCGTAGTCCTCGTGGAAGCCGCCGAACGCGATCCCCAGATCCATGCGAACCTGAGTCGCCCCGAGATAGTCCGAGGCGGTCGCCGTCGCATACCGGCCGACCATCTCGCCCAGCAACGGATCCACTGCAGCAAGGCCATCCGTACCGAAGGCCTCCAGGACCTTCCCCGCGCCCGAGAACCACAGGATGTGGAAAGCTTCCGTGATCTCTGCCAAGGAATAGCCCGCCAGCGGAGGATCGACCTCCTCGACGACGGCCCCGAGGTCCGACAAGCAGTCCACGGCAGCCCTCACCGCTGCGTCGACGCCGACATCGTTCACGCCCAGCCCGCTCAGCGTCGGTGAGTAGGCGAGCCGGATGCCCTCGACACCGTCCTCCAGTCCATCCATGAAGGAGCCGTCGACTGGCGCCAACGCGAACCAGTCGCGCGGATCCGGACCGGCTATGACATCCATCATGAAGGCCGCGTCCTGGACCGACCGAGTCATCGGGCCGGCGTGCGACAGAGTGCCGAACGGACTCGCCGGATAGGTCGGGACCAGACCGAACGTCGGCTTCAGGGCCACGGTGCCGGTGAACGCGGCTGGGATGCGCACGGAGCCGCCCCCGTCCGTGCCAACCGACCATGCGCCCATCCCCAGGCCCACCGCCGTTGCCGCACCGCCACTCGAGCCGCCGGAGGTCAGCTCGGCCCCCCACGGGTTGCCCGTCGACCCGTGGCGGATCGAGTCGGTCACTCCCTTCCAGGCAAACTCCGGCACGGTGTTCTTCCCGAAGATCACCGCCCCGCTCTCACGCAGCCGGGCCACCGCCGGAGCGTCCTCTATCCAGTCCCCATCCGCATCGACGAGCATGCTGCCCCGAAACGTTGGCCACCCACGCGTCAGCAACACGTCCTTTATCGACACAGGCAAGCCGTCCGCGAGGCTCAGCGGGGCGCCGGCCCTCCAGCGGGCCTCCGCAGCGCGCGCCTGCTCCATCGCCGACTCCTCGTCGACGAACAGCATCGCGTTCACGGAGCCGTTGAGGCGGGCCGTCGCGTCCAACGCATCCTGAAGGGCCTCGACCGGCGAACGGCTGCCCTCGGCGAACCCCCTCGCCAGCCCGACGGCTCCTGTCAGCTCACTGGGCGCAGGCACACCGGCGGAGGGGGAGGTCACGATGGGGCTCCTTTATCGCAGCTGAGGGATCACGCAGGTCCAACGAGACTCGCTTCCAAATCCGGACGCGGTCCGCCCCAACAACCTACTGTTTCAGGGTTGGCAGGCCCTTCGTCGACCCGTCGGGTGCACCAGATGGCGGAGCCGCTACTCGACAACTGGGAAAGCTCGTGGACCTGCTGCGTCTGGCAGCAGGATGCCGCTCACCCGTCCGAGTCGACTCCTGCGCTCACCCATCTCGAATCCCTCTCGCCGGTCAAG
>JBDIAL010000063.1:0-16227 GCA_039812405.1 Nostocoides sp.
CCGGGAACGACGGCCGCGGCCGGGTGGAGCAGGTCGGGTCGGCGGGCCGCCGTGCGCTGCACCCGCTGCTCGTGCCGCCAGGCGGCGATGGCCGCGTGGTCGCCGGAGAGGAGGACCGGGGGCACGTCGCGGACGATGTCGCCGTCGACCCATGCCGCGGGCCGGGTGTAGACGGGGTATTCGAGCAGCCCGTCCTCGTGGGACTCCTCGACGAGGGAGTCGGCATTGCCGACGACGCCGGGCAGCAGCCGCGCGACGGCCTCGGCGACGGCGAGGGCGGCGACCTCGCCCCCGTTGAGGACGTAGTCGCCGAGGGAGACGACGGTGACCGGCATCCGGGCCGCGGCGTGCTCGGTGACCCGCTCGTCGATCCCCTCGTAGCGGCCACAGGCGATGGCCAGCCACGGCTCGGCGGCGAGCGAGCGCGCCATCGCCTGGGTGAACGGCACCCCGCCCGGCCCCGGCACGAGGAGGTGGGGCACGGGCATGGGTGTCGGATCGGATCCGGACGCGGGCGCAGCGGCGGGGGCCGGCACCTCGGCGGGTGGGATGTCGGCACGCTGAGGCAGTCCCGACGGTGCCGTGGGCGACGACGCGGTGGCGATGACGGCGTCGAGGGCCTCCGCCCACGGCTCGGGCTTCATGACCATCCCGGCTCCCCCGCCGAACGGGCTGTCGTCGACGGTGCGGTGCCGGTCGTGGGCGTGGTCACGCAGGTCGTGGACCCGCAGGTCGAGCAGCCCGGCTCGCCGCGCCGCGCCGATGAGCGAGAGCGACAGCGGCTCGAGGTAGGCGGGGAAGATCGTGACGACGTCGATCCGCACCGGTCAGCTCCCCCCGGACGCGGTGTCCCGTGAGCCGGTGTCTCCCGGGCCGAGGTCCGACGAGCCGAGGTCCGACGAGCCGGAATCCGGTCGGCCGAGGTCGAGCAGCCCCGGCGGCGGGTCGACGACGACGCGGCCCCCGGGCACGTCGACGACGGGGACGAGGCTCTCGACGAACGGCACCATCGCCTGGTGCCCGTCGGGGAGGACGAGGACGAGGAGGTCCTGCGCCGGTCCGGTCCGCAGCCCGCCCACCCGGCCGACGACCACCCCGGCGGGGTCGTATGCCGTGAGGCCGAGCAGTTCCTCCTCGTACCACCCCTCGTCCTCCTCCGTCTGCGTGCCGGCGACGGGGACGAGCAGCCGGGTCCCCCGCAGCGACTCGGCGCCGCCACGGTCGGGGACTTCGGCGAAGGACAGCAGCCACACCCCGCGGTGCACCCGCGCCGACGCGAGGGTCAGCTCACGCGGCACGCCGGAGCCGGGAGCGGCCTGCGTGCGGAACCGCTCCCCCTCGACGAACCGCGCCCGGGGGTCGTCGGTGTGGGTCTGGACGGTCACCTCACCGCGCAGTCCGTGCGGCCGGCCGATGCGGGCCACGACGAGGTCGCTCATGGCGGCAGCCTAGGGCCCGGTGCCGGGAGCCTCGGCAGGTGAGGACGTGCCGAGCGGTCGGTGGGCTCCACCCACGTCAGCGGGGGTCGACCAGGCTGCGGCCGGCGACGAACTCCTCCAGCGCCAGCAGGTATGCCTTGCGCTCCAGCCCACCGGCGTACCCGGTGAGGCTGCCGTCGGACCCGAGGACCCGGTGGCACGGGACGACCATGGAGATGGGGTTGTGCCCGACCGCCTGCCCGACCTCCTGGGCGAGCCGCGGATTGCCCAGCTGCCGGGCGATGGCGCCGTACGTCGTCGTCTCGCCGTAGGGGATGCCACGCAGCAGGTCCCACACCCGCTCCTGGAACTCGGTGCCGGACATCACGATCGGCACCGAGAACTCGGTCAGCTCCCCGTCGAGGTAGGCGACGACCTCCGCCGCCGCCCGCGCCACCACCGGGTCGGCGGGGTCGACGACCTCGCCCCAGCGCGCCGGGTCGGGCTGGGTCCAGTGCCGTGGGAAGTAGAGGCCCACCACCGCCTCGCCCTCGACCACGATGACGAGGTCACCGAGCCGGGTGGGCACCGCGGCGTGCCGGAGCGGCGGGGTCGTCATCGGGACAGTCTCTCGTGGCATACCGACAGTCGTCATGTCCGGACAACGCCACGGCACCGGTTCGTGTGAGTCGCCCGGGCACGTGGCATGCCCCGCCCGGGTCGGTGCGACCGCCGGGCGGCCCGGAGGCCGCCCGGCGGTCGCACCCGGCTCAGCGGACCCGGTCGGTGTCGACGATGTCGATGCGGACGTTCTTGCCCCCGGCGAGCGCCCCCATGACGGTGCGCAGCGACGAGGCGGTCCGGCCGGCCCGGCCGATGACCCGGCCGAGGTCGTCGGGGTGCACCCGCACCTCGAGGACCTCACCGCGGCGCAGGGTCTTCTCCCGGACGACGACGTCCTCCTTGTGGTCGACGATCGAGGTGACCAGGTGCTCCAGCGCCTCGTCGAGCACGCTCAGGCCTCGGCCTTCTCGGCGTCGGGGAGCTCGGCGACGACGGCCTCGGAGGTCGGCTCGACGGGGACCTCGACCTCGGGGGCCTCGCCCTCGGCCTGGACCTCGGTCCGGCGGGCGGCCTTCTTGCGCGCCGTCGTGGCTCCGGAGGTGTCCTCCGCCGTGGACGAGCCGGCGGCTGCGATGGCCGCGTCGTAGAGCTCCCGCTTGCTCGGGCGCGGAGCCTTGACCCGCAGGGTGCCCTCGGCGCCGGGCTCGCCCTTGAACCGCTGCCAGTCCCCGGTC
Organism: Nostocoides sp.; assembly: GCA_039812405.1. Classification (GTDB taxonomy): domain Bacteria; phylum Actinomycetota; class Actinomycetes; order Actinomycetales; family Dermatophilaceae; genus Nostocoides. The sequence goes on from JBDIAL010000063.1 coordinate 2,717, forward strand.
ACCTTGAGGAGGGCCTCGACGGCCTCCGTCGGCTGGGCGCCCTGGGACAGCCAGTACTGCGCGCGGTCGGAGCGGATGTCGATGACCGAGGGCTCCTCGGTCGGGTGGTACTTGCCGATCTCCTCGATCGCCCGACCGTCGCGCTTGGTGCGCGAGTCCATGACGACGACGCGGTAGAACGGGGCGCGGATCTTGCCCATCCGCTTGAGACGAATCTTGACGGCCACGAGTGTGGTCACTCCATTTCGGTGTTGGTGAGCACGGCGAGACCGGATGGGGAACACGCGGGGGACCGAGACTCGGTGTGTAGGCATCCGGACCGGACGAGAGGGGCCCGGCCGGACGGGTACAGCCGTCCATTGTGCCAGACCACGGGGGCGCTCCCGACCACCCGGGCCGGGCTCAGCGGCTCTCCCACGCGTCGGGGGCGGCGGCCATCGAGGCGACGTGGGCGGGAAGGGCGCCGGAGAGGACGTCGGCGAGGCTCGTCTCGTCGAGGACCGAGCGGAGGCTGGCGCGGACCGCGACCCAGACCGTCGGCAGGTGCTCGGCGACGCCCTCGTAGCGCGTCTCGTGCGGCCGGAGCCCGCGGACCTCGGCGAGCGGCCCGTCGACGGCGCGGAAGATGTCGCCGAGGGCGACGGCGGACGCCTCCCGCGCGAGCCGGTATCCGCCGTGCGTCCCCCGCACGCTCGTGACGAGCCCGGCCCGGCGCAGGTCGGAGACGATGGCCTCGAGGAACTTGCGCGGGAGGTCCTGGCGCTGGGCGAGCGCCTCGACGCTGACCAGGTCGTCGTCGGTCCGCTGGGCCTCGGCGAGGGCGAGCATGGCCCGCACCGCGTAGTCCGTGCGCGCCGAGATGTCCACGGCGGCATTCTGACGTATGCCGTGACGTGGCCGCGCGCTGACCCGCTCACCCGCCGCGCCGGGACCGGTCTCCTCCGGCCCCCGACGACCCGCCTGCTCAGCCCGCGAGCGCCGCGACCCGGGACGAGGCGGACACCAGGACGCGGTCGCCGGCGATGAGCTGGAGGTCCTGGGCCGCGCCCCGGGTCACCTCGGCGGCGAGCCCCTCGTTCCGGTCGTCGCGCAGCTCGACCCGCACCTCGAAGCCGAGCCGGACCACCCGCTCGACGACTGCGGTGACCCGGCCCGGCTCCCAGACCGACTCCTCGGCGGGGCCGAGCCGGCGCAGGACGATGTCGTGCGGGCGGACCAGCGTCCCGCCCACCGTGGACACCGAGCCGAGGAAGGACATGACGAAGTCGTTGGCCGGCAGGTCGTAGAGCTCGTCGGGCGCGCCGACCTGCTCGATCCGGCCCCGGTTGAGCACGGCGATCCGGTCCGCGACGTCGAGGGCCTCCTCCTGGTCGTGCGTGACGAGCACGGTCGTCACGTGGACCTCGTCGTGGAGCCGGCGCAGCCAGCGGCGCAGGTCGGCCCGGACCTTCGCGTCGAGGGCGCCGAACGGCTCGTCGAGGAGGAGCACCTGGGGGTCGACGGCGAGGGCCCGGGCCAGGGCCATCCGCTGCCGCTGTCCGCCGGAGAGCTGGGCCGGGTAGCGGTGCTGGAACCCGTCGAGACCGACGATCTCGAGCAGCTCGTCCACCTTGGTGCGGATCTCGGCCTTGGGGCGACGCCGGATGGTCAGCCCGAAGGCGACGTTGTCGCGCACCGTCATGTGCTTGAAGGCGGCGTAGTGCTGGAAGACGAAGCCGATCCCGCGCTTCTGCGGGGGCAGGTCGCCCACCTCGCGGCCCCCGATGCTGACCGTCCCGGCGTCGAGGGTCTCCAGGCCCGCGATGGAGCGCAGGAGGGTCGACTTGCCCGAGCCGCTCGGGCCGAGGAGGGCGGTCAGCGTCCCGGTCGGGATGTCGAGGCTCACGTCGTCGAGCGCGCGGAAGGTGCCGAACTCCTTGCGGGCTCCGGTCACGGTGATCATGTCGTGCTCCTCTTGCGGTCGAGCAGGGTCATCAGGACGAGGGTGAGGATGGCCAGTGCCATGAGGAGCGTCGCGGCGGCATACGCCCCGTAGGTGTTGAGGTCGTCGGTGTAGCGGGAGCTGACGAGCAGGGTGAGGGTCTGGGACACCCCGGGCACCGAGGAGCTGACCATCGTCACCGCGCCGAACTCGCCGAGCGCCCGGGCGATCGTGAGGACGACGCCGTAGGTGAGGCCCCACCGGACCGCCGGGAGGGTGATCCGCCAGAAGGTCTGCCAGCCGTTCGCACCGAGCGTCGCGGCGGCCTGCTCCTGCTCGGTCCCGATCTCGACGAGGACCGGCTCGACCTCGCGGACGACGAAGGGCAGGGTGACGAAGATCGTCGCGAGGACCATGCCCGGCAGCGCGAAGATGACCTTGATCCCGACGTGCTCGACGCCTCCGAACCAGCCGCCCGCACCCCACAGCATGATGAGCGAGACGCCGACGACGACGGGCGAGACGGCGAAGGGCAGGTCGACGATCGCCTGCAGGAACCCCTTGCCGCGGAAGGATCCGCGGACCAGGGCCAGCGCCGTCACGACGCCGAAGACGACGTTGAGCGGCACGGTGATCGCGACGATCGTCAGCGACAGGTTGAGCGCCGAGATGGCGGCCGGGGTCCGGATGCTCTCCCAGAAGGCGCCGAACCCGGGCTCGAAGGTCCGCCAGAGGATGAGGACGACGGGGATCGCGAGGAGGGCGGCGAGGTAGCCGAGGGCCACGACGCGCAGGGTGAGCCGGGCGGTGGGTGAGGTCGTCACCGGACCTCCTCCTCCCGTCGGCGGCTGCGGCCGGCGAGGACGCGCAGGACGAAGAGGGTGAGGAAGGCGATGGCCAGCAGGGTGACGGAGACCGCGGCGGCGTTGACGGGGGCGTCGGTCTCGATCTGCTGCTGGATGTACTGCGAGGCCACCTGGGTGTGCCGGGGGATGTTGCCGCCGATGAGGACGACCGAGCCGTACTCGCCGATGGCGCGGGCGAAGGCGAGGCCCGTCCCGCTGATGATCGCCGGCGCGAGGGTCGGCAGGACGATCCGGCGGAACGTCGTGAACCCGCTCGCCCCGAGGGAGGCCGCCGCCTGCTCGACCTCGCGGTCGGCCTCGAGGAGGACGGGCTGGACCGAGCGGACGACGAACGGGAGGGTGACGAAGGCGAGCGCGACGATGACGCCCCACCGGGTCGCGTTGAGGTGGATGCCGACCGGGCTGTCCGGGCCGTAGAGCGCGAGGAGCACGATGCTGGCGACGATCGTCGGGAGCGCGAACGGCAGGTCGATGAGGACGTTGACGAACCGCGTGCCGGGGAAGTCGTCCCGGACGAGCACCCACGCGACGAGGGTGCCCATGACCGCGTTGAGCAGGGCGACGGCGACCGACACGAGGATGGTGACCTTGAGCGCCGCGAGGGCGCTCGGCGCGGTGACCGCCTCCCAGAACCCGCGCAGACCGGTGCTGAACGAGGTGACGGTGAGGGCGGCGAGCGGCAGCAGGACGATGACGCTGAGCCAGAGGACGATGAGTCCGAGCTGGGCCTGCTGCCGCCCGCTGGCCCGTCCTGCGTGCCGGGAGGACGGGACGCGTCCCGCCACCGGCGAGGGTGACGGGACGGTCTCGGCGGGAAGGACCGAGGTCACTTCGTCGCCTTGCTGTAGATGACGGCGACCTTGCCGGTGTTCGGCGTGAACAGGTCGGCGTCGACGCTGGGCCAGCCGCCGAGGTCGGCGATGGTCCACAGCTTCTGCGGGGTGGGGAACTGCTTGGAGTACTTCGCGGCGACGCTCGTCACGACGGGCCGGAACCCGGCCTCGGCGACGAGGTTCTGCGCCGGGTCGGTGTAGAGGTAGCTGTCGAAGGCCTTGGCCGTCGCGGCGTTCTTGCTGTTCGACGTGACCGCGACGGGGTTCTCGATCTTGAAGGTCTGGGACGGGATGAAGTACTGCACGGGGTCCCCGGCCTTGACGGCGGCGATGGCCTCGTCCTCGTAGGACAGCAGGACGTCGCCCGTGCCCTGGAGGAAGGTCTCCGTCGCCTCGCGTCCCGAGGCGGGCTGGACGTGGACGTGCTGGGTGATGAGCTTGGTGAGGTATGCCAGACCGGCGGCCTGGTCCTTCCCGCCGTCGCTCTTCACGGCATACGGGGCCAGGAGGTTCCACTTCGCCGAGCCCGAGCTGAACGGGTTCGGGGTGACGACGGAGACGCCGGGCTTGAGCAGGTCGTCCCAGCCGTGGATCCCCTTGGGGTTGCCCTTGCGGACGACGATCGCGACGACCGAGCCGAACGGGATGCCCTTGTACTCACCGGAGCTCCACGAGGAGTCGACGAGGCCGGCCTTGACGAGCCGGGTGACGTCGGGCTCGACGGAGAAGCTGACGATGTCGGCGCTCGCCCCCGCGGCGACCTTGCGGCTCTGGTCCCCGGAGGCGCCGTAGGACTGCTGGAACTGCACCCCCTTGCCGGCCGCCGTCGCCTGGAAGCCCGGCACGAGCTTGTCGTAGACCTGCTTGGCCACCGAGTAGCCGTAGAGGCTGAGGGTGGACGTCGCGGCGCCGGACGCGTCCGAGCCCCCGGCGGTGTCGCTCGAGCCTCCGCCGGCGCAGCCGGCCAGCCCGAGCGCGGCGGCGGCGGTGACGGTGGTGAGGACGACACGAAGTCGACGGGACATGGCGGGAGCTCCTTGGGTGGCGTGCTGGTTGACTTAAAGTACTCAAAACACATGAGTGATGTAGGAGTTTCCGGGAAACCTGTGTGCCAGGGCCAGTCCGCGGACCCGTTGTCTCGCGATCCGGACCCCGCCCGCCGTCCGACGGGCGGCCCCCTCCCCCGGACTCAGCTCCAGGCGCGTCCGCGCAGCAGGATGAGCGTGGGGTGGGCGAGGACGCCGAGATCGGCCCGCGGATCGCTCGACAGGACGAGGAGGTCGGCGTCCTCCCCCTCCTGCAGACCCGGCCGGTGCAGCCAGGCGCGCGCTCCCCACGTCGCCGCCGCGAGGACGGCCTCGGTCGTGAGGCCGGCCCGCTGCAGCTCCGCGCACTCCTGTGCCACGAGCCCGTGCGGGAGCGAGCCCCCGGCGTCGGTCCCGACGTAGACGGGGACGCCCGCGTCGACCGCGGCGGCGATCGTCGCGTAGCGCCGGGCGTGGAGGTCGAGCATGTGGCGGTGATAGGCGGGGTAGCGCTCCGCCGCCGGAGCCGCGATCTGCGGGAACGTCGCGATGTTGACGAGGGTGGGCACGATGGCGATGCCCTGCGTGGCGAACGCCGCGACGGTGTCCGCCTCGAGCCCCGTCGCGTGCTCGATGCAGTCGGTGCCCGCGGCCGCGAAGTCGCGCAGCGACTCCTCCCCGAAGCAGTGCGCCGTCACGCGGGCGCCCTCCTCGTGGGCCGCCGCGACGGCCGCGGTGAGGACGTCGCGGGGCCAGCACGGGGTGAGGTCGCCCGCCTCCCGGTCGATCCAGTCCCCGACGAGCTTGACCCAGCCGTCGCCCGCCCGCGCCTCGGCCCGGACCCGGGAGACGAGCTGGTCGGGCTCGATCTCCCACGCGAAGTTGCGCAGGTAGCGACGGGTCCGCGCGATGTGACGTCCGGCGCGGACGATCTTCGGCAGGTCGTCGCGCTCGTCGACCCATCGGGTGTCGCCCGGCTGGCCGGCATCCCGGATGAGGAGCGTCCCGTGGTCGCGGTCGGCCACCGCCTGGCGCTCGGCCTCCTCGCGCGGCACCTCGCCGTGCGGACCGAGACCGACGTGGCAGTGCGCGTCGACGAGCCCCGGGACGACCCAGCCGTCCACCCGGGTGACGTCGTGGGAGCCGGTCGGCACGGCATACGTCATCCGCCCGCCGACGACCCACGCCTCCGGGCGGATGTCGTCGGGGCCGACGAGGACCGGGCCGGTGAGGTGCAGCACCGTTGCCATGGCCCGACCCTACCGAGCGCCTCCTGAGCGACCGGCTGCGGCCACGACCCGGCGCAGCGCCTCGACGACGACGCCGGGTGCGTCGGTGTGCACCCAGTGGCCGGCCCCCTTGACGGTGAGCTGCCGGACCGCGGGGAACAGCCGCCGCATGCCCGCGGCGTCCTCGGGGCGGATGTAGGCCGACTCGGCGCCGGCGATCCACAGGACGGGGCCCTCGTATGCCGGGAGCTCGCCGAGCGCGTCGGGCCAGTCGGCAACGAGGGAGCCGGTGCCCCGGGCCACGTCCCGCGCGAAGAGGGCGAGGTTGGCCTGCCAGCGCCACGACGAGCCGTCGCGACGCAGGTTCTGCAGGAGGAACGCCTTGACGGCCGGGTCGGACTCCTCGAACCGCGCCTCGGCGTCGGCCCGCGAGGACAGCTCGCCGAGGGGCAGCGCCTGCATCTCGCGGATGTAGCCGGAGAACCGCTCGAGGTCGCCGTAGTCCTTCGGGGCGATGTCGACGACGACGAGCCGCTCGACGAGACCGGGATCGGTGATGGCGAGGGCCATGGCGACCTTCCCGCCGAGGGAGTGCCCGACGACGACCCACCGGTCCTCTCCCCCGGCCGTCCGGAGGGTCGCGGCGACGGCTGCGGCGTATGCCGTGAGGGAGAACTCCTCCGACCACGGCGAGCGTCCGTGGTCCGGCAGGTCGAGCAGAAGGCAGCGCGCGTCGGCCCCGTGCGGTCCACTCACCGCCTTGGCGATCTGCATCCAGTTGCGGCCCTGGCCGAACAGGCCGTGGAGGAAGGCGACCCGCGGCCCGGCCGTGCCGGTCGAGAGCGTCGCGAGGGCCGCCGGCGCCGGTCCGCCCCGTGCGGCCGTCACGGGGTGCGCAGCTTCTCGAGGAGATCCACCCGAGCATTGTGCACGTGACGAGCATTGTGCACGTGACGAGACATGTGCACCTGACGAGGTTTGCGCACCTGCTCAACGACCGTGGCCCCCCGGACCTTTATCGGGTCACCCGACAAGGGGACACCTCGCGGGGGAAGCCTCCTCGGGTGAGGTGCCCGTTCGTCGGGTCACGTCTCCGCCGACCTCTCCCTCACGTCACGAGACGTGACGTGACGTGCCGACAGGAGGCGGCGTAGCCCCGGCCTCGTCGGTGCGGATGTCGTCCGCTGCTCGCGTGTCAGTCGGGGGACGGGTCGGTGAGTCGTCCGTCGGCGAGGTGGACGATGTGGTCGCAGCGCGCGGCGAGGGCGGGGTCGTGGGTGGCGATGACGAGGGTGGTGCCGTGGTCACGGCGCAGGGACAGCAGGAGGTCGACGATCTCGTGGCCGGTCTCGGAGTCGAGGTTGCCGGTGGGCTCGTCGGCCAGGACGAGCCGGGGGTTGTGCAGCAGGGCCCGGGCGATCGCGACACGTTGCTGTTGCCCTCCGGACAGACGGGTGGCGATGGAGGTCTCGCGGCCGTGGAGACCGACGGCGGCGATGAGGTCACGGGCCCGGGCTCGGGTGACGTCGTCGATGCCGAGCGGGATCTGGGGGATGAGGATGTTGTCCAGGACGTTGAGCGTGCCGATGAGGTTGAACCGCTGGAAGACGATGCCGATGCTGCGCCGGTATGCCGTCAGTCCGCGCCGGTCGAGCGCGGTGACCTCCTGCCCGAGCGCGGTGATGGTGCCGGAGTCGGGGCTGTCGAGGGCACCGACGAGATGCAGCAGCGTCGACTTGCCCGACCCGGAGGGACCGGTGACGGCGGTGACGGCGCCGGCGGCCAGGTCCAGGGTGATGCCGTCGGCGGCGACGATGGTGGTGTCGAGGGCCTGGTAGGTCTTGCGCAGGTCGCGGATGGTGACGGCGATGTCCGGTGAGGTCTGGGACATGGGCGGGGTCATCCGTTCTCGGTGAGCAGGTCGGTCAGGGGCAGCCGGGCCAGCATGGTGGTGGCTGCCGCGGTCGCTGCGAGGGCCACCAGGCTGGTCACGGCGATGGCCAGGCCGGCGCCGAGGTAGGCCCCGGCTGGCAGGGTCCCGAACAGCAGGACCCCGCCCAGCAGTCCCAGGCCGGCGCCGATGGCGGTGGCCGGCAGGGTGAGCAGGGCCGACTCCAGCAGCAGCAGCCGCCGTAGCGCGCCCAGGCTCCACCCGGTGGCCAGCATGGTGGCCAGCTCGGCGCCGCGTTCGCGCAGGGTCAGGAAGGTCAGGTTGGCCACGCCCAGGCCTGCCAGGGCGGTGGTCGCGGCGACGGCGGCATAGTCCGCGGCCCGGGTCTGGACGGCCACGGCGTCTCCCAGCGCGGTCCCGACCACGGCCCCGCGGAAGCCCAGGGCCACGATCAGGACGGCGGTGCCGGCCGCTGCGGCGACGGCCAGGGCCAGCCCGGCCAGCACGCTGCGGGAACGGACCCGGGTCACCGCCGACCAGGCCAGGGCGGGCAGGGTGTCGGTGGGCCGGGTCCGGGCCCGCCCGGACACTGCCGGCAGCAGTGCCTGGGCGGGTGTCGCGGTGGCGGCCACCCGGGCCGGGACCAGCCCGGCCAGGAGCGCCACCGCCAGAGCGACCGGCACCGCGACCAGCGCCCGCGGCCAGCTGACCGTCGTGCCGGCCACCGAGCCGATGGCCACCGACGCGACAGCCGAGACGGCGCCCGCGGCGGCGCCGATCAGGCCGACCTCACCGAGCACGAGCCGGAAGATCGCCCCCCGCGACCAGCCCGTGCAGGCCAGGGTCCCCAGCTCGACCCGGCGGGCCCGGACCGAGGCGTTGGCCACGTTGGCGACCGACAGGCCCGAGACCAGCAGCACCAGCAGGAACAACGCGACCGACTTGACATCGACCGCCCTGACGATGGCCACCGCCACCCCCAGACGCACCCACGACTGGTCCAACCGCAGCGCGGGACGCCCGAACCGGCCCGCGGGCTGGTCCACCCGCACCGTGGTCGAGGAGGCACCCACCGTGACATCGACGTCCAACCCGGTCCGGGCACGGATCTGCTGAGCCACCAGCCGCACCCGCTCCCGCGAGACCGGATCCACCCCGGTCACTCCCTTGACCCGCACCCGGATCGCCGACAACGGCGCCGCTCCCGCACCCGGCTCCCACGTCCCTCCCACCAGCTGCGGCAGCGCCGTCAACGAGGTGATCATCGACGGCGCCGAGGACACCAGCGCGCCGATGTTCAACGACCCGCCCACCGCCCCACCACCCAGCACCGCCCGCGAGGCCGCATCCGCACCCGTCGTCGGAGCCGTGGCATACCCCGTCAAGACCTGCCTGGTCACATCGTCCAGACCCGACAGCCGCGACGCGTCGAAATCCCCCACCCGACGCAACGACGGCGGCTCCCGCTCACCCGAATCAGCCGTCTGCGGCTGCCGATGCAACGAGATCGACCGGAACTGCACATCATCAGTCCCCGCCGGAGCCACCGAGAAATCGGACAGATCCACCCACAACTTGGCCAGGTCATTAACCACCGGCACCGCCCCCAACTCTGTACGCGGCGTAGACGTTGTCGCCTGCCACGACGGCTGGGACACCGTCCAGTACTGCCAGACCAGCCCCGGATAGCCGATGTTGTTCACCGGTGTGGTGATCTGCTTCTTCAGGACCTGGTAGGCCGCCGCGGCCGAGACCTGCTGGTGGCTGACCGGCCGGGCCGGCAGCGAGGCCAGGTCCGTCAACGGCTTCTTCGCCTCGACACGCGACACCGCCACCGACGGCAACGAGGACACCGACAGGTCCAGACTCGCCTGCACCGGCGAGGCGGCAGCCATCAGGACCGGCACGTCATCCGGCCCCCTCACCGACTCCAACGCCTGCACACCCCCCGGACTGGCAGCCTTGTCCAGACCGACCAGACGCGACTCCGCAACCGGGTCGACCGCCACCAACAGGAACGGGAACGGGAACACCTGACTGGCCGACACATGCCCCTTCGCCGTGGCATACCAGGGAAGCCCAGTGTCGACGTCGCTGCGGGAGAAGAAGCACAGCACCGACGCCGGAGCCGTCGTCACCGTCAACCCCGTCCTCAAATCCGACGGATCCAGATCCGGACCACACCCACCCTCGGCATCCGACCCCCGACCCGTCACCGCCGACCGCGTCGCCAACACATACTCCGGCGCCTGCGCCAGCGAACCAGACCCGTCATGCAGATCCCACACCCCATCCACCCGCGCCACCCCCGCCCGGCCCCCACCCGCCCTCACCGCCACCGTCACATCCACATTCAGACCCGCATGAGGGATCACATACCCCACCACCGCCACCGGCGCCGCCACCGCCACCACCGCCGAGCCCAGCACCGCCGCCAGCTGCCCCATCGAGATCCCCCCGAACCCACTACCCAGGAACCCCGGCTGCACCAACCGCCCCCGCGACTCCACCCCCGACCGCGCCCCCGCAGGACGCACCAAGATGTCATAGCTGGTCCGAGCCCGCGCCTGCACCTGACCCACCGTCGCCAGACGCTGCGCCCGCGACGAAGCCGTCAACACCGTGAACCCCGTCGCCGCCACCACCACCGCCACGAACAACACCACCGACCGCAACCCCCGACCCACCGCCATCCGCCACGCCATCCGCACCATCACACAACCCCCCGAGAGGCCCACCAGGCGGTCCCGACCGGGGCGGAGGGCAACATGCTGACGGACCTCGGCGATACGACCGGCATCCGGGCTCCCTCCCTGTCGTGAGGTCCGGCGTCTGGGGCGCAGACGGTCGGGTGACTACCGCTTCCCGAGGAACCTCTCGAAGCCCTCGGGGAGCTGGCTCGTGTCGAGGTCCTTACTGCCGCCCGGCGCGCCGACCCCGAAGGCGGAGCCCGCAGGCGCGGTCGAGGGCGCCGCGGAGCGCCGCTCGGCGGCGGCAGCCTCCTGCTGGGCCCGCTTCGCGGGGTTGCCCGACTTGCCCTTGCGGCGCTGGGGCTGCTGGCGCCTCGCCTTCGCGCCGCCGCCCATCCCGGGCATGCCGGGGATGCCTCCGCCGCGGGCCAGGCTCTTCATCATCTTCTGCGCCTCGGTGAACCGGACGAGCAGCTGGTTGACCTCGGAGACGCCGACGCCGGAGCCCCGGGCGATACGGGCCCGACGGGAGCCGTTGATCTGCTTGGGGTGGGCCCGTTCGAACGGCGTCATCGAGCGGACCATCGCCTCGATGCGGTCGAACTCCCGCTCGTCGAGCGCGTCGAGCTGGGCGCTCATCTGGCCCATGCCCGGCATCATCTTGAGCATCGACTTCAGCGAGCCCATCCGCTTGATCGCCGACATCTGCTGGAGGAAGTCGTCGAAGGTGAAGTCCTCCTGGGCGAGGAACTTGCGCTCCATCTCCCGGGCCTGGGCCGCGTCGAACGCCTTCTCGGCCTGCTCGATGAGGGTGAGGATGTCGCCCATGTCGAGGATGCGGGAGGCCATCCGGTCCGGGTGGAAGACCTCGATGTCCTTGACGCCCTCGCCCGTGCTCGCATACATGATGGGCCGGCCGGTCGTGCCGACGACGGAGAGTGCGGCGCCGCCGCGGGCGTCGCCGTCGAGCTTGGTGAGCACGACCCCGGTGAAGTCGACGCCCTCCTGGAACGCCTGGGCCGTCTTGACGGCGGCCTGGCCGATCATCGCGTCGATGACGAAGAGGACCTCGTCGGGCTCGATCGTGTCGCGGATGCGCCGCGCCTGGTCCATGAGGTCGGCGTCGACGGCGAGCCGGCCGGCGGTGTCGACGATGACGACGTCGTAGAGCTTGTCGCAGGCGTGCTGGATGCCGTCCTCGGCGACCTGGACGGGGTCGCCGAAGCTGCGCGTCCCCTCCCCCGTCGCCCCGACCGCGTCGTGGCCGCCGATGTTGCCGCGCTCGGGGGCGAAGACGGGCACCCCGGCGCGCTGGCCGACGACCTCGAGCTGGGTCACGGCGTTGGGTCGCTGGAGGTCGGCGGCGACGAGGAGCGGCGTGTGGCCCTTCTCCTTGAGCCAGGCGCCGAGCTTGCCGGCGAAGGTCGTCTTGCCGGAGCCCTGGAGGCCGGCGAGCATGACGACCGTCGGGGGGTTCTTCGCCAGTCGCAGCGGCCGGGTCTCGCCGCCGAGGATGTCGACGAGCTCCTCGTTGACGATCTTGATGACCTGCTGGGCGGGGTTGAGCGCCTCGGAGACCTCCGCGCCGAGGGCCCGCTCGCGGACCCCGGCGGTGAAGTGCTTGACGACCGGCAGGGCGACGTCGGCGTCGAGCAGCGCGACCCGGATGTCGCGGATCGTCCGGTTGACGTCGGACTCGGACAGGCGCCCCTTGCCGCGGAGGTTCTTGAAGGTCGCGGTCAGGCGGTCGGACAGGCTCGTGAACACCCGGAAAGCCTATCCGGGGTCACTCGGGCGGGTGACCGTCGCACGTGTCGATGACCATGGCCACGATCCGGGCCACCGCCGCCGGCTCGAGGACCCGGCCCCCGAACGCGGTGAGGTAGAAGGTGTCGAGCGTCTGCCCGGCATACGTCGCGATGTGCGCCGAGCGGACCGACAGCCCGGCCCGGGCGAAGGTCATCCCCAGCTCGTGGAGCAGCCCGAGACGGTCGTCGGCCCGCACCTCGAGGACCGTCGCGTCCTGTGCCGCCTGGGGCACGACGAGGGCCCGGGCCTGCCCCGGGTGCCCGGAGGTGCTGCGGACGCCCGGACGGGCGGCATACGCCCGGCGCCGGTCGAGGAGGCCGAGCGGCCCCCGGTCCCCGCGCGCGAGACGGTCGAGGCCGCGGACGATGTCCTCGACGACCGGCTCGCCGCCCCGGGGCGCCTCGACGTGCCACTCGTTGGCCGCGACGCCGTCCGTCGTCCGCAGGATCGCCGTCCGGACGACGAACCCCTGGGCGGCGAACAGGCCCGCGGTGTCGGCGAACAGCCCGAGCCGGTCCCGGTCGTAGATGTCGATCCGGTAGATGCCGCCCTCCGGGTGGACGACGACCTTGGCCGTCCCGCCGGCGACCTCGCCGATGATCTCGGGGGCGAGCGGCGCGGGCCGCTCGGCCGGCCCGACCGGGACGCCGCAGGTGAGGCGCTCGCGGACCGTCTCGCCGAGCTGGCGCAGGAGGGTGGCCCGCCAGTCGGTCCATGCCTTGGGCCCGGCGGCGCTCGCGTCGGCCTCGGTGAGGGCCATGAGGATCTCGAAGACCGCGCGGTCCCCTCCCACGGCTTCGACGGCCGCCGCGACGGTCCGCGGATCCTGGTAGTCGCGGCGGGTCGCGAGGTCGATGAGGGTGAGGTGCTCCCGGACGAGCCGGCCGACGACGGCGACGTCGTCGGCCGGATAGCCGAGACGGCGCGCGATGCGCTCGGCGATGGGCGCCCCCGTCACCGCGTGGTCGACGGCGCCGGGCACCTTGCCGATGTCGTGGAGGAGGGCGGCGACGAGGAGCAGGTCCGGGCGGCTCACGCCGCGCACGAGCGCGCTCGCCTGGACGACCGTCTCGACCAGGTGCCGGTCGACGGTGTGGCGGTGGACCGCGTTGCGCTGCGGCCGGGAGCGGACGGTCGGCCACTCCGGGATCCACGCCTCGACGATCCCGGCCTGGTCCAGGCCCTCCCAGACGGTGAGGAGGCCGGGGCCGGTGGCGAGGAGGTCGGCGAACAGGTCCCGGGCGAGC
>JBDIAL010000064.1:0-16160 GCA_039812405.1 Nostocoides sp.
ACCGCCCGCAGACCGTCGACCTCGCCGGGCTCGGACCGCAGGCGTGGCCCTGGCTGGCGAGGGCCGTCGAGGCCGGCATCCGGTTCGTGCCGGGGCCGAGCGCCGGGTCAGGTCGTGCGAGCACCGGGCGTGGCCGGGCGACCGCCGGGCGTGGCCGGACGACGGCCGGGCCCGGCCGGACAGCTGCCGCCCCGCTGCCGGTGCAGCCGGAGCGCATCGAGATCGCGCCCGATCCGGTGACCCCCGAGCTCGACGTGACCCGCCGACCGGACGGCGGGCTGGCGCTCGGGGCCACCCTGTGCGGTGTCCCCTCCGGGGCGACGATCCACCCGCTCGGCTCCCCGGTCCACGGCCTGGCCGTCGTCGAGGGGACCGGGCTGACCCTCGCGGCGGTCCAGCCGGTCCTGCCGACAGGGTTCGACGCCATCTTCGAGGGTGCGTCGGTCGTCGTCCCACCCCAGGACGTCGCGCGCTTCCTCGCCTTCTACTACCCCCGGCTGCGGCGCCGGCTGCGGGTCGTCTCGCCCGACGGCAGCGTCGAGCTTCCCGAGCCGGAGCCGGTGCGCATCCATGTCCGCGTCATCCCGCACTCGGTGGCCGACCTCGAGGTCGTCACCTCGTACGCCTATCCCGGGGCCGACGTCTCCACCCTCGTCCCCGTCGACGCGACGGACCGCTGGCACGACCGCGACATCGGTGCCGAACGCGAGGTGGCGGCGCGGGCGGAGTCCCTCGCGCTGCTGCCCGGGGTGCGATGGCCGGAGCGGACGGGTGGCTTCCGGCTGCAGCGGAGCACCCGCGTCAAGGGCCTCGACGCGGCCGGCTTCGTCCGCGACGTCCTTCCGGCGTGGGAGTCGGACGACGACCTGGTCGTCGAGATCAGCGGTGACCTCCCGGCATACGAGGAGGCCACCGAGGCGCCGCTCATCGAGTGGCGGACCGGCCCGCGGGCGGCGGGTCACGTCGCGAACGACTGGCTCGACCTCCATGTCACGGTGACCGTGGGCGGAGAGGCCGTGCCCTTCGAGCCGCTGCTGCGCGCCCTCGTCCACGGGGACCGGACGATGCTGCTCGACTCGGGCACGTGGTTCTCCCTCGACGACCCCGCGCTGGATCGGCTGCGTCGGCTCATCGAGGAGGCGCGAGAGCTCGGCGACCCGGTGCGCGACGGGGTGCGGGTCAGCAAGTTCCAGATCGACCTGTTCGCCGACCTCCTCGAGACCGGTGTCGTCGACCGCGAGAGCCGGGAGTGGGCCGAGCGCCTCATCGCCATCCGCGACGGGGTCACGGTCGCCGACGCGGAGGTCCCGGTGGGCGTGAAAGCTCAGCTGCGGCCCTATCAACGGGAGGGCTACCAGTGGCTCGCCACGCTGTGGGACGCGGGGCTCGGCGCGGTCCTCGCCGACGACATGGGCCTCGGCAAGACGATCCAGACCCTCGCGGTCGTCCAGCGCGCAGCCGATCGCGGCGACCTCGACGCGCCGGTCCTCGTCGTCGCGCCGACCTCGGTCCTCACGACGTGGCGCGACGAGGCGGAGCGGTTCACCCCCGACCTCGAGGTGGTCGTCGTCGGCGAGACCTCGCGCCGTCGCCGGCAGTCCCTCGCCGAGACCGTCGGGACGGCCCGGCTCGTCATCACCTCGTATGCCGTGTTCCGCATCGACGCCGAGGCGTTCCGGGAGGTGCGGTGGCGGGCGCTCGTGCTCGACGAGGCCCAGGCCGTGAAGAACTCCGCGTCGCAGACCTACCACGCGGCTCGCCGCCTGCCGGCCCCGTTCCGGCTCGTCGTGACCGGCACGCCGCTCGAGAACTCCCTCATGGACCTCTGGTCGCTGCTGTCGATCGCGGCGCCCGGGCTCTACCCGCGGCGGGACCGGTTCTCCGAGCACTACCGCAAGCCCGTCGAGACGGGTGCCGAGGTCGGGCCGGAGCGACTCGCCCGGCTCCGGCAGCGCATCCGGCCCCTCCTCATGCGACGCACGAAGGAGGAGGTCGCGGCCGAGCTGCCGCCCAAGCAGGTCCAGATCCTGCCGGTGCCCCTCCACCCCGTCCACCAGCGGATCTACGACCAGCACCTCCAGCGTGAGCGGCAGCGGCTCCTCGGGCTCCTCGACGACGCCGAGGCGAACCGGGTGGCCATCCTCGCCTCGCTCACCCGGCTGCGGCAGCTCTCCCTCGACCCCAGCCTCGTCGACGACACGTATGCCGGGCGGGCCGTCTCGGCGAAGGTCAGCGAGCTCGTCGACCATCTGCGCGAGCTGCGTCAGGAGGGGCACCGGGCCCTCGTCTTCAGCCAGTTCACCGGCTACCTGCGGCTCGTCGAGAGGCAGCTCGCCGACGAGGGCATCGTGACGTCCTACCTCGACGGGCGTACCCGCCGACGGGGGGAGGTCATCGAGGGATTCCGCACCGGTGACCAGACGGCCTTCCTCATCAGCCTCAAGGCCGGTGGGGTGGGGCTCACCCTGACCGAGGCGGACTATGTCTTCGTCCTCGACCCCTGGTGGAACCCCGCGACGGAGGCCCAGGCCATCGACCGGGCCCACCGGATCGGCCAGACCCGGCCGGTCATGGTCTACCGCATGGTCAGCTCCGGCACGGTCGAGGACAAGGTCGTCGCACTCCAGGACCGCAAGCGCGACCTGTTCACCCAGGTCGTCGAGGGTGGCGAGGCGCTCGGTGGTGTCATCACACCCGACGACATCAGGGCGCTGCTGGCCCCGGACGACGAGTGAGCACTCGGCATTCGCGCGGCTGCACCCAGGTGTGCATGGCACGCTGAAGCCATGGAGCTGAAGCGGATGCGCGTCGCCGTTCCGGTGAGCGGGCTGTGGGTCTCCCCCACCGTGGCCCGTGCCGTCGACGCCGCGATCGTCGCCGACGAGCCCTCCGAGGAGGACTGGCTGGCTGCTCTCGACGCCTCCGGACCCGAGGGCCGGCTCGGGCTGCACGACCGTCTCGAGAGCGAGCTGCTGCTCGGCGAGGAGATCCTCGTCGTCAAGCCCGGCGGCTCCTTCCTCGGCCGTGGTGGGCCCAAGCACCCGGGATGGTCGATGGCCTACTGCCCCGAGCAACCGAGCGGGAAGGACGACCGCGGCTACCCCGGCTTCGTCCGGACGAGCCATCTGGCCGCGCTGACGGACCAGACGCCTCCGCACGGTGACGAGCGGACGGCCCCTGTCGGAACGGAGCACACCGCGGAGGGCTTCCTCGAGATGGCCCGCGGCTACCTGGGGACCCGGTACCTCTGGGGCGGCCTGACCCGGTCCGGCATCGACTGCTCGGGCCTGGTCCACCGGGCCCTGCGTGAGCTGGGGGTCCGTGCCCCTCGGGATGCGGTGGACCAGCGGGAGGCGGTGCCGGCGGTCAGCCTGAAGTACGTGCGTCCCGGGGACCTCTACTTCTTCGCCCGGCCGGACGAGCCGGTTCACCATGTCGGCGTCGTCACCGAGAAGCGCGCCATGCTGCATGCCTCCGAGGCGGGTGGGGCAGTCGTGGAGGAGCGGCTCTCGCCGGAGCAGCAGGCGATGCTGGTGGGTGCGGGGCGGGTCTTCTCCTAGGGTTTCGGACATGCATGTCCACTGCTCGGTCGAGGACGCCGTCGCTCGGGTCACCTTGACCCGAGCCGAGAAGCTCAACGCGCTGACCCTCGACACCCTGGACGCCCTCGTCGCAACCGGCCGTCGGTTGCGCGCGGACCGGACCCTACGGGCCGTCGTGCTTTCCGGCGAGGGCCGGTCGTTCTGCGCGGGGCTCGACTTCGCGTCGACGGCCGGGCAGGGCAGGCGCGTCGCGGCGTCGTTCGTGCCCCGCCCGTGGCGCGGGACGAACACCTTCCAGGAGGCCTGTTGGGTGTGGCGCCGGCTGCCGGTGCCGGTCGTCGCGGCGGTGCATGGCCACTGCTTCGGGGGCGGGGTGCAGCTGGCGCTCGGGGCGGACTACCGCTTCACGACGGCGGATGCGCGATGGGCGGTCCTCGAGGTGAAATGGGGCCTGATCCCCGATATGTCGGGGATGCGGACGCTCGCCGAGCAGGTTGGCGCGGACGTCGCGAAACGGCTCGCCATGACCGGCGAGGTGATCAGCGGCGAGGAGGCCGTCCGCCTGGGACTGGCGAGCGAGGTCGCCGCGGACCCGGTCGGGGCGGCCCTCGGACTCGTCGACCAGATCCTCGTGCGCTCGCCCGACGCCGTCGGCTCCGCCAAGCTCCTGGTCGACCGGACCCGGACGCTCTCGGCCCGGCGCGCCTTCGCCCGGGAGCGGTGGGCCCAGGCCCGGCTCTTCCGCGCACCGAACACCGCTGCCGCACGCCGAGCCTCCGCGGCCGGCGAGCCGCCGCGCTTCGGCCCTCGACGCGCACCGTAGCCCGGACTCTCAGGCGACGATGTCGTCCTCGTCCCACGGGCCGTGGGCCGCCGTCCAGGCGAGCCATGCCGGGGTGTCCTCCTCGTCCCGGCGGAGTGTCTCGGCGACGCTCAGCGGCCGCGCACCGTCCGGCAGGAGTGGATCGGCGACGTACGCATCCTCGCGCTGCGGGGCACTCGCCCTCTCGCTGGTGCCCGGAGCGGCGCCCGGAGCCCAGCCCCACCCCCGGACCGGGGGAGCCACCGAGTCGTAGACATGGCCCGTCGGGGTCGTGATCCTCGTGATGTGCGGTCCGAGCGGCGCGCAGTGCCCGGCCATCGACGGCGGGTCCGTGCCTGGCCCCGTCGCATCCGGTCTCGATGTCCCGGGTGGTCGCGATGCCTCGACCGGCTCCGCCTGCCAGCCGGCCTCCTCCTTGACGAGGTTGCACCGGGCGCAGCGACCGCCGCCGTTGGCGGCGGTGGTCCGGCCGCCGGCGGCGTGCGGGACGGCGTGGTCCAGGTGACGGATCGGTGCGCCGCAGAACGGGGTGCGGCAGACGTCGTCGCGGATCATCAGGAACCGGCGCAGCTGGCCGGTGAACGCGCGTCCCGTGGACTCCATCGCGACCAGATCGCGTCCGTCCGGCCCGGTGAACAGTCGTCGGAGCCACACGCCGGCCTTCTCCCGTGTCGCCGCATCCCCCGCATCCGGCCCGGCATCCGCGGTGCCCTCACGGAGCAGGTCGCGGGCGTAGGCCGCCGGCATGGTGCCATGGCCGGGCATGCGCACCGGCTGGTCGGCGTCGGGACCGTCGAAGAGCGCATCCTCGTCCATGACGAGGGTGACCTCGACAGGCTGGGGCTGACCCAGACCGCGGCCGGACAGCCAGCGCAGCGCGGCGTCGGCCATGATCTGGTGCCGCGAGCGACCGTCGGGGGTGTCACGGCGCCCTCGGGCATCGGGCTGCTGCGGGCCGTCGGTCAGGACCGTGGTGGCGTGCCGGTCGAGGGCGGTGAAGGCGGAGACGACCTGCGCCAGCGGGCCGAGGACGGTCAGGTAGGCCATGCCGTCCGGGGCCGGCCGGGTCGACACCCGCCGCGAGGCGGCGGCCTGTCTCATGCGCCGCACGACGGCGTCCGCATCGAGCTCCTGGACGATCCGGCGCGCTGCCTGCTCGGTCGCCGCGTCCCCCATGCCAGCCAGCAAAGGCCCCAGGCGCTGGTCGGCGACAGCGCGCTCCTCATGGTCGAGGACCGCCGTCTCGCGCGCCACGAGCGTGGCACGCCGCTCCGTGGTCTCGCCCCGGGTGAGGGCATCCAGCGTCCCGGGCAGCTCTTCGACCAACGCCCGGGCCACCGTGAGGAGCCGGTCCCCCGTGGCCGGGGACTGGCGCCGCGCCAGGGCGACCTGTGACCCGATGCTGCGCACGACGCGTGCCTGTCGCGACTCCGACAGCGTGCCCCCTGCCTCGGTCTCGGCACCCGCCAGCTGGGAGTCGGCGAACGCCGTCGTCACCCGGACCTGGGCCGCGGCTGCGCCCGCGGTGATCCGCTCCAGACCGGACAGCAGGTCGATCCGGTCCGCGTCGGGCATCCCGGCGCCGTCGAGCCCCGCCAGCCACGCCAGGACCCCGTCCGCGGTGTCCTGCGGAGATCCGGCCCCCACGCCGTCGCGGCCGTCGGGTGGCCGCTGCGGGGAGTCGGGCTGTCGGTCCATTCCCTTATCATACACATGTTCGAACAGAAGGCAAGAGGAGGCCGAGCGAAAACCGCTGAGAGAGAAGGGAACACGGGTCCCCGGGTGATGTCACCCCGGGCGGTGCGGCCTGCCTCGACCTGCCCGTATGCCGACCTGGCCCGCCTCTCGCGGTCAGGCGCCAGCCGGTCGAGACGTGACGGTGCGCCCGCCCCAGCGCTCCGGTGCCACGTCGGACAGCGTCTGGGTGAGGATCCACTGGTGACCGAAGGGGTCGTCGACCGTGGCCTGGCGCTCGCCGTACTCCCAGTCGTGCGGGGGGTGGACGGGCGTCGCACCGCGGGCCACGGCGGACGCCGCGACGGCCTCGGCGTCGGCGACCTTGAGCATGACCTGGACGGACCGCTCCGGCCCCGGAACACCGTGGCCGGCTCGTGCCTCGGCCACGACGAGCTCGGCCGCCGGCCCCCCGGGCAGCCCGAGCTGCGAGCGGTGGCCCTCGCCGATCCGGACGTGCTCGACGAACCCGAAGACCTCCGCATACCAGGTGACGGCCGCCCGCACGTCGCCGACCGTGAGCACCGGGGTGACCCTGCTGTGGGGGGCGGAGTGGTTGGTCAGCATCCCAGGCACGCTAGACCGCGCCTCGGAGCCTGGCAACCGGTCCCCGCCCGTCGGCGCCGCCCGCGTCCTCCGCGCCGAGTCCGTCCTCAGGCCCCAGTCCGGCCGGAACGAGGGCTACGAGGCGGCCTCTCCGAGCGGCTCGGGGAGGCCGCGCACCGTCGACATGGTCGCCACGTAGGCGCCGAGCAGGCGGACGCCGGTGTCACGGCAGACCGCGATCATCGCCTCGTGCCAGGCGCGGTCCTCGTCGGTGAGCAGGAAGGTGCCCGGTCGCCCGCGGGCGGCGAGCACGCAGCCGTCGCTCTCCGCGACGACCTCGAGGACGCGGCGCAGGCTCGTGGCGACGTCCCGGACGGGCACGTCGTCGGGGATCTGGTCGATGACGACGGGGCTGATCCCGTGCCCGTCGGCGGTGCACAGCATGAGGCCGATGCATCCGGCCTCGCGGGAGGCGGGCTCGAGGATGAGGTCGACGACGTCGGCGGCCGTCGTGGGGTCGGTCAGCGGGATGGCGCCCAGGTCGGGGGGCAGATCGCGGTAGCTCATGACCCCCACCCTGCCGGAGATGCCGTGCCGGCCCCCGACGTTATCCACAGCCCGCCCCGCCTCCGCCGCGCTCAGCGCGTCGGCAGCCTGCCGACGAGGGTTCGGACCACCCGGTCGGCGGTCGACGTCGCGGCTGCCGACAGCGTCGCGGGGCTCGAGGCCCGGTAGCCGAGGTGGACCTCGTAGACGCCGTCGGACCAGACGTACTGGTCGATCGTCGCGGGGGAGGTCTCCGCGTCGGAGGAGGTGCACGAGACCGAGGTCCCGGACGTGGCCGGCGTCGCGTGGACGGCCGTGCATCGCGCGGACCGGTAGGCGGCGTCGTAGGCCCGCGGCTCGGCCCCCACCGAGACGACGAGGTCGTGACCCGTCGTCCGCACCGTGCAGGTGTCGACCGCCGACGTCGAGCCGACCGACCGGCTGGCCACGGGGGTGCCGCCCGGCGCCAGTGCGGTCAGGGCGTCCGCGTCGACGGCCTCGCACGCGTGGGGGATGTCGAGGGAGATGTCGGTGCGGTGCCCGCTCACCCAGGCGAACAGCAGCAGGGCGATGGGGATGGCGGCCACCGTGAAGATGACCAGCAGCGACCACCGGGACGATCCCCCGCGCGCCGGACCACCGGCCTGCACCGTCATGCCGGTCACCCTAGCCAGCGATGCCGAGCGGGGTCTGCGCGCGGGGTCTCTGACAGACGCCATCTGACAGACTCGGGTCGTGAGCCCGGCCGACTTCCGCAACCTCTACCGACACGGCCTCGCCCGGGTGGCGGCGTGCACGGTCCCGGTCGTCCTCGCCGACCCCGCGGCGAACGGGGAGCGCATCGCCGAGCAGGTCCGCGCCTGTCACGAGGAGGGCGTCGCCGTCGCCCTGTTCCCCGAGCTGTCCCTGTCCGGATATGCCATCGACGACCTCCTCCTCCAGGACGTCCTCCTCGACGCCGTCGACGCGGCCGTCGTCCGGCTCGCCGAGGCCACCACGGACCTCCTCCCCCTCGTCGTCGTGGGGGCACCGCTGCGGAGCGGGAACCGGCTCTACAACTGCGCCGTGGCGATCCACCGGGGACGGGTCCTCGGCGTCGCGCCGAAGTCGTACCTGCCGACCTACCGCGAGTTCTACGAGAAGCGGCACTTCGCCAGCGGGGCCGGGCTCGCCGGCGGCCACCTCGACCGCGCCCACTGGCCCGGCGCCGACCCGGAGGGCCGGGTCCCGTTCGGCCCCGACCTGGCGTTCGTCGCGACCGACGTCCCGGGGCTGCGGGTCCACGCTGAGATCTGCGAGGACATGTGGGTGCCGGTGCCCCCGAGCGCGACGGCCGCCCTCGCCGGTGCGACCGTCCTGCTCAACCTGTCCGCGTCGCCGATCACCGTCGGCCGGGCCGACGACCGGCACCTGCTGGCCCGCTCGGCGAGTGCCCGCTGCGACGCCGTCTACGCGTATGCCGCCGCGATGAGCGGCGAGAGCAGCACCGACCTGTCGTGGGACGGCATGACGATGGTCTACGAGATGGGCGATCTGCTCGGGGAGGGCGAGCGGTTCCCCCGCGCGGCGAGCCGGGCGGTCGTCGACGTCGACCTCGACCGGCTCCGCCAGGAGCGGATGCGCCAGGGGACGTTCGACGACAACCGGTCGGCCCTGCCCGCCGCGACCCCCGGGGCCGGGGGAGCGCGACTGCGCCCCGTCCCCTTCCGTCTCGACCCGCCGACCGGCGACCTCGGGCTGCGCCGGGTGGTCGACCGGTTCCCCTTCGTGCCCGACGACCCTGCGCGGCTCGCCCAGGACTGCTACGAGGCCTACAACATCCAGGTCTCCGGGCTCGAGCAGCGGATGGCCGCCATCGGCCGCCCCCGGATCGTCGTCGGCGTGAGCGGCGGCCTCGACTCGACGCACGCGCTCATCGTCGCGGCCCGGGCGATGGACCGCCTCGGCCGGTCGCGCCGCGACATCCTCGCCATCACGATGCCGGGGTTCGCGACGAGCGCGGGCACCAAGGACAACGCGACGACGCTCTCCGAGGCGCTCGGCGTGACCTTCGAGGAGATCGACATCCGCCCGCTGGCGACCCAGCTGCTGCGCGACATCGGCCATCCCTTCGGTCGGGGCGAGGAGGTCTACGACGTGACCTTCGAGAACGTCCAGGCGGGCCTGCGCACCGACGTCCTCTTCCGCGTCGCGAACCAGCGCGGCGGCATCGTCCTCGGCACGGGCGACCTGTCGGAGCTCGCCCTCGGCTGGTGCACCTACGGCGTGGGCGACCAGATGAGCCACTATGCCGTCAACACCGGCGTGCCGAAGACGCTCATCCAGCACCTCATCCGCTGGGTCGTGAGCAGCGGCCAGTTCGACGCGCGGGTCAACGCGACGCTCACCGCCATCCTCGAGACCGAGATCAGCCCCGAGCTCGTGCCGGTCAAGGAGGGCGAGCGGCCCCAGTCCACGCAGGCCTCCGTCGGTCCGTATGCCCTCCAGGACTTCACGCTGTTCCACCTGCTGCGCCGGGGTGCCCGGCCGAGCCGGATCGCCTACCTCGCCGAGCAGGCCTGGTCCGACGCGACGAGGGGGGAGTGGCCGGCGGGCTACCCGGAGGCCGACCACGTGGCATACGACCTCGCGGAGATCGTCCGGTGGGAGGAGGTCTTCCTCTCCCGGTTCTTCGCCAGCCAGTTCAAGCGGACGGCGATCCCCAACGGCCCGAAGGTCGTCGCGGGCGGCTCGCTCTCCCCGCGCGGGGACTGGCGTATGCCGTCCGACGCGGGCCCCGGCCCGTGGCTCGCCGAGCTGCGCGCGGGCGTCGCGGGGGCGCTGCCCTCATGAGGTGCCCCCGGTGCGGCGCCGAGCTGCGCCCGGACGCCGCCTACTGCGACCGGTGCGGCACGCCGACGATCAGGAGCCGTCCGTCGCGGGCCCGGGTCGCCGTCGTCATGGTGCTCGCCGTCGCCCTCTTCGTCGTCCTGGCCATGATCGGCCTCCGTGGCCTCCTCGGGTCCGGGGACGACCGGCACGCAGGGGACGGGGCCGTGGCGACGGGCGGCGCGAGCGGGACGTCGGGAGGCGTCACGACAGGGGCGCCCGGCGTCCCGACGTCGGGAGCCTCGGTCGGCCTGCCGGCCGTCGCCCGCGAGTGCGCGGCGGCGAGCGGCACGGCGCGGCTCGCCGCCTACGCCGGCACGAAGGACACCAGCTGCGCCTTCGCGACCGCGGTCCGCGACGGATACGTCAAGGCCGCCCCGACCGGCGGGGCCGCGACGTTCCAGGCCTACAGCTCGGTGACGCACACGAGCTACACGGTGACCTGCGCCGCGACGACGCCGGTGCGCTGCACGGGCGGCCGGCAGGCGGTCATCTACCTCGTGGCGCCGTGACCTCTCAGGCCTGAGCGACCGCGCCGTAGCCCGTCGCGAACGGTCGGTCGCTCGGCACGATCTGCTTGCCGAGCGGCGTGAGGGTCAGCGGGATGATCTTCAGCTCGGCGATGGCGAGCGGGATCCCGATGATCGTGACGGCGAGGGCCACGGCGGAGACCACGTGACCGATGGCGAGCCAGAGCCCGGCGACGAGGAACCACACGACGTTGCCGAGGAGCGACCCGACGCCGGCCGTCGGCTTCGCGACGACGGTCCGCCCGAACGGCCACAGCACGTAGTTGGCGATGCGGAAGGCGGCGAAGCCCCAGGGGATCGTGACGACGAGGACGAAGCAGATGAGCCCGGCGACGGCATACGCGACTGCCATCGGCAGCCCGGCGAGGACGAGCCAGATGAGGTTGAGCAGGATCCGCAGGAGGCTCTTCACGACGCCATTGTCCCCCGCGCGGCACCGCGCGCGCCCACCTCGGGTTAGGTTCGGCTCCATGAGCTCCGTCCCAACCCGCCCCGTCCCCGGTGCCGGCCCGGTCCGCGAGGAGGACGCGATCGACGTCGACGCCGTGGCCGGGTGGGTCCGCGACAACGCCCGCGGCCGGTACGCCGGCGACCCCGTCCTGGCCGGAACCCCCCGGGTGTGGCAGTTCTCGGGGGGCGCGTCGAACCTCACCTACCTGCTGCGCTACCCCGCTCCGAGCGGCGAGGAGGGGAGCGGGCTCGACCTCGTCCTCCGGCGCCCGCCGACGGGCACCAAGCCGCGGGGCGCCCACGACATGGCCCGCGAGCACCGGATCCAGGCGGGGCTCGCGGGTGTCTTCCCCTACGTCACGGAGATGGTCGGCCTCTGCACCGACGCGTCGGTCTGCGGCAGCGAGTTCTACGTCATGCGACGGGTCGAGGGCACCATCCTGCGCAAGGACCTCCCGCCCGAGCTGGGGCTCGACGAGGCGGGCGTCCGAGCACTGTGCCTCGCCGCCGTCGAGGTGCTCATCCGGCTGCACGGCGTCGACGTCGGACAGGCCGGGCTCGCCGACCTCGACCGCGGGGACGGCTACGTGGCCCGGCAGGTGGGCGGGTGGAACGAGCGCTACGCCCGCGCGCTCACCCCGGGCGTCTACCCGCTGGCCGACGTCCGGGCCTGGCTCGCCGAGAACCAGCCGCCGGACACCGCGCATACCCTGATCCACAACGACTTCCGCTTCGACAACCTCGTCCTCGCCCCCGACGAGCCGACCCGGGTGGCGGCCGTCCTCGACTGGGAGATGGCGACGGTCGGCGACCCCCTCATGGACCTCTCGGGGGCGCTCTGCTACTGGGTCCAGGCCGACGACGACGCGCAGCGGATCGCCTTCCGGCTCCAGCCGACGCCGACGCCGGGCATGCTGACCCGGCAGGAGGTCCTCGACCTCTACCTGGCCCGCACCGGCCGGGCCCTGCCACCCGGCGGCTGGCTGTTCTACGAGGTGTTCGGGCTGTTCCGGCTCGCCGCGATCGGCCAGCAGATCTCCTACCGCTACGTGCACGGCCAGACCCACAATCCCGCCTACGCGCGCTTCGCCGACATGGTCCGCTACCTCGGGGAGCGCTGTCGCCACCTGATCGCAGGGGGTATGCCATGAGCCGGGTCCTGCTCGTCCGGCACGGCCAGGCGTCCTGGGGGAAGAAGGACTACGACCAGCTCTCCCCGCTCGGTGAGCGGCAGTCCGCGATCCTCGGGACGGCCCTCGCCGCGCGGCACGTGACGCCGACCCTCGTCGTCGCCGGGGGCCTCGCGCGGCAGCAGGAGACGGCCCGGCGCCTCGTCGGAGCCGGTGGCTGGGGCTCGGACATCGAGATCGACGAGCGCTGGAACGAGTACGACCACACGGCGATCATCACGGCCCACAAGCCCGCATACCGCTCGATGACCGTCATGAAGGCCGACCTCGTGCGGACCTTCCGCCCCTACCGCGCCTTCATGAAGATGTTCGAGCAGGCTCTCGTCCGCTGGGCCGAGGGCAACCACGACGAGGACTACGCCGAGACCTTCTCCGCCTTCACCGAGCGGGTGACGGGGGCTCTCGACGACCTGCTGGGCCGGCTCGGCAACGACGGGACCGCCATCGTCTGCACCTCGGCCGGGCCGGTGTGCTGGGCGCTCACGAGCACCCTCGGCGCCGACGCGATCGCCTGGGGCCACCTGCAGATCTCCATCGTCAACTCCTCGGTGTCGTCGATCGCGTCGAGCCGCTACGGGCCGCTCGTCACCGGCTACAACGACCACTCGCACCTCGACGTCGTCGACCCGGAGCTGGCGACGACCCGTTGACGACAGGGCAGAATGCGGCCCCATGACCGACACGACAGCCGGGACGAGCCTCCGCCACGGCCTGCGGCCCATGCGGGGACGCGACCCCCACGAGTCGCACCGGGCTGCCTCGCCGCTCGAGCTGTTCTACGACCTCACCTTCGCCATCGCCTTCGGGGTGACGGGGACGCACACGGCGCACCTGCTCGCCGAGGGGCACTGGGGGCCGGCGCTGCTCGGCTTCGGCTTCGCGATGTTCGCCATCGTGTGGGCCTGGATCGGCTACACCTGGCTGGCCTCCGCCTTCGACACCGACGACTGGCTCTTCCGGGTCCTCACGATGACCCAGATGGTCGGCGTCCTCGTCCTCGCCGTCGGGCTGCCGTCGGTCTTCCGGTCCATCGACGAGGGGCAGCGGCTCGCCAACGGGACGGTCGTCATCGGCTACGTCGTCATGCGGGTCGCCCAGGTCCTCCTCTGGCTGCGGGCCTCCCGCAATGTCGGGTCGCCGCTGCGCGAGGGATGCCTCACGTATGCCGTCGGCATCGCCGTCGTCCAGGCGGGCTGGGTGGCCTTCTACCTCCTCCATCCCCGGGGTGCGGGCGTCGCGGTGGGGTGGGTCGTCCTCGTCGCGGCCGAGGCCGCCGTGCCCGTGCTCGGCGAGCGCCGCTGCGGGGGCACGCCGTGGCACCCCCACCACATCGCCGAGCGCTACGGCTGTCTCGCCCTCATCGCCCTCGGCGAGTGCCTCATCGGCACGATCGGCACCCTGTCGGCGCTCATCGAGGAGGGGTGGACCGTCGACGTCGCCCTCGTCGGGCTGGCCGGGACCGGGCTCGCCCTCTGCCTGTGGTGGGTCTACTTCGCCACGCCGAGCGGTGAGCTGCTCGCCCTCCGGCGCGACCGCTCGTTCCGCTTCGGCTACGGCCACCTCCCGCTCTTCGCGGCGATCGCCGGCATCGGCGCGGGCCTGGACGTGTGCGCCGACTGGCTCGACGGCGGGACCGAGCACATCTCGTCGGCGCAGGTCCTGCTCTGCGTCGCCGTGCCGGTCTTCGTCTTCACCGCCGTCGTCCTCGGCCTCTACCGCCTGCTGCTCGGCCCGAGCCCGATCCAGCTGTGGCTGGGCCTGCTCGTCCTCGTCGTCCTCGCCGGCGCCGTCCTCCTCGCCCGGGGCGGGGTGTCCCTGCCGGTCTGCCTGCTCGTCGTCACCGCGGCACCGCTGCTGCTCGTC
This sequence comes from Nostocoides sp., assembly GCA_039812405.1. Classification (GTDB taxonomy): domain Bacteria; phylum Actinomycetota; class Actinomycetes; order Actinomycetales; family Dermatophilaceae; genus Nostocoides. The sequence goes on from JBDIAL010000064.1 coordinate 14,093, forward strand.
GTCGCGGACGAGGTCGTCGGAACCCGCTGGCGGGACGAGCGGCTCGCCGAGCTCGAGTCCGCCGGGCCGGTCACCAGGGCAGCGGCGGAGTGACCTCGCGAGTGTCGTCGACCGGCACCCAGCCCCGACCGGGGACGTCGGCATATTCGGCCTGCGGGCCCTCGGCGACGATCGAGGCGACCGCCGCGAGGAGCCGCTCGACGTGCTCGTCGGTCGTCGCGAGGCCGGCGCTGACCCGGATCGCCGTCGTCTCGTCCGCCTCCTCGAGGAGGGCGTCGACGAGCAGGTGCGCGCAGAACTTGCCGTCCCGGACGCCGATGCCGTGCTCGGCGGACAGCGCGGCGGAGACCAGGCCGGACGGCAGCCCGTCGACGGTGAAGGTCGCGACGGCCACCCGGTCGCTGTCCGGACCGAAGATGCCGTAGGTCCGCACGCCGTCGATGGCCCGCAGACCCTCCAGGAGGCGGGCCCCGATCCGCCGCTCGTGGGCCTCGATGGCGACCCGGTTGGTGCGGAACGCCGCGCACGCCGCGGCGACGGCGATGGCGCCGAGGACGTTGGGGCTGCCGGCCTCGTGGCGGGCGGGGCCGGTGTGCCACACGGTGCCCGTGCTCGTGACGGCCTCGGTGGCCCCGCCTCCGGCGAGGTAGGGCTCCGCGGCGTCGAGCCAGTCGCCCCGCCCGGCGAGGACCCCGGCGCCGTACGGCGCGTACAGCTTGTGGCCCGAGAAGGCGACGTAGTCGACGTCCGTCCCCGCGAGGTCGATGGGCAGGTGCGGCGCGAGCTGTGCGGCGTCGAGGGCGACCCGGGCGCCGTGCCGCCGGGCGAGGGCGGTGAGCCGGGCGAGCGGCCACAGCTCCCCGGTCACGTTGGAGGCGCCGGTCACGAGGACGAGCCGGTGCGCGGCGGGGTATGCCACGAGGGCCTCGTCGAGGAGCGCCTCGGCCTCGGCGTGGCTGCCGGGGACCGCGAGCCGGACCGTGCGGGCCGGGTCCCACGGCAGGAGGGTGGCGTGGTGCTCGGTCGCGAAGACGAAGACGACCGTGTCGCGCGGGAGGGCCCGGGCGAGCAGGTTGAAGGAGTCGGTCGTGTTGCGGGTGAAGACGACGTGGTCGTCGGCGCGGGCCCCGACGAAGGCGGCGACCTCCTCGCGGGCCGCCTCGTACCACGCGCTGGTCACCTGCGAGGCGAAGCCCTTGCCGCGGTGGACCGAGGAGTAGGTCGCCGTCGCCGTGTCGACGGCCCGCTTCACGCTGACCAGCGCCGGCGTCGAGGCGCCGTGGTCGAGGTTGGCGTAGCCGATCCGGCGGCCGTCGACCGTGGGGACGGTGAGCCCGGCCGACACGACGGCCGGCGGGGCCGGCGGACGCTGGGCGACGGCGCCGTGCCCGGCGGCGCGCAGGATGCCCACGACACTCGGTGCCCGGTGGTGGTGGTTCGGTCGGTCGGCAAGGTCGCTCGACGCGGGGTGGTGGCGGGTGCTCGTGATCGTCATGACGCCTCCTGGCGACAGGTCCGGTGGACCCATGACGAGGTCGTGAGTCCGCGCTTGCCGACGCCGGTCGGGCCGTCGGCCAGGTCGTCACCCGGAGCACCCCACCGCGGAGGAGGGTTGCCGTCCAACGAGCCGGGGCTTGACGCTGGAACTCTTGACCTTGGTCAGTCAGGGTAGAGGACCCCGGACGTCCCTCGGGACCCGGTGTCCACGATCCGGGACTGCCGGTCCCCTCGTCCGGCGGGCCGGTCCGGTGGCATGGTTGGGACCATGAGCGTCCCGAGCGACAGCGCCGTCCCCCCGACCGCCACGACCGCGTACCGCCGGGCCCGTGACGAGCTCCTCGCCCTCCGGGGCCGGCAGGAGGAGGCGGCTCGCACATTCGGCTGGCCCGACGTCGGGGCCCGGTTCAACTGGGCCGTCGACTGGTTCGACGCCGTCGCCCGCGGCAACGACCGACTGGCGCTCGTCGTCGTCGAGGAGGACGGCACGAGCACCGAGGTCACCTTCGACGCGATGGCCGCCCGCTCCGACCGGGTCGCCGCCTGGCTCGCCGCGCAGGGGGTCCGGCGG
>JBDIAL010000065.1:0-16155 GCA_039812405.1 Nostocoides sp.
CCTTGGCGAACTCCCAGTCGACGTATGCCGTCGTCCCGTCCGTCATCCACCCCACCCTCTCATCGCGTCACCGGCACCCGCACGACGTGAGCCCGGTGACGAAGCGGTCCAACGCGTCCCGGGCGGCGTCCGTTCCCTGCGTGTCCGGGACGTGGTCGGCGATGACGACGAAGGAGAGCAGCCGCCCGTCGGCGTCGACCGTCGTCCCGGCGAGCCCCGAGGAGCCGATGAGCGTGCCGGTCTTGGCCCGCGGGATACCGGCGACGACGCGCGTCCCCTTCGTGTCGAACCGGTCCGCGAGCGTCCCGGAGAGCCCCGCGACGGGGAGCCGGGCGACGATGCCGGCGAGCGGCTCGTCCCGGCCCGTCGTCGCGAGCCGCAGGACGTCGGCGATGACCCGGGTCGGCACCCGGTCGGCGCGGGTCAGCCCGCTGCAGTCGGAGATCCGGACACCGCTCGTGTCGATCCCGAGCGCCCTGACGCGCGACATGACGTAGGCCGCGGCGCCGGCGAAGCTCGATCCGCCGCCGTGCGCGACCGAGGCCTGGCGGCACAGGCCCTCCGTCATCGCGTTGTCGCTGTCGTCGAGGGCCTGGACGAGCACGTCGCCGACGGGGGCCGAGCTGACCGAGCCGAGGACCGCGGCGCCCGAGGGGGCCTTGGTGTGCCAGGTCCGCTGGCTCTCCGTCGTCGCGGTGACCCCACGCGCCCGGAGCGCGGCGACGAACGCCTTGGCCACCGCGGCGGGCGGGTTCGCCGGCGAGGGGTGGCCGATCTCCGGACGCTGGTCGGCCAGCCCGATCATGAAGACGTGCTGGGTGGCGCCGATCGTGGCGTCCGAGGGGTCCCAGCCGGGGGCGTAGGAGGGCCCGCTCGCATACGTGAGGTCGAGGCGGAGGGAGACCCTGGTCGTGCCCTGGCTCGCCAGCCGGTCGGCGACCTGGGCCGCGAGGTCGCCGAGCCCCGCCCGTCCGGGGACGGCGGTGACGCTCCCCCGGCCCCGGGCCAGCATCGTGTCGCCGCCGGCGACGAGGACGATCTCGGAGGGCCGCGCGCCCTGGACGACGGTCGTGTCCATCGTCCGCGAGAGGTCGGTCTGGGAGGTGATGGCCGCGGCGGCCAGGAGCTTCTGCGTCGAGGCGGCCATCCGGGGGGTGCCCGCCGCCCGGCTGAACACCGTGGAGCCGGTCAGGGCGTCGCGCACGACGACGCCGACGTTGCCGCCGAGAGCCGGGTCGGCGAGCAGCGGCCGGAGCCTCCGGGCGAGGGCGTCGCGGGCGGGCAGCGGCGCCGAGAGCGCCGCCGCGGAGAGCGGCACCGTCGTCGGGTCGGCCGTCGGGAGCGTCACCGCGGGCTCGTCCCCGGTCGCCGGGGCCGTCGCGGGCAGGGTGACGGGCCGGTCCCGCGTGAGGACCCCCGGGACCACGTCGTAGACGTCGGCGACGGCATACCCCAGGGTGCCGACGGCCACCAGGGCCCCGGCGATGGCGAGCGCGCGACGCACCGGGCCCCCTTTCGGCAATAGGGTGTGCGACACGATGCCGTGTCGGCGGCAGCCTAGGTCACGCACGTGAGGACGAGGAGGACTCGTGGAGTTCGACGTCACCATCGAGATCCCGCAGGGCAGCAGGAACAAGTACGAGGTCGACCACGAGACGGGCCGGATCCGGCTCGACCGTCTCCTGTTCACCTCGACGCGCTACCCCGCGGACTACGGCTACATCGAGGACACCCTCGGTGAGGACGGGGACCCGCTCGACGCGCTCGTGCTCCTCGACGAGCCGACGTGGCCCGGCTGCCTGGTCCGGGCCCGGCCGATCGGCATGTTCCACATGCGCGACGAGGCCGGCGGCGACGACAAGATCCTCTGCGTGCCCGCCGGGGACCCGCGCAAGGACAGCATCGTCGAGCTGGAGGACATCAACGAGTTCGACCGGCTGGAGATCCAGCACTTCTTCGAGACCTACAAGGACCTCGAGCCCGGCAAGTCCGTCGAGGGCGCGCACTGGGACAGCCGCGCCCAGGCCGAGCAGTGCGTCCGGGAGGCGGTCCAGCGCGCCAAGGAGGCCGGCCTGACGACCGCCCGGTGGCGGATGCCCGAGGGCGACGTCCCCGTCGTCGCCGGCGGCCACCACCTCGTCGAGGGCGGGGCCAGCCAGGCCAAGGCGCCGTCGGAGTGGGCCCCCGCCCCGCCCGGGGCCGCCGAGCGCCTCGCCACGAAGGACAACCCGCTCTCCGACAGCAAGTCCGCGGCGGCGCAGCCCTCCGACAGCACCTCCTGACCGGCGGCCCGGCCCGCCACCCGCCGCGCCGTCACCCGGTCCGCCACTCCGGGCCCGGTCTGCCGGACCGGGCCCGGAGTGGCGTGGTGGCGCCAGCCGATCGGGAGAGGCAGGATCGCCTCATGCCCCTCCACCGCCGCCGCCCCCGGCGCCTTCGCGTGTCGCTCATGGCCGCCATGGCCAACCCCTCCTCGCAGCGGCTCGACACGTGGCACCTCCTCGACGACGCAGCCCAGCAGCTGGCCGCCGTCCACCGGGCCGGGCTCGACACGACCCAGGAGGTCGCCAAGGTGCGGCGGCTGCTCGACCGGCTCTCGGCATACGAGCGCTTCTGGCTCTACCCGGGGGCCGACCGCCTCGCCGACCTGCGCGCCGACCTCCGGGCGATGGACACCGGCACCCTGTCGGAGAAGATCCTGCTCGCCGCCCGGCTGCTCGAGGACTACGGCGACCGGGCGGCGCTCTTCGACGACGCGACGCCGCTGGAGCAGCAGGAGCTCGTCGCCCGGGCCTCCAAGCAGCAGTTCTACACCGTGCTGCTCGGCGACGACTCGCCCATCACCGGCCCGGACAGCCTCGACGCCGAGCTCCACGCGCTCCAGGGGGACACCGACGCGATCCAGTACGGCGTCCTGCGCGTGACGAGCGTCGAGGACGCCGTCACCGCGGCCGCCCTCAACGGGGAGATCCAGGCGGCCGTCATCCGGCACGACCTGTCGCTGCGGTCCAAGGACCGGCAGGGCTTCCAGACCCGGCTGCTCGGGGTCCGCGACATCGAGGTCGCGACCGACCGGACCTTCGACTGGGTCGAGTGCGGCGAGTGGATCCGCGAGCTGCGGCCGCGGATCGACCTCTACCTGCTCACCGACGAGTCCATCGCCTCGTATGCCGAGGAGGGACCGGACATCTACGACCGGACCTTCTACCGGATCAACGACGTGACCGACCTCCACTCGACGATCCTCTCCGGCATCCGGGCCCGGCACCGGGCACCCTTCTTCGACGCGCTGCGGGCCTATGCCGACTCCCCCGTCGGGCAGTTCCACGCCCTCCCCGTGGCGCGCGGCGCGAGCATCTTCAACTCCCGGTCGCTGCGCGACATGGGCGAGTTCTACGGCCGCAACATCTTCATGGCCGAGACCTCCTCGACCTCCGGCGGGCTCGACTCGCTCCTCGACCCCCAGGGCGCGCTGCGCGAGGCGATGAACAAGGCAGCCGACACGTGGGCCTCCGACCACACCTACTTCGTCACCAACGGGACGTCGACGGCCAACAAGATCGTCCTCCAGGCGCTGACCCGCCCCGGCGACATCGTGCTCATCGACCGCAACTGCCACAAGTCCCACCACTACGGCCTCGTCCTCGCCGGCGCCAACCCGGTCTACCTCGACGCCTACCCGCTGCCCGACTACTCCATCTACGGCGGGGTGCCGCTCGAGACCGTCAAGCAGGCGCTGCTCGACCTCGAGGCGGCGGGTCGCCTCGACGACGTCCGGATGGTGCTCCTCACCAACTGCACCTTCGACGGGGTCGTCTACAACCCGCAGCGGGTCATGGAGGAGATCCTCGCCATCAAGCCGGACATCTGCTTCCTCTGGGACGAGGCGTGGTATGCCTTCGCCGTTGCCGTCCCCTGGGTGCGGCAGCGGACGGCCATGGTGGCCGCCGCCAAGCTCGAGGAGCGGCTCACGAGCGCGACGTACGCCCGGGAGTACGCCCGGTGGCGCAAGCAGATGGCCGGCGTGCCCCGCAGCGAGTGGGCCCACCACCGGATCATGCCCGACCCGCGTCAGGTGCGGCTGCGCGTCTACGCGACCCACTCCACCCACAAGTCGCTCTCCGCGCTGCGGCAGGCGTCGATGATCCACGTGCGCGACCAGGACTTCAACCGGCAGACCCGGGAGGCGTTCGACGAGGCCTTCCTCACGCACACCTCGACCTCTCCGAACCAGCAGCTCATGGCCTCCCTCGACCTCGCCCGGCGCCAGGTCGACCTCGAGGGCTTCCACATGGTGCGCCAGGCCTACAAGATGGCCCTCGCCTTCCGCCAGCGGGTCCAGGGCGACCGGGTCATCAGCCGGTGGTTCACGATCCTCGACGAGGGCGACCTCGTCCCGGAGCGCTACCGCGCCTCGCGCGCGATGCCGGCGGAGCGGGGCAATGCCGTCGACCGGTGGAACGCCGCGTGGCAGGACGACGAGTTCGTCCTCGACCCGACGCGGGTGACCCTCTCCATCGGGCGGACCGGGATGACCGGGTTCGAGTTCCGCGAGCGCGTCCTCATGGGCCGCTTCGGGATCCAGATCAACAAGACCTCCCTCAACAGCGTGCTGCTCATCTTCACGATCGGCGTCACATGGTCGAGCGTCCACTACCTCCTCGACGCGCTGCGCCGGGTCGCCGAGGGGCTCGACAGGGAGGTGGAGGCCGCGAGCGGCGCCGAGCAGCGGCTCCAGCAGCGGCGGGTCCGGGCCCTGACCCAGGACCTCCCCGAGCTGCCCGACTTCAGCGACTTCGACCCGGCGTTCCGGGCCACGCCGACGTCGCCGGACGGCGACATCCGGGCCGCGTTCTACGCCGGGTACACCGAGACCGACCGCGAGTACGTCCTGCTCGCCGACGCGGGGGACCTCCTCGCGGCCGGCCGGCGCCTCGTGTCGACCACCTTCGTCGTGCCCTACCCTCCGGGCTTCCCCGTCCTCGTGCCCGGCCAGAGCGTCTCGCCGCGGATCGTCGAGTTCCTCACCCGGATCGACGTCCGCGAGATCCACGGCTATCGTCCCGAGCTCGGCCTCTCGGTGTTCACCGAGCACGCGATCCGTCGCCTCGAGGAGGCGCGCCACCCGTCCGGTCGCTGAGCGCGTCGGGTCAGCGCTCTGCCGCGGCTCCGTCGTCGCGGGAGTCGAGGGCGAGCCAGGCGGTCGCGTTGCCGGGCAGGGACCCGAGGTCCGGGGCGTAGAGCGGGTCGCTGCAGATGAGGACCGTGCCCGGTGGCATCGGGACGGGGTCGTCGAGGAAGTTCGTCACGCACTGCCAGCCGGCGTGGCGCGCGAAGTGCAGGACGTGGGGGTCCGTTCGAGGGATCCAGGTCAGGGAGTCCGGCGCGGAGCCGACGAGCTGTCGGCGCAGGTGCAGGGCCCGTCGGTACATGGACAGGGTGGACGCCGGGTCGCCGTCCTGGACCTCGACCGAGAAGTCGGCGAACCAGGGTGGCTGCGGCAGCCACGCGCCGTCGGAGCCGAAGCCGAACGAGGAGCCCGTCCGCGTCCACGGAAGGGGGACGCGGGCGCCGTCACGGCCCTTCACGGCATACCGGGTCCGCTCCCACATGGGGTCGCGGAGCGCGTCGGGGGGCAGGTCCGTGACCTCCAGGAGACCCAGCTCCTCGCCCTGGTAGAGATAGGCGGACCCGGGCAGCGCCAGGAGCATGAGGCTGGCGGCCCGCGCCCGCGCGCCACCCAGCTCCGGCGCGACGGCCGGCCGCTCGCCGTGGCTGAGGAGCCACGCCTCGAGGTCGGTGCCGAGCGGCAGCGCCAGCCGGGAGGCATGCCGCGGCACGTCGTGGCTGGACAGCACCCAGGTGACCCCTCCCTGGACCTTGCGATGGGCCCGGAGGGAGGAGTCGATGACGCGTCGGAACTGCTGGGGCTCCCACTCGGACTTGAGGAGGGAGAAGTCGAAGACCTGACCGAGCTCGTCGGGTCGGGAGTAGAGGTAGGTGCGCTCGTTCGTGGGGTGCCACGTCTCGCCGACCGCCATCTTGGGCGGCGTGTACCCGTCGAAGAGCTCCCGCCAGGTGCGGTAGATCTGGTGGACCTCGTCCCGGTCGTAGAGGGGGTCGCTGCCGTCGAGGGGCAGGTCGCGGTCCAGGTTGGGCTGGCTGCGCAGCGGGAGCGTGAGGTCCTTGGCGAGGCTGTGGGCGACGTCGACCCGGAACCCGTCGACGCCGAGGTCGGCCCAGAACCGCAGGGTGCCCAGGAAGTACTCCTGGATCTCGGGGTTGTCCCAGTTGAGGTCGGGCTGCTCCTTGGCGAACAGGTGCAGGTACCACTGGCCGTCGCCCACGGGCTCCCACGCGCTGCCCCCGAAGTGGGACCGCCAGTCCGAGGGCGGGCGGTCCCGGTCGGGCCCCTGGCCGTCGACGAAGACATAGCGCTGTCGGGCGGCCGAGCCGGGCGGGGCGGCGAGCGCCTCCCGGAACCACGGATGCTGCTCGGAGGTGTGGTTCGGCACGATGTCCACGATGAGCCGGATCCCGTGGGCATGCGCCTCGCGGATGAGCCGGCCGACGTCGTCCAGGGTGCCCAGGCGGGGGTCGACGTCACGGTGGTCCGTGATGTCGTAGCCACCGTCGGCCAACGGCGAGGGGTAGAAGGGGCTGAGCCACAGGGCGTCGACGCCGAGGGCGCTCAGGTAGGGCAGGCGGCTGATCACGCCGGGCAGGTCCCCGATCCCGTCCCCGTTGCCGTCGGCGAAGCTGCGCGGGTACACCTGGTAGACCACGGCGGTCCGCCACCAGGTGGCGGGGTCCGCGTGGCCGCCGCAGCGTGTCCCGTCCGGGTGTGTTCCGTCTGGCCCGGCAGCTCCGTCTGACCCGGCAGCCAGGGTGTCTGGGTCGCTCATCCCTTGACAGCCCCGCTGAGCATGGCCTGGAGGAAGTACTTCTGGAAGATGATGAACACCAGGATGGTGGGCGCCATGATGAGCAGGGCGCCCGCGTTGAGCAGGACGACGTCGGTGCTGTGCGCGCCCACGAAGGCCTGCAGGGCCCCCGCCATGGTCCGCTTGTTGGGGTCGTTGATCAGGACGATGGCCAGGAGGAACTGGTTCCAGGTGCTGAGGAACATCAGGATGCCCAGCGAGACGATGGCAGGGACGGCCAGCGGGAGCTGGATGTGCCGGAACGACTGCCACATGCCGGCGCCGTCGATGGAGGACGCCTCGGTGAGGTCCCGGGGCACCGAGAGGAAGTGGGTTCGCATCCAGAAGACGGCGAACGGCATGTTGAGGCCGATGAGCGGCAGGATCAGTCCGGGATAGGTGTTGAGGAGTCCGAAGGACTGCATCTGGTAGTACAGCGGCACGACGACGACCTCGAAGGGAAGCGTCAGCCCGAAGACCAGGAGCAGGAAGAAGGCATTGCCGAACGGGATGTTCAGCTGGCCGAGGGCATACCCGGCCATGGCCGCGATGAGCAGGGCGATGGGCACCACGGCCACCACGTAGATCACGCTCGACTTGAGCAGGACCGTGACGTTGGCGACGTTCCAGGCGTCGATGAAGTTGTGCCACTGGGGGTGGCGGGGGAAGGAGATGCCGAAGGGTGTCGACCCCTGGGGCTGCAGGGCCGCGGAGAGCATCGACAGGAGCGGGAAGACGGAGAACAGGGCGGCCAGGGTCAGCAGGATCGCCTTGGGCGCGGTGTCTTTGGCGCGGACCAGCATCGCGACTAGTCCTCCTCTCGGAAGAAGCGCTGGATGGGAAGGATGACGACGAGGACGAGCAGGCTCAGCACGATCGCCAGCGCCGAGGACTGACCGATCCGGTTCTCGGTGAAGGCCAGCTGGTAGACCTGCACACCCGGCACCATCGTGCTGTAGCCGGGGCCGCCCTGGGTCGACATGTAGACCACGTCGAAGCTGGCGAGGGCGGAGATGATGGTGATCGTGACGCATACCCCGATCTCTCGGCGCAGCCCCGGAAGGGTGATGGCCCGGAACTGCTGGAGCCGGTTGGCCCCGTCCAGCTGGGCTGCCTCGTAGAGGGAGCCGTCGATCTTGCCGATCCCCGCCAGCAGGAGCAGGGTGCACAGGCCCATCGCCAGCCAGGTGCCGATGACGCCGACCGAGGGCAGGGCCCAGGTGAAGTCACCGAGCCAGGCCCGGGTCAGCGAGTGGAGCCCGACCGCGTTGAGGAGCTGGTTGACGGCCCCGTTCGGCGAGTACATCCACGTCCAGGCGACAGCCGCGGCCGCGCCCGGGATGATCTGCGGAAGGAACATGAGGACCCGGGCCGACGCCCCGAAGAACTTCGACCTCATCTCCCGCACGATGGTGGCGACGACCAGCGCGATCCCGAGCGGCAGGAAGGTGAAGAAGATGATGAGGAAGAACGAGTGGAGGATGGAGGAGAACAGGCGTGGCTCGGTGAACACGCGCACGTAGTTGGAGATCCCGGCCGGGGTCGCCGCCCCGATGCCGTCCCAGTTGAAGAAGGAGTACTGGATGGCGGTGATGACCGGGTAGAGCTCGAAGATCGCGTACATCACGAGCGCCGGCAGGGCGAACAGCCAGCCGAGCCATGCCGCCCGCCGACTGCCGACCGGGCGTGGGGACCCCGCCCGCTCGCGTCGCCGGGGACGCGAGCGGGCGGAGTCGATCGAGGGAGTGGCCGCGGGCGGCTCCGGCGCGATGGCGCCGTCGATGCTGCTCATCTCTCGGATGTCCTTACTGCTGGAGCTCGTTCTCGTACTCCGCCTGGACGTTGTCCAGGAACTTCTGCGCCGTCGTCTTCCCGCCGAGGAAGTTCTGGGTCTCGGGGGTCCACGCCTGGTTGGAGATGCCGGCCGTCGCGTTCTGCACGAACGGCACCTGGCCCCCCGCGGTGGACAGCGTGTCGAAGGCCTTCAGGACGTCGCCCAGGACATCGCCGGAGGCGATCTTCGGAGCGGTCGCGGAGGTCGAGCCGGTCGGCATGTACGAGTTGTCGACGGCGATCTGCCGCGCCTCGTCGCTGGACAGGAAGTTGAGGAACGCCGCCGCGGCGTCCTTGTGCGTCGACTTGCTGGGGATCCCGAAGGCGGTGGCCGCGTCGGACATCGCCCCCGCCTGTCCGCCCTCGGTGAAGGCGGGGAACTCGACGAAGCCGACGTTGCTCCCCATGGCCTTGGCGAGCGCGTTCGCGTCCCAGTTGCCCGAGACGTAGAACACGCCCTTGCCCTGCTCGAACATGGCGATCGTCGCGTTGGAGTCCAGGCCGTTGAGGCCCGAGGGGAGGTAGCCGGCGGTGTTCCACGCGCCGAGCTGCTGCGCGGCCTTGACGCCCTCCGGCGTGTTGATCTTCGCGCCCGGCGCGTTGAAGACCCACTGCGTCACGGCCTTGACCCCCATCGTGGAGTTGGCCATGAGCTGGAACGGCATGACCGCCGCGCCCATCTTGTTGCTGACCATGAGGCCGGTGAGGCCGTCCTGCTTGGCCTTGCCGAAGAAGGTCGTCAGCTGCGCCACGGACGTCGGCGCGCCCGACATCCCGACCTTGGTGGCGAGCTTCTTGTTGTAGTAGAGGCCGGTCATCGTGAACCCGGACGGCTTGGCGTAGAGGTCTCCGGACCCCGCCACGTTGTTCTCCTCACGGAACTGGCTCAGCTGCGACGCCGGCAGCGAGTCCCAGCTGTATGCCTTCTCGTACGGCGTGAGGTCCGTGAGCAGTCCGTTCTTGGTCCCCGAGGTCACCGAGATGACCCGGATCAGGTCGGGCGGCGTCGCCGAGGCCAGCTGGCGCGGCTGGTTCTGCGTCGTGACCGCGTCCGGGTCGTAGGTCCCGGTGATCGTCACGTTCGGGTACTTCTTCTCGAAGGCCGCGATGAGCGCCTCGTCCATGGCCTTGAGCCCCTGGCCGTCGTACAGGGTCAGCTTGATCGGCTCCGATCCGAGCGTCGTGCTCACCGAGGTCGCCGCGCTGGAGGTCGCGCCGCCGGAGCCGCTCCCCGGGGCGCAGGCCGCCAGCACACCTCCCGCGGCGAGAGCGGTCACGCTGATCGTCATGACCCGACGCTGTCGAGTGAGAGCGGGGTGGCTCATTGCTGCTCCTGCTTCGTCGAAGGGTGACACCTGGGCCGGGTGCCTGGGTCGCGCCGGGTGATCTCCTCGGGTTGCCAGAGGAGACTGGAAGCGCTTCCAGAGTGAGTATGAAGGGCATCCCCTGACCCGTCAAGGGGTCCATTGGCTCGTTGTTCCATTTGTGACCTCAGGGGCGTGGGAAATGAAAGCGCTTCCAGATCAGTATCCTGGGGCGATGGCCGAGGCATCGCGGAGGACGACCCTCGCCGACATCGCGCGCCTCGCCGGCGTCGGGCTGGGCACCGCCTCGCGCGCGCTGAGCGATGCGCCCAACGTGGCGCCCGAGACCCGCCGCCGGGTGCGGCAGGTGGCCGAGGACCAGCAGTACGTCGTCTCGCCCGACGCATCGCGACTGGCCAAGGGGGACACCGGGCGCGTGGCGCTCCTCATCCCGCACCTGTCCCGCTGGTACTTCGGCGCGGTGGTGGAGGGGCTGGACAGCGTCCTGCGACAGGCCGACCTGGACGTCCTGCTCTACCACGTGGGCGACCTCCGCGACCGCAAGGAGTTCTTCCGCAAGCTGCCCGCCCGGCGCAAGGTCGACGCTGTCGTGGTGGTCGCCTTCCAGGTCGACGACCAGGAGCAGCGTCGGCTGGAGCTGATGGGCGTCCACGTGGTCGCGGCAGGAGGCCAGATCGCCACCTACCCGTTCGTGAGCATCGACGACTACGCGGCAGCCCGGCAGGCGGTCAACCACCTCGTCCAGCTCGGCCACCGCCGCATCGCCATGCTGGAGGCCACCGACCCCGACCAGCCGACGCTCGTGACCCGACGGTCCGACGCCTACTACGACGCACTCGGCGAGGCCGGCGTGGCCGTCGACCCCGATCTCGTCGTCACGTCCGACTGGGGTGGCGAGAACGGCGCACTCGCCATGGGGCAGCTGCTCGGACTGCGCCACCAGCCCACCGCGATCTACGCCCAGTCCGACGAGGTGGCACTCGGCGCGATCCGCACCATCCGCCGCGCCGGACTCCGCATCCCCGAGGACATCTCCGTCGTCGGCATCGACGACCATCCGACCGCCGCGCTGGCGGACCTGACGACCGTCCGGCAGGACCCCTACGAACAGGGCCGACGGTCCGGCGAGCTGCTCCTGGCGATCATGCGGGGCGAGTCCCTCGACTACGACCCCACCGTGCCCACCCAGCTGGTGGTGCGGGCGACCACCGGGCCACCCCGCCGGTCGCCCGCGTGAGCCCGCGGCGGCAGCCGGTCGGCGGCTCTACAGCAGCCGGAGGGGCTCGGGGTCGATGATCCTCCCGAAGTGCGGCGACCGCTCGTCGTGCTCGAAGGCGAGGAGGAGCCACTCGCCGCTCTCCCGCTCGCGAACCAGGCGGCCGGCATACCGATCGCTCCCGGTGATCGGCCTGGCGTTCGCCAGGTCGAAGGGGCCCACCACGGAGTCCCCCTCGGCCAGCCACACCCCGCAGTCCCTGCCCCGGTCAGGAGCCCGGAGGGACCGCTCGGGGGGCAGGCAGGAGAACACCAGGGTCGGCTTCCCGGCAACGGTCACGACCTGGAGCACCTCCATCTGCGCGAAGCCCTGACCCGGGTCGCTCAGCGGCGGCTGCACCGTCCACGACATCAGGTCCGGCGACGTCGCATGCCCGATGACGCCCCGGTCGTCGAGCGGTCCGTGGTCGGCCCTGGCGGTGACCAGCATGTGCCACCCCCTGCCGCCGGGATCGGCGAACACATAGGGGTCGCGGAAGGCCTCGTCCGACCACGTCCCGTCCGCCAACGTCTCGTAGTAGCGCGGATCGGCGGTCAGGACGGGGTTCCTCGGGCTCTTCGTCCAGACGTGGAGGTCGGGGGACGTCGCGAGACCGATCGACTGGACCACGCCCCGGGGCGTGTCGGCACCCCCGGTGTAGAACATCACCCACCCGCCGTCCGGGTGTCGGACGACCGAGCCGGTCCAGGTGGCAACACCGTCGAAGTCGTCGGCCTCCCCTCGGACCAGGGCGTCCCGGACGCGCACCCACGTCCGCAGGTCGCCGGAGACGGCGTGACCCACCGAGGCCCGACGATGGCGCCGTGACGGGTCGCCCAGCGCCCTCGACGCGAAGAGGAAGAAGAGGTGATAGCTGGATCCGTCGTCGACGATCCAGGAGTCCCACACCCACGAGTCAGGCAGCTCCAGCACGTGCCCTGTTATAGGCCACCTCGCCCGAGACGCCGCGCCCGGGGCCCCGACCGATGCACGGGTATGCCGACCGCTCGTATGCCGACCGCTCGCCTCTGGAGCCGGCCGCGTCACCGGGCCGGATGACCGGGGACACGCCTGCCGAGGTCGATCCGCCGAGACGCTCGGCCATAGGGGGAGTGCTGGATGACCGTGTGTCCCGGGCGAATCCGGTGATCGCCGGCATACAGCCGGGCCAGCTCGCGCTCGGCGACGTCGTCACCGTCGTCGGCCCGGATCAGCAGCGCGGCGAGGGTGTCGATGAGGTCCACCTCGCCGCTGCCGGCCGTCACACCCCATTCGTCCCACAGGAGCAGCTCGTCGCCGCATCGATGGGCCACCTCGTAGATCACGTAGGTGCGGATCAGGGACGGGCCGGACATCGTCGAGCCCGGGGTGACGCAATACCGGTGTGGTTCGGGAAGATCGCCGTTCCGGAGTCGATGCCAGACCTGGGCCGCCGTCCGGAAGGGTGCATCCGGGCCGTGCGGGATGTCCGTGGCGTCGAACCCGGAGCCCGGCGCCTCGGGGTCCACCCGTCGCCACCGATCCCCGTCCCAGTACTCCGCGACGACGTGGTCGACGGCATGACCGGCCACGAGGTAGTCGGCGAACCCGATCCGGGTGCGTGCCGGGATCCCGTGCTCCCGGAGGCCACCGACGACGAACAGCGCGTGATCGCGACAGCAGCCGGCGACCCGGGTGGACGGCTCGCGACGCTCGCCGAGCGGCCGGCCCCGATGGCGCGCCTGGTCCCGCTCGAGGATGACCTCCAGCCAGCGGCTGTCGACCTCGTCCCGGCGATGCTCGGGCAGGTCCGGCAGCTCGGCCCGGTAGTGCCCGATGACGTTCCGAGCGGTCGCGCAGAGCCCTGCGACGTCGAGGGGGTCGAGCTCCTGCAGCAGCCACCGGTGCCGACCGGGCTCGGAGAGCCTCGTGTGCCTCGCCCACCTCGACACCGCTGACCCCGACGGCTGGTGGGGCGACCCGCTACGACCCGTCACAGTCCCCTTGCTATCGCCATTCCCACCGGATTCTCAACCGGTTGGCGCCGACCGAGCTGAGCAGCTGGCCCGGCGCGGTCCGCATGCCCCTGCCGCACGCGCGTCTCAGCCGTAGTCGGCGAGCAGCCGATGGGTCACGCCGTCCACCCGCATACGTCCCCCGTAGGGGAGGACCCACTGCGGCCGGGTGTGCCCGAACGGCGGCCCGACCACGACGACCGCTTCCGGGTTGTAGGCGAGCACCACCTCGATGGCGACATCACGCTGGGCCGCCCGCAGGGCGCGGCGCTCGTCCGGAGTGGGCTGCACGTCGAAGCTCGACGTCGGAGGTCGCGCCACCACGACGGCGGCGACGGCCCCGAGGATCCCCCGCTCGCCGAGAGCGCGCAGGATCCAGCCGAACTCGCGCGCCGGGATGAGCTCCTCGGAGGACTCCAGGAGGAGCACCCCGCCCTGCAGCACCGCGGGGTCGGCCGGGAAGCGACCGGCGACGAGGATCCACTGGAGCACCTCGATGCACCCGCCCCACGTCCGTCCCGAGACGACGCGGTGCGGGCCCGCCCAGGTCCACGGCTCGGTGGGCTCCCGGTCGCCGAACTGCGACAGAGCCCGTGGGTCGTCCCAGGGACGGCCGACATCCTCGGACTCGCCGGGCTCGGTGATCTCGACCGGCCCACCGGTCACCAGGGCCGCCCTCAGCGCCAGCTCGTGGACGGGGTCGAGGCCCGGGCCGGGTCCCAGGTGGACCTGGGTCGAGCCGCCGTAGAAGCCCGCCACGCCATGCGTCCACAGCCAGTTGAGCAGGTTGGTGTTGTCGCTGTACCCCAGGAAAGGCTTGGGGTCGGCGACCGCCAGCCGCGCGTCGAGGTGGGGGATGACGGTGATCTGGTCCTCGCCACCGATCGTGGCGATCACGGCCCGGATCTCGGGATCCGCGAACGCGGCGTTCACGTCGTCGGCACGCTCCTCGGCCGTCGCTCCCAGCCGGCGCGTCGTGGGGTACTCCACCGGCACCAGTCCGGTGGCCGCGTGCAGCCGCGCCAGCGCCTGCTCATGCACGGCCGGTCCCACGGCCGGCGCCGCGAACGACGGCGACAGCACGGCGATCCTGTCTCCAGGGGCGGCCTTCGGCGGCTGGAGCAGCTCCATGCCCCGAACGATACGGGCGCCCTTGGGCCATCTCGACGTTCCCCTTCGCATGGTGGTATGCCTCGGGTGACACACTTCTGCCCCTGCCGGACAGGATGAGGCATGGAGGATCTTCACGGCCCGCGGGCCACGGCAGAGGCGCTGTTCCGGGCGGTGTACGCCGACACCCAGCCCGACGTTCTGCGTTTCGTGACACGTCGGGTCTGTCCCAGCCACGCCGAGGACGTCGTTGCCGAGGTCTTCCTGGTCGTGTGGCGACGACTGGCAGAGCTCCCGACCGGCCGAAGCGATGCCAGGGCGTGGATCTTCGGGGTGGCCCGCGGGGTTCTGCTCAACACGCAGCGCGGTGAACGACGTCAGGAGGCCCTCGAGATTCGTCTCACCGACGCCTCGACCGGGCGGGTTCAGGGGTTAGCGCAACACGGGCCTTGTGGAGGTTGGTTGTGGTTGTTGCGGGTGAGGTGCGGGCTCGGGCGTTGGATTTGTTGGTGGATGGTCATTCCAGTTATGCGGCGGCGTGTCTGGTTGGGGTTGACGCGAGCTCGGTGCGGCGTTGGGCGAGTCTGGCGGGTATGCAGTTGCAGGTGGGTGGTGTCGGTGGGGTTCGGCAGGCCTCGCGGTGGCGCAGTGCGGCGTGGTCGGGGTCGGTGGGTCAGGTGCCGGTGGCTGGGGAGTTCCTGGATGGGCGGGGTCGGTTGACGTTGGCTGCGCGGGTGGTGATCCAGGTCCGGCTGGGTGAGGGGGTGCCGGCGGCGCGGATTGCCGCCGAGTTGGGTGTGTATCGGGCCACTGTTGGTCGGGAGATCGCGCGGGGCGGTGGTGGGCGGTATCAGGCTGTGGCGGCTCAGGCTGATGTCGAGCAGGTCCGGGCCCGTCGTGATCAGGATCGGCGCAAGTTGCGGGCGGGGACCCGGTTGCGGGCGCAGGTGGTGGCGTGGTTGGACCAGAGGATGTCTCCGCAGCAGATCAGCGGCCGGCTGCGGGTCGAGTTCGGCGACGATGAGCAGATGCAGGTCAGTCACGAGACCATCTATCAGGCGTTGTACGTGCAGGGCAGCGGGTCGCTGCGGCACGAGCTGAGGGTGGTCAAGGCGTTGCGCAGTGGCCGCGCCAGCCGCACGCCCCGCTCGAGGCTGCCGGCCCGGTCGCGTCGGTCCTGGGTCGGGGACGCCGTCATCGCCAACCGGCCTGCTGAGGTCGCCGACCGGGCCGTGCCCGGGCACTGGGAGGGCGACCTGATCATCGGCGGTCACAACCTGGCCTCGGCGTTGATCACCCTGGTCGAGCGCACCACCCGCTTCACCCTGATCAGCCGTCTGGATGTCCACGACACCCAGACCGTCACCCAGCGGCTGACCCAGATGGCTCAGCGCCTGCCCGCCAGCCTGTGGCGGTCGCTGACCTGGGACCAGGGCGTGGAGATGGCCGAGCACGCCCGCTTCAGCGTGGCCAGCGGCTGCCCGGTCTTCTTCTGCGACCCGCACTCACCCTGGCAGCGACCCACCAACGAGAACACCAACGGCCTGATCCGAGAGTTCTTCCCCAAGGCACCGACTTCACCCACGTCACCGACGCCGACGTCGCCCACGCCGAGACACTCCTCAACATCCGACCCCGCAAAATCCTCGACTACGCCACCCCAGGTGAGAAACTCGACCAACTACTCACTGTTGCGCAGACACCTTGAATCCGCC